>JBHIFB010000056.1:0-17947 GCA_046760905.1 Candidatus Glassiibacteriota bacterium | reverse complement strand
GAAAGATTGACAAGCCACCTTTAATCTGGTATAATGTAAGACAAACTAAAATGGTGACTTAATGAATTTAATATCGAAATCTTTATTTGCCTTTTTTACGATCGCTATATTTCAGACGAAGGCATTCCCGGCAGAACCGTTTTTCGCCCGATACGACCTGCCGGCCCTTGGCTCATCCTATGATATAACTAAAGAGGATTTCGATGAAGACGGCTTTCTGGATCTCGCATTAACATGTGAGGTTATGGATGCCTACTATATATCGTTTTTCTGGGGTGATGGGACCGGCCTTTTTCCGACGCGATACGATAGATTTCACAACGGACAGCGACCCAATTCCATTCAGACAGGTGATTTCAATCAGGACAATGATGCGGATATCGTTGTGGTGAACACACTGGAGCATACAGTTGGTACATATCTTGGGGACGGGAGCGGCTCATTCAGCATCTATTATACTTCTGCCTCGGATGACTATCCTACATATTGTATAGTGGACCGCCTGGATGGTGACTCCTACGATGACCTCATCGCTGTCAGCTGGGTGTACGGTAAGGCGTATGTGTTCCTCGGACAGGGAGATGGCTTCTTCCAATTGGTCGAATCGTATGATGTCGGTGGAGGCGCAAGCATGGTTGCCACAGCCGATTTCTTCGAGGATGGCAATGCTGATTTCGTTGTGTCGAACATGGCTTATAATGAAGTTGTTATTATGTTCGGGACCGGAAGCGGCACTTTCTACGGTACGAAATCAATAGACGTGGGATACGATGCTTTCGCTGTAGCGACCCCCGACCTCAATGGAGATGACCATAACGATATTGTCTGCTTGACCAAGCATACGTTTGAGACGTTTCTCGGAGACGGGGAAGGTGGTTTCGCTGCCCTCGAAAATTTCTACTATCTGTCACCGGGGGCCAGAGACATCGAGCCGCTCGACGTGGACGGGGATGGAAATGTGGATATCGCGTGTAGCTTCACAATAAATGACATGGTAAGAGTCTATAGAGGAGATGGTTCGGGAGCATTTCCGAATAAAAGGTCCATCAACTCCATTACAAGACCTTATGGAATAACATCAGGAGATTTCAACGGCGATGGTCATACCGACTTAGCTGTTTCCAGCAGCAATAGCGAAAATCTCACAATACTGTTGAACCAGTGGGGAGTTGCTTCTCTCGATCTCTTGCCTCCGCCGGAGACGGATGTAGAGCGTGGCTCCTCCATTTCCTTCAGCCTGAATGCGATAAATACTCAGGATACAACGATAACTTGCGACATATGGTTGGTTGCTAGAAGAGGCCCATCGGCGGAGATCAAGATCCCCTCCCGTATTATCGATGGCCCGGACAACCCGACTACTCTCATTCTCGATCCGGGGCAGCAAACACAGCTTCAATACACCATCAGTATCCCAAAATATATTGCCCCCGGATATTACAGATTGCTTGCAAGGTCAGGATACTTCAGTTGCGATCTTATGAATGAGGATTATTTCGAGGGGAATATTCTCAGTGACTACTGATTTCCTGCCCTTGCGCATCAATGTTAAACGAGCAATATTATCCGTTGCGAGGTCAGGGGAACATTTCGCAAATGGGATGATACCCTTTTATAGATTGATGCTTGGATGGGGAGCCAGTGATGAATAAAAAATGTTCCATTGTATTTATGGTTATTACAGTGCTTTTGTTAAATACCCCTTCACCATGCTTTCCCTCGACACCCGGTTATTTCGATGGGATTGTGATGGAGAAAGCGATTGTTGTGGTCGACCCAATGGGCTTCGTGAAGGAATCGGCCCCTCTCGGGCATACCGAGCACATGAGGTATCTGAAAATAAGGGCTCTTGCCTCCCAGTCACGTGTGCTGAAATTTCTGGAAGTCGGGAGGAAGATAGGACTGGTGAAGAGCTACAGGAGCTACTGGATTACAAATGCAATCTGGCTAGAAGCCGATAAATCCATCATCCAGGAATTAGCGGCCTTCTATGAGGTCGAGAAGGTCCTGAGGCCGGAGAGGATGATGCCTGTACTCGAGGAGACACCTGGAAATGCTCCCGAGGGGAGATCGGCCGAAGGCGGTCTATTGGTGATGGGTGCCGATTCGCTCTGGAGTCTTGGATTGACAGGTCTCGGCCGCATGGTGTGCATAGTCGATACGGGCGTCGATGGAAACCATCCGGCTTTTTCAGACAGGTGGAGGGGAGCAGAGGAAGGCGTTGACTGGAGCGAGGCCTGGTTCGACCCTGTTGGCGGGACTCAGTTTCCGGTCGATGAGAATGACCACGGGACTTTCATGGCCGGCCTTGTCCTGGGCAGAGAGGGCCCCGACACAACCGGAGTAGCACCGGATGCCGTCTGGATAGCTGCCCGGGCGATCGGGGGGGATGATTTTATCGCTGATCTTCTCTCATCTCTTCAGTGGGCATTCGACCCGGATGGTGATCCCGAAACTGATGATGATGTACCGGATGTAATTCCCTTCACCTGGTCTTTTTTCAGCATATGTGACGACCTGCTCTGGGATTCGATCGATGCGCTGGAGGAGGCGGGTGTTGTAGTGGTGACATCGGCGGGATCATACGGCCCCGGTTCTGAAACGATAGGATCCCCTGCAGACAGAATAGAATCACCGGTGAACTGTTTTTCGGTTGGAACAGTGGATGGCTGGAGCCCGGATTTTGCAATCGCTTCCTTCTCAAGCAGAGGTCCATCCGGGTGTGACGGTCAGACTGTCAAACCGGAAGTCGTGTCGCCCGGCATTAATGTGAGGTCCACGGTGGCCGGCGGTGGTTATTCCGTCTGGAGCGGAAACAGCCTTTCAACTGCATATGTTGCGGGAGGCATAGCACTCCTGGCACAAGCCGAGGCTGCCTCGGAAGTGGACTCTATCAAGGAGTCACTCCTTTACAGCGCGGTCGATCTCGGATCACCGGGGGAGGATAATACCTACGGCTGGGGTCTTGTGAATCTTCCCGGTGCCCTGGACGAGCTTGGAGGCGTTACCGTAGCGAAAATAGACCTGGAACCTGAAACCGGAACAGTCCAGCAGGGCGACAGTCTCTACCTGGATTACGAGCTGCGAAACCCAACTAGTATTCTTCAGGCTTTCGAAGCGTTTCTCGGAGTGAAGCCTCCGGTAGGTGATGGCTTCCTTCTCAACAGGAGATCGCTGTCCCTCCCACCCGTCTCATCAATTTCGGGCACACTCCCGCTCTGGGTTCCTATGAAAGCGCCTCCAGGAAGCTACGAACTGATCGGCCTGACCGCCACGATGGGCCCCTTCACAGTTATCGACATCGACACGGTTTCGGTGACGGTGGTCGAGGCACCATGAAGCATCTCCTCATCTAATAGAGCGGCATTCTATAGATGCCCGGCCTCCAACCTCATTCACTCAAAAAACGGGGGGTTCGTCGATTTCCTCTACCTTGAATCCTTCAACGGGCTCAAATGTATGAGGCTTCTCCCGGGCAGGAAGGAGTGTCAAATCGAAGCAGCCTCTCATTGACTCGTAGTCAGGTTTTCCATCATTGCATGTCCAGCCCCCGACTTGGACAGCCCAGGGATTAAGATCGAGCAAATGCTCCCGATTTGGAACCCTCATTCTATAGTAATGAGTCCTTGACCCTGAGCCGGGCAGCGTGCCCACGCACCAGGGACCTACCTCGGCTATGGGGGTGGAATCCACAGGACAACTCTGACTGGCGAAAACCGAGTGCATGGTTCCGTATTCAAATTGATTGTAAAATTGATTTACAAAGGTTGCGCTGTAGTATATGTAATCCCCGATATGGACGTCTCCCACCCCGTCTCCGTTTATGTCGGGATTAAGAAGCTCGCAATAGACCCCAACAGGAACTACATGCCCTCCACTCTGGGCAAAACAGAACTCATATATTATAACACCTGTCTGTGAATTTGTGGAATCCGATTCAAAGAGGAACCTGAACTTCACCACCTCACCGTGAAGCTCGTCCAGATCGAACCAAACATGTTCCAGCTCTCCATCGCCACAGTATGTCGAATCGGAAAGCCCTTCCTCGCAGGCTCCTGTCGGTACTCCCTGATCATAGCCCTCATAAGGATGTATCACAGACCATGTGTTGCCTCCGTCAGCAGAGATCTGAAGGTTCCAGCCATCATGATCGCATTCCACATCCATGTAAGTATACGATACCTGGCATGCGCCGCACGTATTGATTCTTATAAACGGCGAATCGAGCCAGCCACAAGCGTTGTTTTCATAATTTGCCTGGAGGTTCGTTTCCCAGGCGTTTCCGTAGAGATTAACGCTCGGCTCGCCCCATTCCCAGTCAGCGACCCCGCCTGGAGTAAAGCCACCGTCACTGTAGCTGAAGTCTATGCAAGTCCAGTAAGGCGGCCAGACGTCCAGGCTACATTCCGCTTTTCCGCTCTCATCCGGTCCTATCACACCTGAGACTCCATATGTAAGAGGCGGATCGCAGGAGTTATAGTAAATATCTGAATCGGTGTAATCCGTTGCATCACCAGGGAGAATTGCGATGAGCTCACCGTACCTGTAAACGTGTACCTCGTCGTACTCGTCTCCGTTACTCCACCAGAGCTCAATACTGCAGTCTTCAGTCCCTCCTGCACACGCCAAATCATAGGGCGGATATACCGATGGAATCCCGTATTCGTCAATATCATATGGGGGACTGAAACTGGAGATGTCCGGATGATAGCTGAGGAAAGAGGAGGGCTCTGTTGCCTCATCCTCTATGAGCGCTATGCCCCAGGCATAACCTGTGTTGTCGAGATGGCAGTAATCGACCTGAGTGAGCCCCGTGGAAATGTCGAAGTCAAAGATCTCCCTGGCGATTCCGGGACCTGCCATATACTGGTTAACCATGACAAGCTGGCGGGTAATGTCATTGAAAGACATACCGGCCATGTCGTATCCATCGCTTGTTGACTGCCACGGTATTTCCCACGCGCCGAGCTGGGTGCCGAGTGTGCCACCGGTTATGTCGTAGACATGCAGCATATCTGGTGAGCTGTTTGTTGCAACGAAAAGGTAATTGGCGGAATCGTCAACCGCACAGCCGGCTATGGCAAGATCGACGTAGTTATATGATATGGGGTAATACGGTGGAGTCGCATCGTGCTGGTTCAGATAGCGATCGTTCCAGCCACCAACCCAGATGTGGTGATTCTCCGGGTCATATCCTATCCCGCGCTGTGAGGTTCCATCGTTGATACTGTAGTAGGAGCCGGATACGGTCTCGCATGTGGCTGGATCGATCTGAAAGACTCCGTCTCCGCCACTCGGAACATCGACGAAAAAAAGCGTGCTGTCTGTCTTGTCGAAAGCTCCATCTGCAATAAACACCGAAAAGTAATTCGGAGTTATAGAGCCGCAGTTGTCTCTTGAAATGTCACAGGAATAGATCGGGGTGGCTCCTTGAACAGGAATGCTCTCCTCAGGTCCTAGATTTAGTGACTCTTTTGAATCGATCCTGGTAATCTGGGATACTTTTGGACTTTCTATAGGAACTGCAGCAATAGATCCCAAAAGGACAATCGAGAAAAGGGTGGGATGTCGCATGGAAGCCTCCGGTGAATGGAATAATGGGGAAGCAAACTTCTAATTTACATTATACCGGATGCTTCAGGATTTGTCAAGAGATACTAGCTATTATTAACCCTGTTACACTTATTATTTTAGTGAACCTGGAGCCTCTCTCCTTCCACGCCGTATATTGGACACAATGATTGAGGGTCAGGGGGATGATAAGATGCTGTGAAGCAGAGCCTGTAACTTGTTACTGGAGATAACCGAGGGCTTTCAATCTCTTTTCGAGGTCGGGTTTTAAATCTATTTTACCAGATTTAAAGAATTTCCTGACGTCCATTTGCGATAGCCAGTCCAATAGATCACTCCTCAGTTCTGAAAAAATCTTTTCATCCATGGATGAGATATCTATCAGTTCGCCTGGATCGTTCACGACATCGTACAGGTGAAAGGAGCCGATCTTTTTTTCGATGAAATCTTTCAAGTTCACATAATATACGAGATGATAATCAGCAGTCCTCAGGGAGAATTTCAGTTTCTTCCTGTTTTCGACATCAGAAAACGCTTGTCTGTTTTTAGCAGATCTCCCTTCTATCATCTTTAGCAGAGATTGGCCTCTCATCCATGGCATTTTGTCAATACCCAGATAGTCGATAACAGTTGGAACGATATCAATCTGTC
This sequence comes from Candidatus Glassiibacteriota bacterium, assembly GCA_046760905.1. Classification (GTDB taxonomy): domain Bacteria; phylum Gemmatimonadota; class CAZMKB01; order CAZMKB01; family CAZMKB01; genus JBHIFB01. The sequence goes on along the minus strand of JBHIFB010000056.1, from coordinate 11,725 downwards.
TGACTATACCCCTTAACTCAGTCCCTCCATATTCATTATTCGGGAACTTGATGATGAGGGGGATTCTTATCAGTTCATCATATAGAGTATGACCGTGGGAGGTATGGCCGTGGTCTCCAAATTCCTCACCATGGTCTGATGTAATTATTATCATGATATCATCATACAGGTCCATTTCCTTTAATTGTTGAAGAAGGAAGCCGACCCTGCTATCGACGTACCTGATGGAAGAGTCGTAAAGTTTCACCAGATGTTGTATTTTATTCTCTTCACCTGAGCTGTCGATAGCTGAAACCTGGAATTTTTTCACGAAGGGGAGTATCTCATTCCACTCATGCATTTGTTCATCGCAAGAGGTGTCAAAAATCTCTCTGAATTCATGTGGTGCATAGTAATTGTGTATACAATAGGTATGCAGGAACAGGAAGAAATGAACATCCCTGTTCTCCTTTAGGAATTCCAAGACTTTGTCATCTATCGGGTTTCTGTATTCACTGTAATTAACAGAATAAATATCAAAACCATCAGAGAATCCATACTGCTGATCCAGAAGAGCGCCACCGGTATAACCGGCGTTTGTATAGAAACGGTCCTTCAATACCTCGGATAAGAGCGGTCCTCTCTCCTTGGTGTCGATGGAGACCATGGCTTTCACTGCGCCGTGTTCATATGGATATTGTGAAGTGAAAAGCGACATGTGAGTCGGGAGAGTCCAGGAAGATTGACTTATTGCGTTTTTAAAAAGCACGGCATCATTTGCGAGCGCATCTATGTTTGGACTCGTCGGTGACTCATAACCATAGCACCCGAGATGATCCCATCTAAGAGTGTCGAGAGAGATGAGGAGGATAGAGGGTGATCCTTTCCCATTTGTGTTTTTCAAAAATGAGAGTGATGCATTGACGATTATGAAGACAGCGATTATCGCAAGTGAGGATGAGTTTAATTTAATGAAGATATTCGCGCATGCTGATAGGTAACGATGTATTCGGTTCTTTAATAAATACGTCGTTGCGCATAGTATAACAAGGAGTACTACGTAAGATGCATTAAACAGTAAACCGGATTTGGTAAGTGGTGGAGGAAATACGTTCTTGGTGTTCAGGAAGTAACCACCGACAATTAAGCCAAAAAGGAATGCGAGAACAAGAAATATGGAAAAGAACAAGTTCGCTTCATCCCATTTACCGGACTTCGATAATACAAGATAAGAGAGTGTTGTAATCGCGGATGCTGAAACGGCCATCAACAGAAAAAAATTGAGATTATCAGCTAGCACCTTGAGGGCAATGTTGTACATCGAATACGTAAGATAATTATTCCTGATGATAGTATGGGATGAAGCGGTGAATCCAATCAGGAAGAATGAGAGAATGAATATATTGAAGACGGGTAGGATGACCCTAGAACGTAATTGATTCACGGTTGATCTCTGAATCTTTTTAAGAATTATGGGGTGCCAATATCCATTTAATATAATTTCACAAAATTTCTGTTTCAAGTTATCTAAAGCATTAAGACATTTTAATCCTTAATCGTCCTTTCGTATGTTTCTCACCCTTTAGTCGACTCTCTTCTTATTATTACTGTAACGCCGGCCACCCCCGGGAAAGAACATTGGTACGCGCCACCTGTATTCCATGTATCTCTCACCGAAGCTGCGCTCGAGCTCCGGTTCCTCGACAAGCTTCAATTCTAGAACATTGAATATTACAAAAACCGGCGTCCAAACGAAGACCATCGAAAAGGAATGCAGCAGGAAGCCAATCCCGAACAAGAAGGCGAAGACACCGGTCAACTTACCAGGACCGACTTAATGTGCCTTCAAAGGTTGACATCCATCTCCGGAACAATTAAAATTAATTTTTGTCATAATTAACTGCAGCCTACACTGTTGGTTAAAACTTCGGGCCCATAGCTCAGTTGGTCAGAGCGACGGACTCATAATCCGTTGGTCGTAGGTTCGAGTCCTACTGGGCCCATGTATTTCGATATAAAAGAGAGGGGCGATTAGCTCAGTTGGTTAGAGCGCTTGTTTCACATACAAGAGGTCACTGGTTCGAGTCCAGTATCGCCCACCAGGCATTCTACGATGTATAAAATAATGTGCAGGATATGGCGTTGCCAATGCTGTTTGGCTCGCCTACTGAAGGCGCCGTAAAGGGGTGTATCGCATCAGATACACCCCTTTTTTATTATGGATTCATGTGAATAAAGGCACGCATTTGATTGGAATGATGCAATTATAATCCACACTAAAGATGAGGAAAGGAGTGTGCATGCGTGATACTTTGAAACAGCTGCTTCAACTGCAAAGACTGGATGAGGAAATCACCAGAAGGTCAGAGCGGCTCGAGGCTATCCCCAATGAAATAGATCAGCTAAAGACGAAGCTGGAGAAGGAACGGATGAGGGGACAGGAAGTGACGGAAAATTTGAAGAGCACAAAGGTGAAGAGGAAGGAAACCGAGGGCAGAATAGAACACTTGGAATCTACATTACAGAAGTACCAGAACCAGCTGCTTGAGGTAAAGACGAATGAGGAATACACGGCCCTCCTGCATGAGATAGAAGGGGTGAAGGGGAACATCAGGGAATTGGAAGAGGAGGTGCTAGAATACATGGAGGAGATCGAGGCGCTTGAGTCAGAGCTAGACACCGTCATGAAGGATTTGAAGGAAACGGAAGAGACGCATCAGAATGACACAAAGGCTCTCATAGAAGAGAAGGGCAGGGTCGAGGAAGAAATTGTTAGGATAAGGGATGAAAGGAAGAACCTCGCAAGTATGCTCAGACCTGTTGCTATCAAGAGATATGAGAGAGTGAGAAGTGCCATTTCAAAACTACCGATAGCTGAGGTTATAGAGGGGGGATTTTGCGGTGGGTGTTATGCCCAGATCACGCTGCAGAGACAGGCCGAGATAAAGAAGAACGCGGAACTTATGAGTTGCGAAAATTGTGGAAGGATAATATATTACAGAGATAACCTAGATTTATAATAGTCAAAATGAAGTCTGACGATCACGAATCATATGCAGTTTACATAGATGGTGCTTCTCGTGGAAATCCGGGACCCTCTGGAGCAGGCATCGTGATAGAGGTGCCAGGTGGCGAGAAGCGTGAAGTTTCAAGATACCTCGGAGAACGGACGAACAACCAGGCTGAGTATGAGGCTTTTAAGCTGGCACTCGAAGAATTGAAAGGCCTGGGAGTGCGAAAGGCTTGTTTCTATTCCGACAGCGAACTCTTGGTTAGACAGCTGCGGGCCGAGTACAGGATACGCAACGAAGGATTGAGGCCTCTGTTCGGAAGGGTTCTTTCGATGCTTTCCGATCTTGAAGCGTACGAGATAGAATTGATCGACAGAAAGTCCAATAAACGTGCGGATCAACTGGCCAATTTTGCCATTGATCGGGAAGAATCAATGGGCACAACAGGGAGTTCCTGAAGTGGGGAATAGGCGATCGCCCTCCTTTCAGAGGGAGGAAAGTCCGGGCTCCACAGGGCAGGATGCTGGGTAATTCCCAGGCGGGGAAACCCGACGGAAAGTGCCACAGAAAATATACCGCCTTCCTGCTTTCAGACGGGAGGTAAGGGTGAAAAGGTGAGGTAAGAGCTCACCGCTCCGGTAGTGATACTGGAGGCACGGTAAACCCCATCCGGAGCAAGACCAAATAGGAGGGGAGAGGTGGCCCGTTTCGCTCGACCCTCGGGTAGGTCGCTTGAGGTAGCAGGCAACTGCTATCCCAGATGAATGATCGCCGCCTGAAAAGGACAGAACCCGGCTTATTTTCCCCTCTTCAGGATTATTGTTTTTACATACCACAGGCGCTGGGAAGTTATGAAACAGGGCATCTACAGATGGATCGAACCGGTGAGAGTGGATGAGAAACTGAGGGAATCCCTCTCGAAAGATCTTGGCATTTCTTCCGTGTTGACTGAAATTCTGATGAGAAGGGGCTATGTCGATGCCAGGGGAATCCGTGATTTTATATATCCGCATCAGTCCAGTATGAACGATCCATTTCTCATGAGAGGTATGGATGCGGCCTCTGACAGACTCCTTAAAGCGGTTAGAGGAAACGAAGCTGTGCTGATCCATGGTGACTATGATGTCGATGGCCTGACATCCGTAGCTCTTCTCGAGAAGGTACTGGTCAGACTCGGGCTCCGAGTTCATCATTACATACCCAACCGACTGAGCGAAGGTTACGGCGTATCGGCCGAAGGCATAAGGCGTGCAAAGGAAGTAGGCGCGGCTTTGATTGTCACGGTAGATTGTGGGATCGTGGCCTACGATGAAATCAACCTGGCTCGAAGTATGAACCTCGATGTGATCGTTACAGATCACCATGAACCTGGTCCAGTGTTACCGGATGCGGTGGCGGTTTTGAATCCCAAACAGTCAGATTGCCCCTATCCGGACAAGGAACTGGCCGGCATAGGCGTTGCTTTTAAGCTCTGCCAAGCGTTGTATCAAAACCTCGGGCGGGACGAAGAGGAGCTCAATGATTTACTCGACATGGTAGCGCTTGGTACAATCGCAGATGTGGCTCCGATGGTGGGTGAGAATAGGGTGCTGGTCTCAAGGGGGTTGGAAGTACTTCACACAAATCCAAACGCTGCCCTCCGTGCCCTGCTTAGAACGTCAGGCCTTTCGGGCAAGCATCTCACTGCCGGCCACGTAGCGTTTTCCCTTGCGCCGAGGATAAACGCGGTGGGGAGGATGGGGGATTCACAGGAGGTCGTCGAGTTTCTCACAACTGATAAGCCTCGCGAGGCCGAGCGAATGGCCGCGATTCTGGAGCAGGAAAACAGGAAGAGGCAGAGGATCGATAGCAAGGTACTTGTGGAGGCGAGGGAAAAACTCGCCGACTTCAATCCGGATGAGGAGTGGGCGGTGGTTCTCACCTCCCACGGTTGGCACCAGGGCGTATTGGGAATCGTCGCATCCCGGCTGGTCGAACAATATTATCGTCCAGTTGTGCTTGTTACTCTGGATGAGGATGGTATAGGCAGAGGTTCTGCGCGAAGCATTCCATCTTTTCACCTCTATGATGCTCTAAGAGCATGTGCAGATCATCTCATAGAGTACGGCGGTCACCAGCACGCTGCCGGTATTAAGATAAGGCAGGAGGATGTAGAAGAATTCAGGAAACAACTGAACCTGCAGGCAAAGAAGGCACTCACACCGAGCTCCCTGCAGAGGGAGCTCCGTATAGATGCCGAGGTCTCAATGGATGAGGTGAATAGAGACCTGTATCATGAGATGAAGCTCACCGCGCCTAACGGTCCCTCTAATCCCAGACCTCTGCTTCTCATGAGAGGAGTCAAAATCGATGGTTACCCGAGGAATGTGGGTGAAGGTCACCTCAAGATGAAGGTGAGAGGGAAAGGACGCACACTTGACGCAATAGGATTTGGATTGGGAGAATTGGCAGAAGAACTCTCCTTGAGTAATGAACCGTTGGATATGGTGTTCTCGGTTGAAGAGAATACCTGGAAGGGGATAACAAGCCTGCAGGCAAAGGTAAAAGACATACGGATAGGATATGCCGACAAGAATAATAGCAGGTGAATTCAGGAGCCGGACGCTCAAAGTGCCGAGGGGACATGGAACACGTCCTACACTGGCTCGGTTGAAGGAGTCTCTTTTCAGCTTCCTTGGACCCGATGTTGAAAACAAAATGGTGTGCGATCTTTTTGCTGGTAGCGGCTCCCTCGGATTCGAGGCTCTGAGCAGAGGGGCGAGAAAAGTGTTCTTTGTCGAGAGGAATGCCGCAGCACTCACCTGCCTTTCTCAGAATATCAGTGACCTCGGCCTGGAGGAGAGAGCTGAACTGGTCCAGGACGATGTGTTCAGATTCTTGAAAAGATGTTCATGCAACAGGATCTCATTTGATATCATGCTTGCGGATCCTGATTATAGAAGCGGTGATGTGGCGAAGTTAATCAAGTTTCTTGACAGTGAACCCCTTCTTACCTCGATCCTCTGTCTCGAGCACGAAAGAAGTGAACCGCCTTCTCCTGATCTTCGCTGCGGCGATCTTATCAGGACTCTGGCTTCGGGGGAGAAGAGGATTTCTGTCTATGCATTCGGAGGAGAGAAATGAGAACTGGCATCTATCCCGGTACATTTGATCCGGTGACAATGGGCCACCTGGACATCATTACAAGGGGGCTCTCCCTAGTCGATCAGCTCATCGTAGCAGTAGTCCGGACTCCTCCCAAAGAGACCCTCTTCAGTCTAAAGGAAAGGGTGGAGATGATAGAGGGGTCACTCCCAAAAGATCTCCCCATCGCTGTCGAATCCATGGATGGTCTCCTGGTCGATTTCGCGCACAAAAAGAGAGCTTCTGTCGTCATCAGGGGTCTGCGGGCTCTCTCGGATTTCGAATATGAATTTCAGATGGCTCTGATGAATAGAAGGTTGGAACCTGAACTCGAGGTAATCTTCATGGTTCCCGATATCACATATATATATTTGAGCGGGAGTCTAATCAGAGAAGTGGCGGAGCTCGGGGGGGATATAGATACTCTCGTTCCGGAAATCGTGAAGCAAAAACTCAAGCAAAAGTTTGGCAGTAGAAAAAGGAGAAGCTAAGTGGATCCAACACTTTCAGATCGTGTGAACGAAGTCACAAAATCGGCTACGATGGCCGTCATGTCCAGGGCTAAGGAAATGAAACGAAACGGTATCGATGTAATAGATCTCTCAGCGGGTGAACCGGATTTTCCGACTCCACACTACATCAAGGCATCCGGTGTGCAAGCGATTGAGGATGACAAGACGAAGTACACACCTCCCGCCGGACTGGAGGAGCTTCGAGAGTGTGTCGCGCTGAAGTTGAAGAAGGAGAACGGACTCGAATATTCCTCCGAGGATATCATAATCACAGCAGGCGCGAAGCAGGCGGTTTTCAATGCCGCCTTCTGCCTCTTCCAGGAGGGTCATGAGGTCGTGATCCCATCTCCTTTCTGGGTGAGTTATCCAGAAATCGTTAAGCTCGCCGGAGCAGAACCGGTCATCGTGCGTGGTGAACCGGATAACGATTTCAAGATTTCCGTCGAAAATCTCGAGAGACACGCCACGCGAAAGACAAGGGGCATGATCCTCAATTCCCCGACCAATCCATCGGGCGCCGTGTACACCCCCGAGGAACTTTCGGCCATCGGCCGTTTCTGTGCCGAGCATGGAATGTGGATCGTATCCGATGAAATCTATGAGAAGATAGTGTATGATGATGAAACTGTAGTATCGATAGCAAGGGCTTGCCCGGAAGTGAAGGACCGTACCGTCGTGGTCAACGGGCTGTCGAAAACCATGTGTATGACCGGATGGCGGAGAGGATATGCCGCGACAAAACGTGAGCTCATCGAAGCGATGATTCGGCTCCAGAGCCACACGACTTCATGCGTATCTGCCATCTCACAATATGCGGCCCTGACAGCGCTGCGGGCACCGGATGAATATGACAAGGCTCTGAATGAGATGGTTTCCGAGTTTGACAAGAGGCGCCGTTACATCGTCGAGAGCCTGCAGGAGAAGTATAGCTTGAAGATGGTCTACCCGAAGGGGGCGTTCTACCTCTTCTTCGATGTCTCTCCATTCTTCGGGAAGGAATGTGATGGGATAAAGGTTAACAGCTCAATCTCGATGTGCAATTTTCTTCTTGAAAAGGCGAGGGTTGCGCTCGTTCCGGGGAAGTCTTTCGGAGAAGATGGGTACGTCAGGCTCTCATATACTGCCTCCGTAGATGAGCTCGAAGAGGCCGCCCTCCGCATAAAAGACGCGCTCAAGAAGCTCCAGTGACCGGGCACAGGTATGCCTAGAAAGAGGACCCGTACTTTCCTCAGTCAGATATTCCTAGTAGATGAATCAATAGCCCGGAAACTAGTGGATTCATTCAGGATCGATCCGCATGATGTTATCCTCGAGATCGGTCCAGGCAGGGGATTTCTTACCGCTTACCTCCTTAAAAGATCATCGGCCCTTATCCTGGTCGAGAGAGACAGAAGGCTCGTCCGTCTGCTCAAGTCCAGGTTCCGGGAAATTGAGAGGATTACTGTGATATCCGGTGATTTCCTGAAGCTTGATATATCCGAACTTATGTCTGAGAAAGGAAGGAGGCCTCTTCGCATTATTGGAATGATACCTTACCACATCACGACCCCTATATTGATGCATATTCTGAATCACAGAAAGTCGGTGACCGATGCGTTGCTCGTAATGCAGAAGGAAGTCGCATTGAGAGTGGTGGCAAGTCCCGGAAGCAGGGCGTTCGGTTCGCTGAGCATAGCCGTCCAGTACTGGGCAGATCCTGTTTTACTCTTTCCCGTCGGTCGGGACTGTTTCAGGCCAAAGCCGAAGGTAGAATCCCAGGCGATACACCTTCATATGCGTGATGAGCCGCCAGTGAAGCCGAAAAATCCCGAGCTATTTTTCTACCTGGTGAGATCTCTCTTTTCAAAAAGAAGGAAGCAGATTCAGAAATCTCTGAGAGGCGAAAGGTGCTTCTCGCTAGGAGTTGAGGACATAGATCATATCGAATCGGCCTGCGGTCTGGATTTAAGCAAAAGACCTGAGGAGCTTTCGATAAAGGATTTCTCCAGGCTATCGGATGCCCTCTCTGGATATCGAAAAACAGGGTCTTTTTCCACAAACTTTTTCATTAAAGCTCCTGATCCCGGCCGAGACCTCTGAACTTTTCGTGACGGGAAGTTTGAAGGATCATAAAGTTCCATTTGTAGTAGCACATTAAATGGTATATATATTTCATTGTTATATAATGAAATAACAAGCTTAAAGTTTAGAGAAACATTCGTGATACGGCCTTAAGACAGATGCTGCTTCAATTTTTTATTAAAAACATAACTGGAAAACAAATAAGTGATAAACCTGTTGATAAGTGTGGAAAAGTATGAAAAGATACCCGGGACATGGCGCTCTATCTTGGATTCTCTATGATTTCGCGAATACCATATTCTCGATGAATGTGGTGAGTACCTATTTCGCGCTATGGATTACTGTGGATAACGGTATGGACGATTTCTGGGTAGGCTTCGCCAACTCCCTCTCGATGCTTATGGTGGCCTTAACCCTGCCCATACTCGGGGTGCTCTCGGACATGGCCGGAAGGAAGGTCCCTTATCTTATCGCCATGACGCTCACATCGTGTATAGCCACAGCGCTCATTGGTGGAACCGCTTTGTTCTCTGGCCAGGTTGCATACAGAGCTCACATCGCTCTGATTTTCTTTGTCGTGGCGAACTACTCCTATCAGGGCGGCCTCGTGTTCTACAACGCCTTGCTTCCAAATGTTTCTTTGCGGTGGTCGATGGGTAAGGTGTCCGGCTATGGAGTAGCAGCGGGCTATCTAGGGGCTATCATGGGTCTCATGATGGTGGAGCCGTGGGTCACAGGATCTGTGCGAGGAATAGAAGTGCCGTTTCTAATGGAACGGTGGAAGTCGGTCAAAGCCGTGGAGCTAAAAACGGGTATAACCTCTGATCATGCTCCGTCTAAAGAAGGTTTGCCATACTCATACCGCATAGTCGTTAGGGAGGGACCTTCGAGGCGGGAGGTAGTAATTCAACCCGATTCCGTCGTTATTGCGGCTGATTGTACGAGAGTCGTATACTGGGATGAGGCAGTATACGATTCTCTCCACCTCGGGGAAGGGGAGACTGTGAAAACTCTCTTGCAGAAAAGGAGAGAGGGATACGGTCGATCGGCAGCCTTCATTCCCACGGCGATCCTCTTTTTGCTTTTTTCCCTTCCTGCGTTTCGCTTCATACATGAGGGCGATGAGAAGCCTGTCTTATCGACTCCCGGAAAGAAGCTCGGACTCGCAATCGGCCGTATCAGGGAGGCTGTAATCGACACCGGAAGGTATCCTGGAGTAAGGCGTTTTTTGGTCGCAAAATATTTATATGAGGATGCAATATCGACGGTCATCGTATTCATGGCGGTATACTCGGTCAAGGTGATGGACATGGAAAACACCGAACTCGTTAGCTTCTTCATAATCTCAACCACTTCCGCAATGGCGGGTGGTGTTCTCGTTGGATCTGTACTAGACAGAATCGGTGCGAGAAAAGTGCTGGAGTCGACTGTTTTAGCCTGGACGATCTGCCTCGTCACAGCTGCACTGATCAGTGATAAAACGATCTTCTGGCTGATTGGTTCGGCTATCGGTATGTGCTTGGGAGCAACGTGGACATCGGCGAGGCCGTTTTTCATAGAGCTGGTTCCGGAAAGGATGCTGGGAGAATTTTTCGGCTTATACTCACTTTCGGGAAAGCTTGCCTCAATCGTTGGCCCCCTCCTTTGGGGGGCGTTGGTGTATGTGTTCTCAGACTACGGGAAACTTGCCTATAGAATAGCAATACTCTCGCTAGCCATCATGGCTTTTGCCGGGCTCATAGTCCTTCGTGGAGTGAAGGGAAAAAGCGAAAGCTTCGCCAAATAATTTCTTTGACAAATGGAGTCGTGATAGGTAATCTTAGTGTAAGTATCCGGGCAGTTAACACCATGGAGAGGCCACTCACCGTTCGTACATTCAAATAGGAGGAGCTCATGGGGAAGAAGATCTTCACGATCTGCGCGATCCTCTCGGTGTTTCTTGGAACAAGGTCTCTCAAGGCATTCGAGCTCGAGGGGCTTGTCGGAACGCTCACTCAGGAGGATGAACTGGAGGACAATAGATCCCCTATCTATGGACTGAGGTTCGGGGGTGGTGCGAGGAGGCTTTTCACTGGTGAGACAACTATCGGATATTCTCCGACAGAGTTCTTCAAAGTCTATCTCCTAGTCGGCAATTTCGATATAAACATCCCTGTGGACAACATAGTTCCCTACTTCACGATAGGCACCGGGACATTGATATTTGTTCCGGAAGAGGGGGCTACAGTGCTAGATCCTGATGACCCAGCCGCCGAGGCGATAAACGTGGCACTGAACACGAAGGCGAAGTTCTCCATTAATTACGGCGGTGGCGTGAGGTACTTTCTGAACGACATGCTTGCCCTCAGGGGAGACTTCAGGGACCACATCATATTCGATCTCGGATTCGATGTCGCCGCCGCAGCGGAGGGTGATGAAGAGGGTGTCGTAGATATAGGTACATCCCACGCAATAGAACTTGCTCTCGGTCTGAGCATAGTATTCTTCTGATAGATTGATGCTGCTGCCGGATGAAACGTGCTCCGGGGCACTCAGGCTGGGTGGAAAAATTTTCATTACATTTTTTCAGATTCATAATAAGTTTCATGGAATAGACAGCCTTGGGAACCTCCATTGAAAGCATAACTTACTATAATATAATTAGTTACAAATACGTAATTAGGGAAGACAGTGGTAGGCGAGAGGGCATAAAAATTGCTATTAGTGAGAGTGAGTACAGTCCTCAGTAACCTCCGACAAGAAGTGAGTCTTCTTGTTTAGTCTGTACTTCCTCTAAAGCAATTCCCTGGGTTTGACCCCTGCCCAGGGAATTTTTTTAGGATAGTGACAGCCGCCGGTCAAAGAAAGATTAAATGCCTGTCCACCTTATTCCTCCTCATATGGTTATAAGGACTTTCCCTAAAAATTTAAACTTTCTTTATGTAATCCTATAAATACCAAAGGATTGCAATTCAATGCTTCTGGACCTTAGAGCCATTAAGTTAGACGCTTCGCATTGACCCGCATGTGGCTCGCAGGCGGGTTATCAGGGCAGTGTTC
>JBHIFB010000055.1:0-18104 GCA_046760905.1 Candidatus Glassiibacteriota bacterium | reverse complement strand
GCTTCCCCGATCTGATAATTTTCAAACTCACCTAAAGGGACAGTAACCAGCCTCCGGGAGCATGCATAGAAGCTGTTGACAATCGTAGAGAGAAGCCCTTAACTTTCTAGAAAATTAAGAAATGCCGAGGACTAAATCGAGCTAACTTTCAAAAGGACGAATTTACAATGAGTGCTATTAGAGTGGGAGTAGTCGGAGTTGGACACTTGGGTTCAGCTCATGCGCGTAATTATAACGAGATCCCGGGAGTCGAGCTTGTGGGGATCCACGACTCAATTCTATCGAGAGCCAGGAAGAGAGCACGGGAATGTGATTGCAAATGCTTCCATAATCTTGTAGACCTGCTTAATGAAGTGCAAGCGGTTAGCATAGTGGTTCCCACCGAGTACCATTATGATATCTGCATGAAGTCGCTGGAGAATGGGATTCATGTTTTGGTGGAGAAACCTATTACCAGAAACCTCGAGGAGGCCGATGAACTAATTCGAATTGCGGCGAGGAAGGGGCTTATTTTGCAGGTCGGCCACATTGAGAGGTTCAATCCCGTCGTCGAGAGGGGAAATAAGGTCGTTGAAAATCCCCTGTTTATTGAGTGCCACAGGCTGTCACCGTTTCGTCCCAGGGGAACGGATGTCGATGTGATACTTGATCTCATGATACATGATATCGATTTAGCATTAAAATTTGTAGACTCAGAGGTCGATACTATAGATGCAGTTGGTATTCCTGTCATAACGGATAAAATAGATATAGCCAATGCAAGAATATCTTTCCGGAATCATGCCGTTGCAAACATTACAGCAAGCAGGATTTCGAAAGAAGTCGTGCGTAAGATGAGGATTTTTCAACGTGATGCATACATCTCCATGGATTTCCATAAGAAAGCCTTAGAGATAATACGGCTGAACACGGAACCAGGCCATGATTGGTCTTCTACTGCTGGTACTGATGGGTTCTTCGTCTCGGACAGAAGTATGCTGAGTGGAGAGGAACCGTTGAGAAGGGAACTGAGCTCGTTTGTCGAAAGCGTTAGGACCGGAAAGAATCCCGTAGCTTCCGGAAAGGACGGAAGAAATGCACTACACGTGGCCGTTCGTATCCTCGATGAAATCAAGGGCACCCCGATTCGGATGTAGCTCATAAGTATGGACTAAAAATGACACTTCTCTCGAAATGGCAGAGACAACGAAGGCGACGTTATTCGATCTACCGCAAGCGATCTGTCATCAGATTGATCCTTCTACTTGGGGTGGTTCTCTTTCTCATGTGGTACCTTGACAGATTCATGGCCCGCTGACCATCTGGTGTGTGAGATGAGGTAGTAACAATGGAGTCCAAAATCTTTATATCAACCGGTGATCATTCCGGGGATATGTATGCTGCACAGTTGATGGTACAATTAAGTAAGCAGAATCCGGGATGCCGGTTTTTTGGCCTTGGTGGATCAAAAATGGAGCAAGCTGGTTTTCGATCGCTCATCCCCATCTCTGACATAAGTCTTGTAGGTTTTTCCGAGGTTCTCCCCAAGCTCGGTGTCTTCATCAGGCTTATCAAACGGATCAGGGAATCGATACAGAGGGAGAGACCGGCGTTGGTGATTCTGATAGATTACCCGGGTTTGAATCTTCGTATCGCTCGGATTGCGAAGGAGATGGGAATCCCGGTCCTTTACTATATTCCCCCTCAGCTATGGGCATGGGGTAAAAGGAGGGTAAGAGTAATAAGAAGATGTGTCGACAGGGTTGCAGTGATTATGCCCTTCGAGCTGGATTACTACAGGAAATGGAATATACGTGTCGATTACGTTGGACATCCCGTTCTGGAGGCCTTGTCCGTTGAGAACAGGAGGGATGAACTCCTAACTTCACTGGGAATCGGTTCGGATAGCAGGATACTTGGGATTCTTCCAGGTGTGAGAAAGAATGAGATTGACAATCTGTGGCCTCCTTTCTCGTGCATCGCAATTAATCTGAAACGCATCTATCCGGATCTTGAAGTTCTCGTGAGTCTGCCTGAAAGTTGTTCGGTTTTTGATTCATCCCCCCACATTTTCGCATATCGCGGGGATTCACATAACCTGATAGCAAATTCTGATTGTGTAATCACTAAATCAGGGACAGCAGTTCTCGAAGCGGCGGTGCTTGGCACCCCGATGATTGTATGTTATCGGTTATCATGGCTCAACTATTTTCTTGCCAGGATGTTTATTAAGACCAGGTATATAAGTCTTGTCAACCTCCTCATGGATAGGATGGTCGTGCCTGAATTCATTCAACGGGAGGTAAACCATGACAATATAATTCCCCTTGTGGAGGAGTTGCTTGATCGGAACAATTTGCGCCGACGTGCTATGATTGAGGATTTCAATGAAATCAGAGCCAAACTGGGAGACCATAAGACATCCGAGGAGGTTGCATCTATCGCATTCTCAATGATGGAAGGTTCGTGAGGAATATGAGGATCGGCTTCTCGCTCAAAACAAATCTAGATATCCTCATTGTAAAGTCTATGGGCTATATCGGCGCCCTTATGATCAAATTGCTGATGTGTACTCTGAGAATCTCGATCGAGGGTCAGGAAAAGCTAGACGCTATTCATGTTAGAGGAGGGAAGGTAATATATACATTCTGGCATGGTCAAATGCTCATTCTCACATATACCCATAGGAATAATAATATACACATTGTGATAAGTAACCACAGGGATGGAGAAATAATAGCACAGATAACTAAAAGACTCGGCTTCTCATCGATACGGGGATCAACTACCCGTGGTGGAGCTAAAGTAATACTCAACATCCTGACAAAGCTGAACAATAAATACGATATTGCCATCACCCCCGATGGTCCTAAGGGACCCAGGTGCAAGGTCCAGCCAGGTGTGATTTATATAGCGCAAAAAACAGGCTTACCGATTGTACCGTTTGTGAATGGTACCGATAGTTTCTGGGAGCTACAAACCTGGGATAGGTTCAGGGTACCCAAGCCTTTTTCGAGAGCTTTGATAATCTATGGAGACCCGATCATCGTCCCTGCGGAGCTTGACAGGGAAGGCATTGCATTGAAGAGCCTTGAGCTCGAAGAAAAGCTTCATTCCCTTTCCAGGGAATTGGACGAGAGGTTGAGTGTCATCGAAACCGGTAAATAAGACCATCGCCAGGCTGCACTGGCGAAGAGTTTATCTTAAATTGTATGCACTTATACGCAAGCACCTGTACGCAGATTCGGCCGGGACGATAGGCACTATAATTTCAGTGCCGCTTCTGCTGTTAGGTTACACATACTTCTTTTGTGTCGGCTTCAGACGTATGCTGTATAGATCGAGTATGCTTAAAAAGAAACGTGTGAATTCAAAGGTCATTGGAATAGGTAATATTACAATGGGAGGTTCGGGCAAGACGACGATAACGATGGAACTGGCTGAATATATTCATAGTAAGGGACGTTCGGTAGCTATACTCTCAAGGGGCTATAAGGGGACTGAGAATCGTAGAATACCTTTTGCCGCATCTCGTGGAAACGGACCGTTGCGAGAGGTGCGTCAGATCGGCGATGAACCATATATGATGGCTGATAGATTGCGTGACGGAGTAGCTGTGATTGTTGGCAAGAACAGGGTCAAAGCCGCTCGTCTGGCGATCAGGGAGTTTGGCTCTCATTTCCTGTTGCTCGATGATGCATTCCAGTTTCTTCCACTTCACAAGGATTTCGAAATTGTTCTTATCAATGAGTCTGATCTCCTGGGAAACAGGAGACCACTGCCTGCAGGACCGTTCAGGGAGCCTCTTTCGAGCGTCATTGATGCTGATATTGTTATCATCATAAAGGGCCTGAACTCAAATAGGCTAACGGAATTCGACGGCTTAAATGATTTTCCGGCAGAAAGAATCTTCGAAGTCAGGCCGAATAGGATTCTCTTCAAGTCCATATTCTACGATTCAGGGGAAGCCCGACCTGAAATGCTAGTAAATAGAAGGATTCTTTCATTCACCTCCATTGCCAGATCAGACACATTCAAGGAGATAATCTCCACTCTAAAGCCTGAATGGTTTGAGTTGATCGAATATCCTGATCACTTCTATTACGGCATAGATGAGCTCCTAGCTATCAAGGAACTGGCCAATGAAAAGCAGGCGATAATTATCACCACCGAAAAGGACAGAGTGAAAGTGGATTGGGAGTTTTTCGAAGGGATTGAATGTTTTACGGTTCTGGTGAGATATGATATCTTTAAATGCGAGACTAAAGTAAGAAACATAATCGACGCATTCATTAACGGGGGTCACACAGGTGGAGTATAAAGTAGAGAAGGCGGATTTCGTCGTTATTGGTTCTGGAATGGCCGGACTGACTTTTGCCCTGAAGGCGTCGAAGTGGGGAACCGTTACCGTTCTGACTAAGAAGGAAAACAGGGAGTCCAGCACCAACTATGCCCAGGGAGGGATAGCTGCGGTGATTGGAGAGGATGATTCATTTGAACTCCACATAAAGGACACGCTGAGAGCTGGGGCGGGGCTTTGTAAGGAAGAAATGGTGGAGATCATGGTAAGAGAAGGACCAAGCAAGATCCGGGAACTCATTGATTGGGGTGTCACCTTCTCAATGGAAAGGTTGGAAGGTGGTGAGTTGAAACTCTCTCTTGGGATGGAAGGAGGGCATTCGAAGAGGAGGATAGTAAGAGCTGATGATCTGACTGGACAGGCGATAGAGAATGCCCTTCTGAAAAAGCTGGAGGAGGCTGAAAATGTAAATATATTAGAGGATCATATCGCACTGGATCTGGTGGTGAGGGAGGAAAACGGCAGGAATCGGTGTTCAGGAGTGCTGGTTTTCAATTCTGCCGAAGAGGAGTTTGTCTTTTGCCTTGGGAAAATAGTCTTGCTAGCCACTGGCGGTGTAGGAAGAGCATATCTCCATACCACGAACCCGCGAATCGCGACGGGCGATGGAATAGCAATGGCATACAGAGCTGGCGCGATAATAGCTAATATGGAATTCATACAATTCCACCCCACAGTGCTTTATCCGGTGGGAGAAGATCCACTCCTTATTACCGAGGCGATCAGAGGTGAAGGAGCTTTCCTTAAGAGAGTCGATGGAACGACTTTTATGGAGAATTATCATTCCCAGGGTTGTCTAGCTCCACGCGACATTGTTGCGAGGGCAATTGACAGGGAACTGAAAAGTAGCGGTAACAAATATGTTTACCTGGACCTCTCACCCATAATGCCTAAAAGGATAAAATCAAGGTTTCCCAACATTACTCTTGAATGCCTTACGAGGGGATATGACATTACCAATGAACCCATCCCTGTTGTCCCAGCTGCCCACTACGTATGCGGAGGCGTAGTCACGGATGAATATGGTCAGACCAGTATAGACAATCTGTTTGCTGCGGGTGAAGTGGCATGTACTGGAGTACACGGAGCAAACCGTCTTGCTAGCAACTCTCTCCTCGAAGCTGTTGTGTTCTCCGATAGAGCAGCTTGTAAAGCTAGAACTTGTTTGGATCAAGAATCCGATACCCAAACCCGCTTGCCGGAGGATTTGGTACCATCAGGGAAGAGTGAGCTCGAGGCTGTTCTCATATCACACAACAGCGAAAGGATACGATCCCTTATGTGGGATTATGTAGGTATTGTTAGATCTGACCAGCGCCTGAGCAAAGCCTGGAAGAGGATCAAACTTATGAAAGAGGAGATTGAGGAGTATTATAATCAAGGGAAGATGTCCTCTGAATTGATCGAGTTGAGAAACATGACTACCGCAGCAGAGTTGATTGTACGTTCTGCGTTGTCTCGTAAGGAAAGCCGGGGCTTGCATTACAACATAGATTACCCAGCTCAGGATGATGAGCATTATCACTGTGACACCATTATTGCAAGAGAAAGATGAGGAACAGGTGATTGTCCCCTTGAGAATAACGCTCCTTACGGTTGGAAAGTTAAAGGCAAAGGATCTTAAGGGTGCATTCGAGGACTATTTAAGGCGGGCAAGAAGATACTTTCCTATCGAAGTAGTGGAGGTGAAGAGGGGCCGGTATAAAAGTTCTGAGAACATCGATCTGGTCTTGAAGAGAGAAAAAGAACGACTTCGAGAGAAGATACAAAACGGGTCATATCTAATCGTACTTGATGAGAACGGTTTACATCTTTCCACACACAAGTTCGCTGCTACTCTAAGGGAATTGAAGCTGAAGGGACATCAATCTGTGTCATTCTGCCTTGGTGGCCCTTTTGGACTCGATGATGAGATTGTAAATGGGGCGGATATGAAGATGGCCCTTTCGAAGATGACCTTGCCTCACGAGCTGGCACGAGTTCTGCTCATAGAACAGATTTATAGGGGTGGGACAATATTAGCTGGAGAGAAATACCATAAATGACAATTGGTTAGTGAACACTCAACCCTGACTATTAACATGTTGGGATCGCGATGAGTTCATTTCATCTATCAACAGAAGACAAGAAGATCCTTTTGCAAATAGCAAGGAGCAGTATTGAAATGGCTATGAAGGGATTAACCCTGCCTGAATATGAACCCGAGTCTTCACATCTGAAAGAAGCAAGAGGTGCATTCGTAACGCTTGAGATCGAATCGAATCTGCGCGGTTGTATCGGTAGTATGGAATCTGAGCAACCATTATACAAAACGGTAAGCGAGATGGCGATTTCAGCAGCATTCAGAGACCCTAGATTTCCACCACTCGGAGAGGAGGAACTTGAGAAAGTACAGATTGAGATATCTGTTCTATCGCCACTTATAAGTGTAGAAAGTGAAGATGAGATTGAGGTTGGAAAGCACGGGTTAATGATACGGAAGGGTTTTTATTCAGGCGTCTTGCTTCCGCAGGTGGCGAGTAGATATGGATGGACACGAGAGGAATTCCTTCGTCAGACATGCCTGAAGGCTGGCCTCTATGAAGATGCCTGGAAAGAAGCTGATTGTGAAATATGGATCTTCAGTGCGTTAATCTTTGGAGAGGGAAAGCACTGTGTCGATTACGAAAGAGAAAATTCTGATAATTGATGATGAGCCCAAGTTGCTTCAGAGTCTCAAGATACTTTTCGAAGGTGAGGGCTATGAAGTAGCTCTGGCAGATTGCGGGGAAGAAGGAGAAAGGATTTTTCGCGAAGGCGGTATCAATCTGGTACTGACCGATCTCATGATGCCGGATATAAGCGGAATTGAGGTTCTGAAAAAGTTCAGTAATATAGACTCTGAGGTACCGGTGATAATGATGACGGCTTATGGAACAGTAGAGACTGCAGTTGAATCAATGAAGCTGGGTGCAAATGATTACCTTCTAAAGCCTTTCACACTGGATGAGATATCGATAAAGGTGAGAAGAACCCTCGAGCAATCCAAGATAAAAAGGGAAAATGTCAGACTCCGTGAAGAACTTGAAAGATATGAGGAGAGATGGATTAATCCGGTCTATGAAAGCGCAGTGATGAAGAACATATTAAGAGACGCGCTTGATATTGCAAAAAGCGACTTGACCGTCATCATCCAGGGGCTGAGCGGTGTGGGGAAGGAGGTCGTGGCCAGGTACCTGCACTATCACAGTAACAGGCGGGACAAACCATTCGTGGTTGTTAACTGTACAGTATTATCAGAAGGTTTGATAGAGAGCGAACTATTTGGGCATGAAAAGGGTGCTTTTACCGGGGCATTCAAACTCAAATTCGGGAAATGTGAAGTGGCAGAAGGTGGTACGCTGTTTCTAGATGAGATCGGTGAACTACCCCTTTCGGTGCAGGCAAAGCTGCTCCGGTTTCTGCAGGACCACCAATTTGAAAGAGTTGGCGCTACTAAGACGATCACGACCGATGTAAGAGTTATAGCAGCGACAAATAAAAATCTCGAGGAAGAGGTAGCACATGGCAAGTTCAGAGAGGATCTGTTCTACAGGATCTCCGTGATCCCGATATACATACCACCGCTTGTTGAGAGAAAAGAGGATATCGAACCTCTCATAAGATACTTCTTCAACAAAGCTATCCAGAGACAGGCATCTCCGGTAAGGACCATCTCGCCAGAGGCCATGTCCTATCTCAAAAGCTATTCATGGCCAGGGAATGTGCGTGAGATCGAAAATGCGATTGAAAGAGCTGTCATACTTGGAAGAAAAACCGAGCTGGATGAAAGTGATTTTGGATTTTTGAAGATAAGACGAGAAGTGCTTTCTCCTGAAGACGAGGATGATATCTCTCTCTCAAGGAACGAGAAGAAATTCATCGAGAAGGCCTTGCGAAGAACAAATGGAAACATCTTAAAGGCAGCAAATCTTCTTCAGATAAGCAGGACCACCCTTTACAGCAAGATTGAGAAGCACGGTATAGACATAACGGCATTCTCGCATAATTAGAACTGCTTCATCTCGGCTGCGATCCTATGATAACTGCTATTTGTACTCCATTTCGCAGGAAAATCTGTCGGGAATAAAGCAATTTATAATTTGTTGTTTTTCATTCGGTTACGCCAATTGTCCTTGGTGTGTTGCAAATGAATGTCCAGAAATATACACTGCCATTTGTGGATCTCCCCTCGATCTTCTCGACAAGCCCTTATTCAATTAAATATAAAGGAGTTACAGACCTTAAAAATGAGGTTGACAGCTGGTGCGGGTGGCATGGAAATTGCCAAAAATAGTCGCAGTAATAACTTATCCACACCCAGGGGATTTTCAGTAATATGGAAGGAATTCAGGTATATGCATATGGCGTTGGAAGTTCCGGGAATATTGCAATCATTCAAGTAGGAGGTTATATCGATAATGTAACATCGGCACAATTAGAGTTGGCAATCGCGGATGTAATATCCCAGGGGATGAACAAAGTAATAGTCGATCTTGCAAGTGTAAGCTACATAAGCAGTGCTGGATGGGGGGTTTTCCTTGGTAAAATTAAGGGATTGCGAGAGAAGGGAGGAGATCTCGTGATTGCTCAAATGATACCGGACGTTTTGGATGTTTTCGAATTGCTGGAATTTCACAGGGTGCTGAAGGTTTTCGAAACTACCGAAAGTGCGGTATCATATTTCGAGGCCACACCGCAGGGAAATGCCACAGTTATCTCAGAAGATAAGAAGGAGGGGACGGCTCTGATCGGAGATGGGAAAGCTGCAGATATGGAATTTGAGGAGGCAAGCTCAGTTGGGAAGAAACTTCTTTCACCAGAAGTTGTTGAAGACCTGTCTCGCGAGAGAGAAAAAAAGAGAGTGGACGGTGACTTCGAGACGAACCTCCTGTCACTCACGGATGAAGGCGATGAAAATGTACATGTAACACCTGCTGAAGAGGATCAAGGAGACAAGGAGCCGGCTGTAGATAATAGGATCGAATCGGATAAGGATCAACTCACGATAGCCTCCTTCTATGATTCACTAGGTATATCGACCACGATGATGGATCGGGAGCTCCCACTGAATGAGAAAATAAAGCTTCTTGTCATCGACAATCCCCTCTCAGGCGTTTGGAAGATTAGGAACGCATTGAATTCCAGCAGATTCGGGTACACCAAGGTTAGCCTGCTCGAGGTCAGAAGAATTTTGAAGGAACTTGATCTCGATACCAAGCAAAAGAGATACAGATTCTGGCGATCAAGATGACTTTCATTCCAGAAATGAGGGCATGACAATGTTGATTAAATTCCATCATTCCAGGTGGAGTAAGGATCTCAATGTGTTACTTGTCTCAGCGCTCACCTTCCTGTTATGCTCACCAGATCTATCACATGCTATTGATGATGGGGAAACTCCTTTCAAGCCCGGCAAGGCACTGCGAGTTACTATATGGCAGCAACCTGATTTGAGTGGTGATTATTCCATAGACAGTGAAGGGTATGTGATATTCCCCCTGATTGGAAGGATAAAAGTGTCCAGATACACCAGGGACAGTCTGAAGAGTTACCTCTCAAGTGAGTATTCAAATTACCTGCGCAGTCCGATTATTACCATAGAACCACTTATTAGAGTGAGTGTCCTTGGTGAGGTGAAAGCACCTGGGCTATTCAGAGTCAATCCTGAGTCCCCACTATGGGATGTTATAGAAATGACCGGCGGTCCGACAACCGGGGCTAATATGAAAAAGATCAAGGTCATGAGAAGAGGAAAGGTGATCAATAAAGAGCTTTTAATCGCTTTCGAGAATGGCGAATCACTTAACAGTTTAGGGTTTAAATCCGGAGATCAGATAGTAGTACCCCGCGCCAGAAGGGTCATGGAGTGGAGAACCGTGATCGCATTGATCTCCCTTTCTATAACGACGACTTTTTTCATTATTCGACAGGTCAAATAGCTGAGATGATGAAACTCGTGAAGATGAGGTGTGAATATGAATGAATTCTACAGATTGGAGAAACCAGAAGAGGAGAAGTACAATTTTAGGAAGTATTTTAAGATCGTGGGAAAAAGGAAATGGATATTGTGGGTCACCTTCCTCCTCATCTTCTGCCCGGTTCTCATAATGACATTGGTCCAATCTTTTTCACCTGTTTATGAGGCATCTGCGAGTATCTGGGTGGAAAATTCTTCCGCCGGACTGCCGGCATTCGATCTAACGTCCTCACAAAATGAAGGGTTGATACAGATACTGAAAAGCAGAACCTTCGCTGAGACAATAGTAAATAGACTCGGACTCACCCTGAGGCTTGACACAAGAGAGCCTAGTATCCTGTTCAAGGTTCTGTCTAAGTTAAATCTGATAGAGAATCCGGATACGCTCAACATTACGCGCCAGAACTTTTTCAAAAACATCTCGATTTCCGAAGACACGGAGGCTGGTCTGTACCAGATCGCCTCAATAGGAGATCGAAATTTTTACCTTTATAAATTCGATGAAAACGAGGAGGAATCCTTACTGGTTTCAAAGGCGATATCCAATATTATCGATCAGCCATTCGAAATGAACGGCTTCAGTGTTATGATAGACACATCCTGGTCATCAGTTCCATTTAAAGTTAAGTTCACAATCCTTCGATTCAAGGACGCAGTGATGAATCTCATGGATAATACTCAGGTTATAATGGGGGAATCCGGGAATTTCATTATCCTCACTGTTTCCGATGGAGATCCGGTACTTGCCAAGGATATCACGAATACTCTCTCACAGATGTTCGTGGATTACAACCTTTCATTCAAAAAAGAGCAAACCAGGAATACCATGAAGATCCTCCAAGAACAGCTGGATGTGGCTTCGAGGGAACTCGCTGAATCCGAGAAAGCAGTGAAGCATTACAAGGAAACTACCGGAATAGTTAGTCTGAATGCCGAGGTCAGAGATAGGATCGAGAAGCTTGCCGAGGTCGAGGCAGAGAGGATGAATCTGATCGAAGAGTTAAAAACCCTCGATTCCTATCTTGATGAAATCGGCGATGAAGTAGAGGAGGGCAAGATCCGCAGCAAGCTTGATATATACCTCGAGGCCGCATCGTATCCATGGACGATACCCAGTGCGAACCTATCTCTCCTTCGGGATGAACTGATTGAATTAAGAGAAGAGAGGAACACCCTCGCCTTAAAAGTCACCGAAAGTCACCCGGATCTGATTGACATTGATACGAACATAATGCATATGCAGGATGAGATCTTGCTTGCTCTCCAGAAGCACAGAGAGGTGATGGAAGAAAAAAGCTCAGCTCTTTCGAAGGAGTTGAGGATTTATCAATCTCACCTCACCAACCTCCCGAGTGAAGAGCTGGAACTTGCAAGACTTGAAAGGGATACGAAGGTAAATGAGAACGTCTATACCCAGGTCTTTACTAAATTCAAGGAAGCGCAAATCATGGAAGCTGCGGAAATAGCCGATATCAGAATCCTGGATCCAGCTATACTGCCGGAGAAACCCGTTAATAAGAACAACAGGAAGAAGCTTCTGGTTCTGGGAGTGATATCCGGTCTGATAATGGGTGTTTTCGCTTCGTTGCTGATAGAATATATGGATACGACGATTAAAAGCGCCGAAGATGTGAAAGAGAGCCTTGGGCTACCGGTTCTCGGCGTTTCCCCAATGATAGATTTCGATGAGAGTTATGAGTTCTTCGATTATAAAAAAGCAAAGGAAATTGATTCAATGCTGGTGACCCATGATTATTCACCAACCCCCGTCGGTGAGGCATACCGTGCACTGAGGACCAATATAATGTTCTCGGGAAGGTCGGAGAAAAACCATTCCATGGTGATTTCCAGCCCTGGCCCTGGAGACGGTAAGTCATTCACGATAGCTAATCTTTCCATCACACTGGCTCAGCAGGGTGCAAGAGTATTGCTTGTGGATGGCGACCTCAGAAGGGGTGTTCTGCATAATACCTTCGCTTGTCCCAAGACTCCGGGACTTACCGAGATATTGACGAACAGGGCGAACTTCATCGAGATAATCAACGAGACTCATATTCCAAATCTATTTCTAATCAGCTGTGGATCTTTAATCCCGAATCCTTCTGAACTCCTTGGTTCGTTGAGAATGAGAAGTTTCCTGGAGATGGCTCAAGACAAGTTCGATATAATATTCTTCGACAGTCCACCTCTAAATAGGGTAACCGATGCGGCTGTGCTCGGCTGCCAGGTTGATTCGGTGATCCTTGTAGTGCGATCGGAGGAGACGGATTTGAAGGAGGCAAAACGGAGCATAGAAAACCTTGAAAATGTCTCTGCAAGAATCATGGGAGTCATTCTTAATGGTGTAAGGGATGATGTGAAGAAGGATAAATACAGCTACTACCATTATTAGGAGAGTTCACTATATGCTATTTCTTGTCACGGGGGGAGCAGGGTTCATTGGATCTCATCTCACGGAAAAGCTGATTGCTGATGGGAGTCGTGTGGTATGCCTGGACAATTTTGATGAATTTTATTCTCCCCGAATAAAGAGAAGGAATATAAGAGATTTTCTATCGAAGGATTCGTACGACCTGGTTGAGGGTGATGTAAGAGACAGACAGTTACTCGAGGATTTATTCTCTCGATATAATTTCGACTGTGTGGTTCATCTCGCAGCGAAGGCTGGTGTGAGACCTTCCATACAAGATCCGCATCTTTATGCGGATGTGAACATAAATGGAACGTTGTCATTGCTGGAATGCATCAAAAATAAGAAACTGAAGAAATTTATCTTTGCATCATCTTCATCTGTGTATGGGAACAGAAACATGATGCCTTTCAAAGAGGACGATAAAGTAGATACACCCATTTCTCCATATGGAGCGACAAAGAAAGCTGGTGAGGTTTTTTGCTATAATTATCACTCTCTTTATGGTATTCCCATGGTGCTTCTGAGATTCTTCACCGTATACGGACCGAGGCAGAGGCCGGAGATGGCAATTCACAAGTTTACTAGAATGATTGATAATGGTGAAGAAGTCCCGGTGTTCGGCAGTGGGACCAGCAAGAGGGATTATACGTATATCGATGATATCATTGAAGGTGTGTTGAGATGTATTGATCTTGATGCGGACTATGAGATCTTTAACCTGGGGTGCTCTAGGACTATAAACATAAAATACCTGATCGAAGTCATAGCAGAAAGCATCGGGAAGAAAGCCAGAATCAAATATCTCAAACCGCAACCGGGTGATGTTGAGATGACGTTCGCAGATATTCATAAAGCCCAGAAGCTATTGAATTATAAACCGGGAACCCAGTTGGAAGTGGGAATTATGAACTTTATTTCCTGGTATAAAGAAGTGAAGGAGGACCTGTGCTGAGGCAGCAGACGAAGAGATATATAATCATCCAGATTATCATTGATATTGTGGCAATCATTTCCACTTTCTTCATAGCCTATTCACTCAGACAATCCGCGGTATTTGTTTCTGTGATGAGGGTGGAAGGACCAATTCTTGAAGCCCGAGCATATTTATGGATGTTACTGATTGCTATCCCGCTATGGTTGATATTACTAAAGGCATATAAAGCCTATGAACCGCAGCACAACGTGTCGAATTTCGATATAATCTGGATAGTATTTAAAACTGTCATTGTAGGAATGCTTACTCTTGGAACAATCATATACTTCTTAAAATACAGTTACATTAGCAGGCTTCTGGTCATAGTGTTTGGTTTCGTCAACTTCCTCATTCTGAGTACAGTGAGGATCGCATATAAATACATTTTGAAGAATATGAGAAGAAAAGGATACAATTCCAGGACCATTCTTATTGTTGGGACAGGTAGAAGAGCGAGAGAGTTTGCCAAGATCATACTGTCTCACAGTGAATGGGGGCTCAGAATACTGGGATATGTTGATGATGATCCTACGGTGAAGGACAAGGATATCCTGGGTTCATCGATAATAGGGAGAATAAGAGACATCCCGGATCTAATAAAGATGAATGTCGTCGATGAGATTATCATTGCAATTCCGCGCAAGTGGTTGGATAGCCTGGATGAGGTCGTGCGTATATGTGAGGAGGAGGGGATTGAGATCACAATACTCGCAGATCTATATGATACGATCATAGCTGAGACCCATTTATCTTTCCTGCATGATATCCCTCTTCTGAGTTTCTCGACGATATCGGCGCAGGAGTGGAAACTCATTATAAAGACCGCGATCGATTTCGTAGTGGCTGCCGCCATGTTGATGCTCCTTGCTCCTCTATTCATAGTAATCTCAATTCTAATCAAACTGACTTCGCCAGGACCAGTATTTTTCAAGCAGTCCAGGTATGGCTTGAGGGGTCGTCCATTCAAGATGTATAAGTTCAGGTCAATGTGGGTGGATGCCGAGGAAAGGATGGAGGAGATTCGACATCTAAATGAAATGAGTGGCCCTGTTTTCAAAATCATGAGAGATCCTAGGATCACATCCATCGGACGGTTTCTGCGTAAGACAAGTCTTGATGAATTACCACAGCTAATCAATGTCTTGAAAGGGGAAATGAGTCTCGTAGGACCAAGACCGCCTATACCGAATGAGGTTAACAAATATGAAAGGTGGCAACGGAGAAGGCTTAGCATGAAGCCCGGTCTTACATGCCTCTGGCAGATAAAAGGGAGAAACAAAATAGCTTTCGAAAAATGGATGGAGTTGGATCTGCAATACATTGACAATTGGTCCTTGGGACTGGATTTCAAGATAATCCTCAAGACAGTCCCGGTTGTTCTATTCGGGTATGGAGCCAGCTAATGTGAAAGGAGATTTATAATGCACATCTCGATGATAGGAACCGGATACGTAGGGCTTGTTTCAGGAGCATGCTTCGCTGAGTTCGGAATCGAAGTAATATGTGTGGATAAAGACAAAGGGAAAATTGATAAACTCAACAACGGTATTATCCCGATTTATGAACCGGGACTTGATGTTATAATCAGCAAGAACGTCAAGGAGGGCAGGTTAAAATTCACAACTGATATCGCTGATAGTATAAAAAACTCATTGGTTATCTTCATTGCCGTTGGCACTCCGCCCAAGGATGATGGTTCCCCTGACCTTGGTGCAGTATGGGAAGTTGCTGGTGCGATTGCAGATAACATGAACGATTACAAGGTCATTGTCAATAAGAGCACTGTTCCGGTTGGCACGGGTAAGAGACTTAAAGAATTTCTCGAGGCAAATAAGAAACAAGAAGTGAATTTCAGTATCGTATCAAATCCCGAATTTCTCAGAGAAGGTTCGGCTATCGAGGATTTCATGAGACCAGATAGAGTAGTCATCGGGGCAGAGGATACGGAAGCCATAGCCATAATGAAGGATCTGTATAGTCCACTTTATCTCATTGAGACGCCGATCCTTATAACAAATATCGAGAGCGCGGAGATGATTAAATATGCTGCCAACGCTTTCCTTGCAACAAAAATATCCTTCATTAATGAGGTCTCGATTCTATGTGAGATCGTAGGGGCCGACGTGCATCAGGTTGCTCTGGGTATGGGATTGGATAACCGTGTGGGGAAGAAATTCCTGCATCCAGGTCCCGGATTTGGAGGATCGTGCTTTCCGAAGGATACTAAGGGATTCATTCAAATGGCTCGAGAGCATGATTACGATCTAAAAATAGTGAAAGCGACTATCGAAGTGAATGACATCCAGAAGAAGCTATCGGTGAAGAAGATCATACGAGCTCTTGGAGATGATGTCAATGGTAAGAAGATCGGGGTCCTGGGACTCTCTTTCAAGCCGAATACCGATGATATGAGAGACGCACCATCGATACCGATAATCAACTCTCTAATCGATCACGGCGCTGTAATTAAAGCATACGATCCAGTGGCGATGGAGGAGTCTAAGAAAATTCTCAACAACTCAAAGATGGTATACTGCAACAATTCCTATGAAGTGGCCGAGGGTAGCGATGCACTGGTGTTTATGACTGAGTGGAACCAGTTCAGGAAGCTGGATATGGAGAAAATAAAAAATCTATTGGCACAACCAATCATGGTGGATCTGAGGAATATTTATGATCCAAGAACAATGCGGGAAATGGGATTTTCCTATTTTGGAGTGGGTAGGTGAAGAAAAGAACTCTCATAACAGGAGGGGCAGGTTTTATCGGTTCTCACCTCTGCGATTTTCTTTTAAAGAAAGGCCACCAGGTTATTTGTATGGATAGTCTCATTACGGGATCTACTGATAACATCGCGCATTTAATGGGTAATGAGAATTTTCTGTTCGTGAAACATGACGTGACCAATTACATATACATTGAAGGCAAGCTGGATTATATCATGCATTTTGCAAGTCCTGCGAGCCCGATTGATTACATGACGCTCCCCATCCAGACACTCAAGGTTGGATCAATTGGGACCCATAAGGTGCTGGGACTTGCGAAAACCAAAGGAGCAGCAATTCTTCTGGCCTCGACCTCCGAAGTGTACGGTGATCCGCTGATTCATCCACAGATGGAGGAATATTGGGGGAATGTAAATCCGGTCGGGCCGAGAGGTGTGTATGATGAGGCTAAAAGGTTCGCGGAAGCTCTCACGATGGCATACCACAGGTATCATGGTGTTGACACACGGATTGCCAGAATATTCAACACCTATGGACCACGTATGAGACTTGATGATGGAAGAGCACTGCCAACATTCATCTGCCAGGCCTTGCAAGGTAGAGACATTACTATTTTCGGAGATGGAAATCAGACGAGGAGTTTTTGTTACATAGAAGACCAGATAGAAGGACTATATAGGTTGCTTGTTTCGGATGAGCATGAGCCGATCAACATCGGGAATCCAGATGAGATAACCGTGAACGAACTCGCTTATAAGATTCTAGAGCTTGTGGGGAGTTCAAGTAAACTCGTTAAGAAACCGCTACCGGTGGATGATCCGAAAGTGAGGCAGCCAGATATATCGAAAGCGAGGAACAAATTCGGCTGGCAGCCCATGGTTGATCTCGAAAGTGGTCTTAAGCTAACGATCAAAGATTTCGAAACAAGGTTGAACTATCATAATGAACGCTCATGAAGAATCAAAAGAATTGGCATTCTCCATTCGTGGCATTTTTTATTTTATCTTGTATCGTTTTCTCCGGTGGTATTAACATGGCTCATTGCTCATCCGTTCCTATTCTGTCAACCCCTATTTCTGGTGACTTACAGGGTGAATTTGAATATGATGAAGAGGCTAAAGTCAACCACTCCTCTTGAGATCACGAAAGACGATTTAAAAGAGCTTGATGGGATGCATAGGGTTCGCCCTGAAAAACGTTATGAATATTTTGATGATAGTCCCTGAACCATTTCTCAAACCAAGGGGGACGCCGATCAGTGTCTTTGGAAGGGCACGTGCGCTCTCCAAACTCGGACACGAAATAGATCTTGTCACCTACCATATCGGAGATGAAGTGTCATTGAAAAATGTCGAAGTGCACAGGATTCCTGCTGTTCCCTTTATAAGGGAGATACCGGTGGGACCATCGATAAGGAAGTTAGCCCTTGACATGATTCTCCTGGTGAAGACGCTCCTGATGATGTATAGAAAAGACTACGATATTATTCATAGTCACGAGGAGGGAGCAATCTGGGGTGCTTTATTCGCATTGATGTTTAAAAAGAAGCATGTGTATGATATGCATTCGAGTCTACCTCAGCAATTCGAGAGTTTTCAATATGCTAATTTCTCAATCGTTAAGACAGTTTTCAAGTGGCTGGAAAAATTCGCTAT
>JBHIFB010000054.1:0-18675 GCA_046760905.1 Candidatus Glassiibacteriota bacterium | reverse complement strand
GAGCCTCACCCGTCACACCGTATCCAAGTATCTCGAGATCCTCAGAGCAGAAGGTAAGATCCATTTCCGGAAGATCGGCAGGTCCCGGTTGTGGAAGGACATATCAACAACGATCGAAATCCGGTTGCTCTCTATCGATGACCTCGAAGCGATCCTGGATATAGAGGAGAGAATCAAACAGGTGAGCAACCTGGATGATTCAGAGAGAATGGAATACCTGAAGGAAACAGCGACATTTCATCTGGAACGGGGCGATCCCCTGTTGAACCTCGGCGCCGAACTCGATGGGAAACTGGTCGGGTTCATTCTGGCCGAGACAGGGCTCTGGGAATTCGGCAGCGGTGAAAAGACGGGCTGGATAAAGGTGCTCGGGGTAGATCCCGAATACCAGGGAAGAGGTATCGGTCACAAACTCGGGGAAGCACTGATGGGCCATTTTCAGAGAAAGAATGTGAAGAGGATTCGTACGCTGGTCGCCTGGTACGAAGGGGATTTGATCTCATACTTTAAGTCCCTGGGATTTGATATCCTAAACATGATTCCTCTGGAAAAGGAGCTGGATGCAGCCAATCACGCTTCCGCTCGAGACATGACTCGAGTTCACATGACTCCAACCGCGAAGTAGGCCCGGTGTAGGCCAGAAGGGAGAGCCAGTTCATCCAGCAGTGTCTGATAAATATCTTGATTGCGTATTAAAGGCTTACCAGGCTCAGGGGCGAGAAAATGAGATATGCGGAGACGGGTTATAATCTGGAAATTGATCTAACCCGAGGAAACATCGAGAGGGTCGCAACGGACCCAATGGACACCGAGCTTTATCTGGGGGGACTGGGTACTAACGCCAAGATATTATGGGACAGGGTTTCCCCTGAAGTCGAAGCCTTTTCGCCCGATAATCTCCTCATATTCGCCGCTGGTCTCCTGTGCGGCACACCCGCTACCGGGTGTAATCGCACTATCGTTTCTACAATTTCTCCCCAGACGGGCTTAATGGCATTTTCAATGATGGGGGGATTCTGGGCACCGGAATTGAAGTATGCCGGTTATGACAAAGTTATCCTTCGCGGCAAATCCCCCGACCTGGTTTATTTGTGGATAAACAATGACAGAGTTGAAATACGTGACGCCTCTCATCTGCAGGGAAAAGGCGCTATTGAGACTGGAGAAATTATTCGGCAGGAGTTGAACGAACCGAAAGCCCAGGTGGCCGCTATCGGCCTGGCCGGTGAAAACAGGGTCTATTTTGCTTCCATAGAGCAGGGCAGGTCAAGTGCCAGCCGGGGCGGGATTGGCGCCGTAATGGGAGACAAAGGGGTAAAGGCGATAGCTGTTCGCGGAACAGGAGACATATATGTTGCCCGACCGGCCGAATTCCTGGAGCTCTGCAACGAGGTCCTGGAATACATAAAATTCCGGGAAGAGAATCCAATTCCGGGGGTAATGCCCATTCTAGCCGGGCTCGGGTCACCGCAGGAGATGAAAGTCCATGATGAGAAATGGCACACCGAGAATTTCATGTGGGGAAATTCACGCCTCCGCAGAAAGGGTTTCTGGAACGAGGAAATCGAGAAGGAGTGGACGGAGACGATGGAAAAGGCGCGGACGAGGCTAATAAGCTGCTATAACTGTCCGATGACATGCGGAGCAACGATTTCCATGCCGGGACTTCCGACATACATGATGAAATGCTTCACGAAGCTGACCTATACGATGGCGGCCATGTCAGACCTGGATTTTGGCTTGAGAATCGCTCAACGTGCAACGGAGTATGGAGTGGACTCATACTCGACCCCGCAAATTATGGCCTTCGCCCTTGAGCTTTACGAAAACGGCATTTTGACTGACGATGACATGCCGGGAATGCCGTCCGACAACGAGGGCAGATTCTACTGGTTACTTGACAGGATTGTCAGGCGGGAAGGGATAGGAGATGTTCTGGCTAATGGAACATACTGGGCGGCTAAACAGATTGGCAAGGGTGCAGAAGCATACGCTCATAACACCATCAAGAAGCATGAGCAGCTGCCTATCAAGCTTTCGATGCTGAATCCCATTTACTTCCTGATGTATGCTACCGGAGAGAAGATAAACATAACCCAGATTGAAGGGCAATTCCCTCAGGCGCCTTTCCCAGAAAGGGAGCAGAGGGAAGCGTTTGTAAAGGACTGGATCCAGGTGCCTGATGAGAGGTTCAAGCAGTATTTTCTGGACTGGGAACCGCGCGGTGAGAACTCAATCCCCTATTACCCGACTGTTGAAATGACCTGTGAGATCGTCGACTGGCAGGAGAGGATGCACTACATCGATGATGCCCTTGGGATGTGCGCCGGCTTGTCATCATTCCCCCTGAAGCCCCCTTATCATATACACAATTACCCTAAATTCATCTCGTCAGGTGCCGGGATCGATATGGATGAAGACAAACTGACGCAAGCGGCCAGGAGGTACCGCACATTGGTCAGAGCCATCAACATACGAAGAGGCATGAGGAGAAAAGATGAGAGGCCTCCGGAGGACCACTGGAAGAAAAGGTTCCCCGAACTTGAAAAGGAGCTTCTGGATGCGTATTACAAATTCAAGGGATGGAATAATGACGGTATTCCTACGAAGGAGACCTTGCA
Organism: Candidatus Glassiibacteriota bacterium; assembly: GCA_046760905.1. Taxonomy (GTDB): domain Bacteria; phylum Gemmatimonadota; class CAZMKB01; order CAZMKB01; family CAZMKB01; genus JBHIFB01. The sequence continues at coordinate 16,054 of JBHIFB010000054.1, read as the reverse complement.
TGAACTGGGTTTGGATTACGTGAGCGAAGACTTTGTTGAGAGGGCTATCCTGACAGATACAGAAGATTCCTCTGCCAGAGATGTAAAGGCTGAAAGAGAAAAAACGGAGCGGAGGGCGTGAACCTTGAAGGGTGAAAAGAAAAAGAAAAAGATCAAAACGATACGAATCGATGTCGATAAATGCGATGGTTGCCGGGCATGCGAGGTAATCTGCTCAGCCTTCCACGCTGCGCCGAAATACAGCAGCAATAATCCGGCGAGGTCTCGTATTCGGGTGATTCGTGAACCGCTGAAAGACATATATGTCCCTGTATACGCCGGTGAGTACACCGAAGCCGAATGTAACGGCAGAGACAAATATAAGATTGACGGCAAGGAATACGACGAGTGTGCCTTCTGCAGGGCTTCCTGCCCATCCAGGGATCTTTTCAAAGAACCCGATTCCGGTCTCCCTCTGAAATGCGATATGTGTGAAGACGAAGAAGAACCCTGGTGTGTGAGGTGGTGCCTGAACGATGCCCTGACTTATGAAGAAAGGGAGGAGGAAGCCGAAGAAGAGGAGGAACCGGAGGAACTGGAGGTCGGATTGGGATCGCTGGTAGACAAACATGGATTGCAGAAGATACTGGATGCCATCACCCGAATGTCAAAGTCGAAAAAGGGCTGAAACATAAAGGCTAAGACTCAGGATGGAAAAACGTGGAGAAGTTAGCCGACTATAGAGAGATAATCGATGTCATAAAAGCAAACGGTGGAGAAGACTTCAAGTTCTGCTATGAATGCGGATTGTGTGATGTGGTTTGTCCATGGAACAGGGTCAGGAGCTTCAGTATGCGAAAGATCGTTCGTGAAGCGACGTTCGGTTTGACGGATATCGAAAGTGAAGACATATGGCGCTGTACTACCTGCGGAATATGCCCTCAAACATGCCCCAGGGACGTCAAACAGATAGAATCCGGGGTATCCTTACGCAGGCTTGCCACCGAATACGGGGTTTTTCCTACTGCTGTGCGTCCACTCCGCGGTGTGAGCGCAAGCCTCGCTGGAGAAGGCAATCCCCTGAATGAAAAGCGAAAAGACAGGGCACACTGGGCCCAAGGCCTTTCCGTAAAAACGTTCGCAGAGGGGATGGAAATTCTGTATTTCCCCGGCTGCTACCTCAGCTATGACCCGAGATTAAAAAAGGTCGCCACCGCCACTGCAAGTATCCTCAACAAAGCGGGGATAGATTTCGGAATATTGGGCTCCAGGGAGACGTGCTGTGGTGAAAGTATCCGCAAGACGGGCGATGAGGAATTATTCAAACATTTAGCCAGGGAAAACATAAAAACCTTTATTGATTTTGGAGTGAAGAAGGTTTTGGTCTCCTCTCCTCATTGCTACCACACCTTTAAAAACGAGTACCCCGAGTTCATGGTCCACTTTGAGGTTATTCACATCTCCCAGTATTTATCCGGGCTCATCCATGAGGGAAGGCTCGAACTCACCGGCGAGTACGGGAAGAAAGTCACTTATCATGACCCGTGTTACCTGGGTCGGCACAATGGCATATATGACGAGCCCCGTGAGGTTTTAAAAAAGATAGCCGGATTAGAGCTGAATGAGATGCCTGATTCGAGAGCAGACAGTCTCTGTTGCGGCGGAGGGGGTGGCAGGATCTGGATGGAAACACCTAAGGGTGAGAGGTTCGCAAACCTCAGATTAGAACAGGCGAATGAGATGGGGGCAGAGGTGCTGGTGACTTCCTGCCCATACTGCATAACCATGTTTGAGGAGAGCAGGGCGAGTCTCGCTGGTAGCGAAGCCATAGAGGTAAAGGATATCACGGAGGTCATCCAGGTGGTGATCTAGGGGACCGAAGAAGCTGACCGAGCGAGAAGCAATAGGCGTTATTTGCGATGAAAGGTTCTGTACCGGATATAATCTGCGATAGGTTTTCGGACGAGGGATGGGTCAGGATGTCGGTTCCCGTGCCTGATGAGACCGAGATCACTATCTATGTGAATCGCCAGGAACTTGTCACTGTCCTTTGTACCCCGAATAAGCTGAATTACCTTGTCCTCGGATTCCTGTACGCAGAGGGAATCATCTCAGGAATCGATGAAGTTGCGAGCATGAGGGTGTGTGATGAGGAATCGGAGGTCGATGTAAGACTCGTTAACGCCGAATATAAACTGCCAACTCTGCGGACACTGACCTCTGGCTGTGGTAGCGGTGTTGCTTTTCAAACGCAGGGACAGAAGGTTGACTCGGGTCTCGTCGTTACACCGGAAGAAGTGCTATCCCTGATGAAGCAGTTTCAAAAGCACATGGAATTGTATCGGCTCTGTGGCGGAGTTCACGCCTCAGCGCTTTGCGATACCAGGAACCTGCTTGTGGTGTCTGAGGATATCGGACGACATAACACCCTGGACAAGATCCAGGGAGAATGTCTTTTGAAGGGGATATCAACCAAGGACGGACTGCTGCTGAGCACCGGTCGAGTTTCGTCCGAGATGTTGTTCAAGGCGGCCAGGATGCGGGCTCCGATTGTTGTTTCGCGGACCTCCCCGACTTGGCGCGCCATTTCGCTTGCTCGTGATCTGGGCATTGCCCTGGTTGGTTATGCGCGCGGCAAGCGCCTGTCGGTATACTCACACCCGGAACGACTTGGCCGCTCAAAATGAAGCATTGCTAATCCGGCCAAACAGGGGGCAGCGCCTTCATTGACCGGATGGAGAGGGCGTGTTTGAAGTGTGCGGAGGAAGTCTCGGTTTGAAGCCGTAGCGGGTGTGGCTCTCGACCGATAGTGATTCTGATCGGGGACGCATCAAACTTGATATGGAGGGAAGGAAGTGGAGGAAGGACGCGCTGAAGGACAATTAGCTAACCTTTCCACAGAAAGCAATATCGGCGATGTCCTGGTGGTTGGCGCCGGGATCAGCGGTATCCAGGCATCTCTTGATCTGGCTGCTGTGGGTTTCAAGGTCTACCTGGTCGACAAATCACCGGCCATCGGCGGCAAGATGGCCCAGCTTGATAAGACATTCCCCACAAACGACTGCTCCTTGTGTATAGAATCTCCAAAGTTCATTGAATGTAACAGACATCCCAATATAGAGATCCTCACCTATACTGAGGTTGACAAGGTAGAAGGGGAAGCAGGAGACTTCAAGGTAACCCTGATTAAGAAGCCCAGATACATTATAGAAGATGCATGCAGGGGTTGCACTACCTGTACAGAGTACTGCCCGGTCATGATCCCCGATGAGTACAATCAAAACCTATCTCTGAATAAATGCACCCATATACACTTCTCTCAATCTGTTCCGCTTGTCACCTATATAGACCCCAATACCTGCCTTTACCTCCAGGACGAGAAGTGCAACATCTGCGTGGGAGTCTGTAAGAATAACGCAATAGATCTTCATCAAAAGGAGGAGAAGGTAGAAGTAGAGGTAGGAGCGATAATCCTGTCTCCGGGCTATGAGATATTTGACCCCGGACTGAGGGGCGACTATGGCTACGGAACGATTGAGAATGTGGTAACCAGTCTTGACTTCGAACGAATATTATGTTCCACAGGGCCTTACGAGGGCGAGATAAGGCGCCCCTCTGATGGAAAGCATCCGAAAAGGATCGCCTGGATTCAGTGCGTCGGCTCCAGACAGGTTGTCCCTGGTGGTAACAGCTATTGTTCGGCCATATGCTGTACCTATACACAGAAGCAGGTGATTCTGGCGAAAGACCATGATGCTGAGATTGAGGCTACTGTATTCCATAACGATATCAGGTCATTCGGCAAAGATTTCGAGCGATTTTTTCAGAGAACGGAGAAGCTTCCCGGCACTCGATTCATAAGAAGCTTCGTAAGAGTAGGAAAAGAGATGCCGGAAAGCAAAAATGTAACCATAAAGTACTCCACTCCCTCAGAAGGGGTAAAGGAAGAGGAATTCGACCTTGTTGTATTATCAGTCGGGTTGAACCCTCCCGATGATGTGGAGGGCCTGGCTCGTAAGTTCGGCATCGAACTCAATTCTCACGGATTCTGTAAGACCAATTCTTTTAATCCCATGGAGACCTCTCGCCAGGGAATTTTTGTGAGTGGAGCCTTCCAGGGCCCTATGGATATCCCCGAGTCGATTGTGACCGCCAGCGGGGCTGGTGCCCTGTGCGGTCAACTCCTTGCCTCCCGGCGAGGGAAGCTGTCCAGAGAAAGGGTGTATCCACCGGAGGTGGATGTCTCGGGTGAGGAGCCAAGGGTGGGGGTCTTTCTGTGTCATTGTGGAGCTAATATCGGAAGAGTAGTGGATGTTCCCTCGTTGGTTGAATATGCTCTTACATTGGACAACGTTGTCCACGCTCAGGAAGACCTCTTTTCCTGTTCTACTGATGTCGCCCGGGAGATAGCAACCGCAATCAGAGAAAAGGGGCTCAATCGAGTGGTTGTCGCCGCCTGTACCCCCAAGACACATGAGCCGCTCTTCCGGGACACGCTTCGTGAAGGGGGAATCAATCAGTATTACTTCGAATTTGCCAATATAAGGGAACATTGCTCCTGGGTTCACTCTCGAGAAAAGGAAGATGCCACCCAGAAGGCGAAGGATTTAGTCCGGATGTCGGTAGCCCGGGCTGCTCACCTGGAGCCTTTAGGGGAATTTGAGCTGCCGGTCGACAAAAGGGGGTTGGTTGTCGGGGGAGGCCTGGCCGGGATGACCAGTGCTCTGAGCCTGGCCAACCAGGGATTTGAAGTGTACCTGGTGGAAAAGGAGAAGGACTTAGGGGGAATGGCTCGAAGAATCCATTACACCTTAGACGGGATGGATGTGCAAGGCTTTATGCGTGATCTTGTGAGAAAGGTATATAAACACCCGCTTATACATGTCTATACCGATTCTACCATCACGGAGGCTTCCGGTTATGTGGGGAATTTCATAACCAGTGTGACGGCTGGAGGAAGGGTCAGGGAGATACACCATGGGGTTACAATCATAGCAACAGGTGCTGAAGAATATAAGCCAACCGAATACCTCTATGGGGAAGATGACAGGGTATTTACCCTGCTTGAGCTGGAGGAGCAGATCGCCAGAGGAGAAGCAAGGGTCACAGGCTCCCGGAGTCTGGTGATGATCCAGTGTGTAGGTTGCAGACAGGAAGACAGAAATTACTGTAGCCGGGTGTGTTGCAGTAATGCTGTTGCCTGCGCCTTGAAGCTGAAAGAGATAAACCCACGGATGGATATCTACATTATCTACCGGGATATGAGAACATACGGGTTTAGTGAGGATTATTACAGGGAAGCGGCGAACAGAGACGTGAAGTTCATCCGCTATGAACCGGATGATAAACCCCGGGTGGAAGCTATCCAGGAGGCTGGTCAGCGATGCTTGAGGATTACAGTGACCGATCACGTTTTGGGAAGAAAGATTGCGATAGATGCCGATTCGCTCGCTTTGGCCGCCGCCGTTATTCCGGGAGCAACGAGTAATGAAATAGCACGATTGTTCAAGGTGTCTTCGAACCGGGATGGTTTCTTCCAGGAAGCCCATGTGAAATTAAGACCTGTTGACTTCGCCGCAGACGGAGTTTTTCTGTGCGGGATGGCTCACTATCCCAAGCACATACCGGAGGCGATCAGCCAGGCGTATGGAGCTGCCAGCCGGGCCATTACGCTTCTCTCACAGGATACGGTAACAGCCTCCGGCGCTATCTGCGAGGTGAATGAAAGGAAGTGTATCGCGTGTGGGGCATGCATCTCAGCCTGTACCTATGGTGCCATAGAGTATCATGATACACGACAGGGTAAAAAGGTCGGTGTAAATCCTGTTCTCTGTAAAGGCTGTGGTCTCTGTAACGCAAAGTGTCCAACAGGGGCTATTTCGCTGAAGCATTATACCGACGAAGAGATTATGAGCCAGATTGACGCAGCGTTTCCTGCCCTTGTGGAAGTCCATTCATGAACAAAGCAGGGTTACTGATTCTGGAAGGGAGGTGATGAGAATGAGTGCAGGATTTGAGTTCAAACCAATGATCTTGGGTTTTCTGTGCAACTGGTGAGCATACTCGGCCGCGGACCTGGCTGGAGTTTCCAGATTGCAATACCCCACATACATCAAGATTATCCGCGTCATGTGCACCGGCAGAGTTGACCCGGCCTTCATTTTCCGGGCTTTCTCGAATGGAACAGACGGCGTGTTCATAGGTGGCTGCTGGCTTGGCGAATGCCACTATGTAACGGAAGGGAATTATGATGCATTGAACATGATGCATCTATGCAGAAAAATACTTGAGCACGCAGGCGTAAACCCCGAGAGGTTAAGGCTTGAATGGATATCTTCTGCTGAAGGGATTCGTTTCGCCGAAGTCATGGATGACTTTGCCAGGAAGATCGTGAAGCTAGGACCTCTCCTCAAGAGCGAAGGAATAGATGAAAATGAATTAAAGTCCAGACTCGAAGCAGTTACGAAGCTGGTCCCTTACATCAAGATGGTGAAAAGGGAGAAGCTGGCCCTGCATCTTGATAGAGAAGAAGATTATAACGAACTTTACACCAGCGACGAGGTGGACAGGTTATTCAGTGAAGTAATCTCATACTACATAGATCCGGACAAGTGCCAGGCCTGTATGATCTGCCAGAGGAGATGCCCTGTCGAGGCGATTTCCGGCGGGAAGAACCGGATTCATGTCATCGACCAGGAAAAATGCATAAAATGCGGAACCTGCCTTGAAGTGTGCCCCCCTCGATTCGGTGCGGTGAAAGAGATCGTCGCCGGGCCGGTCCCCCCTCCTCTCCCCGGGGAGGCAAGAGTTATTGGCCGGAGGTGATGAAAAATGAGCAGTTCGTGGCCAAAGTGCGGTTTGTTTGAGCTTCTCTGATTCATCGAGGTGAAGCAGCGATCCCAGGTGGAAGGTAATTGTGGTTGATCTCAAGAACCGGCTGCATCTAACCCGCAAGATTCCTCAAGTCTATGATAGCAGCTTGACCTTTGTTGTGGCTGCCTCCTCCGGCGCTTAATGCAGCACCTCCCATAGGTGCCTATGAGATAATCCTTCTCATTCCGTCGGAAAGACGCCTTACAGTTCTGTTTCTGAAATACAATTGCTGGAAGTAATATGAGGAGAAAATCCTTGCTGCCACCGCTCCCAGCACCCCGTATCTTTTCAGTTTCCTTTTCGCAGTTTCATAGAGCAATCTCTTATTCGTTTCTTCCCGCAGCTCGATGGCTCTGACCCGCTCCTCGCGCGATAGCAGGGGAGTTTCGAAGACCGGTTCGAAGTAATTGGGATCCTCATTCAGGTAAACCTGGGGATCCTTTATGAAATAGCCGTTCTTCTCTACCCATTCGAAGAGTTCGGTGCCAGGGTAGGGCAGCAGGTTCAGGAAATCTACCTTCCAGACCGGGAACTGTGATGCTACCCTGAAGGAATCCTCGATGTCTGACCATGTCTCTTCAGGAGCCCCGATTACGAATCCAAGGTACACCTCCATTCCGACCTCACACGCATCCCGGATTGTCTTCTTGATTGTGTCAAGTTTCTCAGCCTTGCGGAGGCTCTTCAGGATTCTATCGTTCCCTCCTTCCACCGCGATCTCTATGTAGTTGAAACCCACCTCCTTCATCCTTGCGAGCAGCTCTCTCGACAGCCGGTCGGGTCTCACACCATTGTGGAGTCTGAATTCAAGATTCTCAAGACCCCTGCGTTCTATCTCGTCGCAAATCTCATAAATTCTCTCATTATAGAAAGTGAAGTTATCGTCGTCCACGGTGAAGGTTGTGTAGCCTTTTCTCACCCAGAATTCTATCTCGTCCACCACGTTACCAGCACTTCTCGTTCTGATCTTTCTCCCTCCCACGACGGAAGGAACGGTGCAGAAGATGCAGCGGTAAGGGCAGCCACGTGATGTCGAAAGCGGGATCTCCTTGTTGATGTATTTGTTCAGCTCGAATTTCCTGTAAGTCGGGAAGCTGACCCTTTCCAGATCCTGGATGTACCTTTCTTTGAAGCTCCTCGGTTCATTACAGATCACCTCTCCATCTTCCCTGTACACGAGACCAGGGATGAGCGCTTCTTCCTCCCCACCGCAAAGCCGGAGGAGCCTTTCCTCCCCTTCATACATGACGCCGTAGTCGATACCAGGACAATCCTTAAGCACCTGTGCCTTCAGCGTGGAGATGTGGGGTCCTCCCACGACCGTTTTAATCCGGGGGAAGCTCTGCTTGATTTTCTGGATGATGCCATAACTTCTGAGGTAGTGATGTGTGAACATGTTGAACCCGACCAGGTCAGGCTTAAAAAGAGCGATTTTCCTCTTGAGAGCATCGACATCGTATCCGAGAAGCATGTCAAGGATGTCATACTCTATTCGGGCATCTTCGAGGGCTTCTGCCACGTAACCCAGTCCTATGCTCGGTCGGGGTGCGCGGTGTGGCTGGGAGGGCAGTGCTACTAACAACACGCGGGAATATTTCATGGGTCCTGCCAGGCTCAGGATGAAAGACGCCAGTTATTGATAAAAATGTCTCATGCTGCCATTTCTATTTTTCAAGGAGCAGGTTCACATCACCCCTGCCACCTGATGAATGCTTACATCTCTCAATGAGCTTCTCGATATCCGTGCTGTGTATGCCATTACCCTCTTCATCGATGATTTTGATTCTGAAACCATCGTTGTAAAACAACTGCAGCAGATTCCGCGGATCGGTTCCCATATTCTCGAGTCCAAATGGCCAGAATTCCATGATTATTTTCAGATCATTGCTTCGTAATATATTCTCTGCGCCTTCGAATATGAGTCCCTCTGCTCCTTGGGCATCGACCTTTATGAGGTCAACCTTCATATCACCAACCACATTCCTAAAATAGTGATCGAGCGTCGTAGTCTCAACCTCGATGGAAGCCCCTGTTTGTGGGATGTTTTCGCCTGACAGTGATGATCCGCCGTAATTGATCCTGTCGAGAAAAAGCACAAGTTTCCCGGGCGCGTTCGTTACGGCCATAGGGACGGCTGTAACGTAATCGTATCGGTTTGCCTCGATGTTCTTGACCAGGAGCTCATAGTTGTTCGGATCGGGTTCGAATGCGTATATTCTTCCTTCACCCTTCATCAGCCTCGCGGCTATCAATGTGAAGTAACCTATATTTGCACCGATGTCTGTAAAGACCATGCCGGGTCTTATAAGTCTATGAATCAGATCTGTCAGAGGCTCTTCGTGTATCCCTTTCACGAGGAAGGGGACGAGTCCCTTATCTTTAGAATTTACATACATCGTACTCCCCTGACAGCTTATCCTGATGATCCCTCTGGGGTTGAGCGTCTTGTAGATCATGTCATAAATGAATGACACACCCGGAATCCTTGTGAGCCCTTTGCCCTGAAACGTCTGTACAATTTTAACGAACAGGGAGAAGAAAACCCTTTTTACCGGTCCGGCTTCAGCTTGAGTGGAAGGCACATTCTCACCTTTCGCACGGTTTGTTGAAAATCAGATTCACCTGCAGGATATCAACTTCTCCTTCAATGAACCTCGCCAAGGGAGTTGGTGTTCAGAGCTTTCGGGTTCCCGCTGCTGCCAGGGTTAAGGAAAGTGTTCTCGAGAAAGTCGTGGTGCTGGCTCAATTCCATTTCTCTTGGCTTCAAAACGGGGAATGTATCGACATCCACCTGGATTGGATCGTCTGGATAAAAGTAGGGCCACTTATCCGGGGCAGAGCCTGGCATTGCGATGGCGCTCGCATTTTTAACTGCGAGCACGATGAATAGAAATGTTAGTTGCATGACGGATACATCGCCCATGAAAATGACCGGTCTTTTCACATCCATTCTCGTGAGGCTGTGAAACTGCCTCTAGAACACGTTACCAAATTTGAAGAAGAACCTTGTACCCTCCCTCCCGTGGCCTACATCCAGTCTCAGGAATACACTCTGTGCCGTGTTGAACCTGAAGCCGGCACCATAAGAGCTTTCAAACGAGGATAGGCGAAACCCATCCCAGCTTCTTCCAACCTGCCCCAGATCGCCGAAAAGGGCCATCTCCAGACCCATAAAAGCCTCGAACCTGTATTCGAGGTTGAGGAGGAGCGCTTTCCCGTCCCGGAAGCGAAACTCCTTGAATCCGCGGATGCTCTGATGGCCGCCTATGAAGGGCATGTAGTAGAAAGGGATCTCCCCTCCATCATTACCATTAGTATCTGTCATGCGCACGCGCAAGGCAAAAATCCGGTGCTTATGAAAGAAAGGGAGGTAACCCTGAAATTCGAAACTCGACCACCTGAAGTCATACCTGTCGCTGCCTGCGTCTTTAAAAAAGGAATGGTCGAAGAATAACCCAACACCTGAACGGGGATTGCCGGGCGAGTCCCTGAGATCGAGATTCACCATGATCCCGATGACACGGTGTTTTATATTCTCTGAGAATCCTGGTGGGATGTCTTTGCCAGTGAACACTTCATCGACAGAGGGAGACTCTTTCGATGTTCCTGAAGCTGTCCGACTCTTCAGGTATCCAACCCTCAAACCTGCATCGAGATATGAGAGAACGTTCAGAGTTAATTTAGCGTTAGCCGAGAAGTCCTCCAGCCTGTAGTTTGCTTCATCTTCTTTCGAAGAATGCGGGCCCGTTCCGAAATAGTCCTCCTGTGGGAAGTTGCGATACCTTGAATCCAGTCCTATCGTGAGGGGAGTGGATTTGAAAGGCCTGCAATTGAGGCCTGCGAGGTACTGCTGGTAGCCTTTCGTCGACCATGTAACTGACCAGAACACGATCGAGTTCTCAACGAGAGCATTGTTCCAGTAGCGTACTCCCAGTGCGAGACCCGATCCCGTGGTCAATCCACCGAAGTTCGGAAAGAAGTGGTGGTGCCCGAAACGGAGGCTTTCGATGATGTTATTCTGCTCTATGAAAAGCAGTGCCTCCTCCAGCTTTGCCTTCCTGGGTTCTGTCAGGCTGTCTGCTTTTGCCCTTCTATGCTCCTTGAGTAATTCGCTTCTAAATTTAATGAAGTTATCCTGGCCCGATTTATTGTCTCCAGGCATCTGTGAATAGAGCGGCTGGCTCAGCGTAATGAGAACCAGAAGGGAAAAGATGAGGTGGGGTAAGAGGCTGCGAGTCAGGATGGATGTGGAGTAACAGTTACCTAACGTCATTCCTACTATGAAATCAGAGTTCATAGCCTTGCCTTATCACATGCAATATAATGATCTGATCTGACAGGTCAAGTGAAAGAGGAAATTTGAGAGAGGCGGCCACCTTTCTATAAAATATGGACACGTTTACTCCATGCGCTTAAATTAATCAGACTGTGAAAAGCTCTCGAGAGAATATCACTACCTTTTCGATTCTCCTCATCCTGTCACTCAGCTGGTGTCAGCGAGCCAACGGGAGGAACTTACATCTCATAGACCGGCTTCCCAACGGTTTCAAGATCTACCGCTCTGGTGTGCCCTCGAAGGGGGACCTGAAGGAATTCCGCGATCTCGGGATCCAGGAAATCGCCGTCCTGTCGGGGGACGCGGATCGATGCGAGCTCAGGTACAGAGACATCGTTGGTGGACTGAAGGTCGTGTACAATGAGAAGCAGGACTCTCATAAGCCTCTCACAGTTTCATTTCTGCAATGGTTCGACGAATGGGTCAGGGAGGCGAGAGAGCGGGGGAGAGTGATTGCGATTCGCTGCAAATGCGGTTGTCACAGGACCGGCCGTCTGGCAGCCTATTATCAAATGAGATACCAGGGCCTCTCCCTCGAGGATGCCCTCGAAACGATATACGAATACGGCAAGCGCATGTTCTTGCATCAAGATCTCAAGCCTCAGGTTCGGGCGCTCGAAGATTATATAAGGGGGCGTCCCTGTTCCCAGAAGCCTGAATACTGTGTGAGAGATGAAGGGGGAGCCGAACGGGTCGAACCTTACCCGGAGAAAAGTCTCCCGTAGTTTGCCTCAGACCTCCGCGCCACTTCATCGTATAGGCTGCCTCCATGAGAGTCCATCGAAACCGTGGCCTGGAAATCACTGACCTCGAACTCCCACATAGCCTCAGGTATTCCGAATTCTTCCAGGAAGTACACACCGCGAACTCTCTTCACGGCTTCTGCCAGCACTGCCGCAGCTCCGCCGACGGCGGCGAGGTACACTGAGCCGAAATCCGAGAGGGCTTCGAGAGTTTTGCCTCCCATGCCTCCTTTTCCGATGATGCCCCGGACACCGAATTCCTCGATCACGGTCGCTTCGTACGGCTCTTCCCTTATGCTCGTTGTCGGGCCCGCGGCCACAACCTCCCAGATTTTCCCTGTTCTCTTCATTATAGGACCGCAATGGTATATCATGGTGCCTTTTAATTTTTCCCTCAGGAAGCCGGGCCTTTTCTCGACCATGTGTTTGTGAGCCGCATCTCTGGCGGTGTATATGACTCCGCTTATTGATACCACATCACCAAGTGACAGACTTCTCATGGTTTTTTCATCTGTAGGAAGGGTGATGCTCTTCATGCCATGCCTCCGTTTTATATCTGAAAATTCTTTAGCTCTTCACATAACCTCCACAACCAGCACGGGTGAGACTCTTTTGAACCTCACCAGATTATGGCATAGTCTACGTGAACCGTGCATTCCCGTCACTGTATGTCATGCTCCTTCTCCTCACGGCCCAGCAGCCATAAGATACGGTGACGAAAAAACTCGCCGGAACCCTGTGAAGTGATGCGAGTTTCACATCGAGCAACGTGGTCTTTCCGCCCAGTCCCATCGGGCCTATATCCAGGCTGTTCGCATCGGCCAGTAACTCCTTCTCGAGTTTGGCCAGGACAGGATCCGGATTTCTTTCACTCAGCTTTTTCAGGAAGAGCTCCTTGCTCAGCGAATAGGACGAACTCCTGTCACCGCCCACAACGACTGCGAGGGCACCCGGCGAGCAGCCCTTGCCCCCTGCCTGTACGACGGCATCAAGGACCGCCTTTCTCACCCCATCGAGATCGCGTCCGGCTCCCAACCGGGCGTCGGGAAGCTTGTACTGTATGCCGACATTCTCGCTGCCACCTCCTTTAAGGAGCAGGTCGAAGCGCAGCGAGCCTTTTTTCCATTGATGGAAGTGGATGACGGGAAAACCGTTGCCGGTATTGTCTCCCGGGTTCTTTCCCGTGATGGGGCATACAGAGTTGGGTCTCAGGTAGGCGAGCTTGGTCGCCTTTTTTATCGATCTTCTTATCGTCTCCGTGATCAGTTTCTCAGCCACCCCGACCGGCATTCGAACGTAGAATATGGGCGTTCCCGTATCCTGGCATATGGGCGTGCCTTTCTTCCGGGCCAGGCGAATGTTCTCAATTATCGTCTGCATGGCATTCCTTGCGCTTGATCCCTCTCTCTCATTCTTCATCCCAGCAACAAGAGCCGCCTCCACATCACGTGGGAGGCTTGTTGAAGTTCTTCTCACAAGTTCTACGAGTGCTTGGTCTAATTCCATCTTTCACCCCTTGACGGTAATCCTCATCGGCAGGTGTGAACATATACTCAATCAGTGCCTGCATCCATAGAGCAGGGTAGAAATTTAGAGCTCTCAACCGGTCAGGTCAACCACATTGCACTGTCTCCGATTTCACCTTATCCTCTATGATGGGGGAGGAATAGACATTGTGAAAAAATTATCTTCATCCATCACTAATATTGTCATCTTCTCGGTGGTTTCCATGCTCTATCCGGTGGCTGAGGGTACCGCCTCTGACACAGCGTCTCTCTCATGTAGTGAGGCAGAAATTGATTCGGTCTATCAGTCACTCCGGGAGATGGACCTAGAGAACAAAAGCGGCCTTAAGGTATCCGGACTGGAATTCGAGGCGGATTCATTCAGATTCACGCTCTCATCCGGAGAGCTCTACCTGCTGGCAAGGCCATGGAGAGACGCAGCTATCATTTTCTTCCACGGTGGGGGGCAGTTCAGCTACCGGCCTGTAAATGAGAATGAGAGGGCTCAGGCTAAGAGATTCACCGGTGAGCAGGAGCTTTCCGTGAAATTGGAATCAGCCTTTCTGGTTTCCACAGATGCTTCCCTGAACGATCTGTTAGAGGGACTGAACTTCACGGGGATTTCGCCTTCTCACGGGGCAAGATCTGCCTATCGATCGATCAGGAAGATGGGCGGCGGTGAAGTTTTCGAATCATCGTGCATTCTGGTTATGAACGATCTCGTAAACCGTGAATCCCCCGGGCGTCTCAGAGCGGTTATCGATGGTACTGAAATGGACGCTTTTCTCCTCATCAACGACTCGTCCCAGGAAGAGCCTGTCCAGATTTTCAACTTAAGCCTCAGGGGATACCCTGACGATTTCTTTCACTGGTGGATTTCAGACACAGACACGAGCACCACCGTTTCTGAGCAGGCGGGTTCATGTGTCGATATCGAAAGAACAGAGTTGGCTGTAGAGATAGAAGGCGAGCTCTTGAGCGCTGAAGCGAGACTTCATGGAATAGTGAATTGTGGCCCCCTGAAGGGGCTGCTCCTGTACCTGGCCCCGCAGATCAGGATCAATGAGGCGCGGGATGCCCAAGGGAGATCTCTCACCATCATACAGAGCCCCCATGAGAAGAAGGTCACACTCGGTGGCATACGGCATGCGGGATCTTCGCAGGTACTCGTCATACTCCGGGAAGAGGTCAATGCGGGAGATTCCCTAGTACTCTTCCTCACATATTCATGCGAAGACGTGGTCGTTTCGATGTGGAACGGCGGATATCGTATAGAGGATCGATTCCATTGGTATCCGAAGACATCCCTCTTCGATCCCGGCATGATCGACGCGAGGTTCACCTTTCCCTCTGAGAAAGTGCTGATCACCTCGGGAAGACTCATTCATGCGGACACTTCCTCCCGGAAAAGCACAACTCACTGGAGATCACCACTTCCGGTACCTGTCTTCGGCTTCAACTATGGTGATTTCACCTGCTTGGATCTGGATGAGGAGGGAACTATAGTGGTCTGTTCGCATCCAGAGTTCTTCAGGCCGCGGCAGAGCACGCGAGTGACACAGAATCTGGCGAAGCGGGTAGCAAAAAAAGCCCAGCGTGTCAGGGGACTTTATGAGGATTATTTCGGGCCACTGCCATATGACACGGTATACATCACGCAGCAGCCGCAGGGATTCTCTGCCCAGTGCTTCACATCACTCGTTTTTCTTCCGTTCACTTCTTTCCTGTCAAAAGGGCAAAAGAGCCTGAGGCTAAGAGCCTTCACAGAGGATGTTCTCCCTCACGAGATAGCGCATCTCTGGTGGGGGAATCTCGTTGTGCCGAAGACATACAAAGACATCTGGCTCTCCGAGGGGCTCGCGCAGTTCGCTCTCGGTCTGTTCATCGAATATGATCAGGGGAAGAAAGCTGCTTCCGATTTCTGGAAAGAGACAAGAGATAAAATCACCACCTCTGTGGCTGGGAAAAGCGCTTACGAACTCGGTCCCCTCTCCCTCGGCAGGAGGCTTTCCGGCAGAGATGCTCCACGGCTTTATGAATGGCTCGTCTATAACAAGGGGGCCTACGTTATTCACATGCTGAGGATGATGATGAAGCATGAAACCGGTGACGAAGAGGTTTTCAAGAAGACGCTGCAGGCATTCATTTCTCGTTACAAGGGAACCCTGGTGAGCACAGAGGACTTCGTCCGGGTGGTTGAGGAGTATGTCGAATATGACATGGAATGGTTTTTCAACCAGTGGATCGATGGAACTTACATTCCCCACTACAGATTCGATCAAGAGGTGATCGAAACCCCCGATGGGACCGTGAGTGTCATCCTCGAGATCACGGATACAGGTGCCCCCTCATCCTTTCGTATGCCCGTACCATATATGATCAGAGTTGCAGATGAGGTGAGATGGGGATCTGTCCTCGTAACCGGTGAGTCAGCGGTCGATACGATCCAGCTTTCTTCCAGGCCCGAGGAGATCCTCTGGAATCCGTCCCAGGCTGTTCTGTGCACTAGAAACTCTCCAGATTGATCTTAGTAGAAGCGTCGGTCCCTATGGCCTTTAGGTGACTGGATGACTCATGGATCCACCTCGTATTCGCTCGCAATATTGTCACCTCCCATG
>JBHIFB010000053.1:0-19268 GCA_046760905.1 Candidatus Glassiibacteriota bacterium | reverse complement strand
TCTGGGAGTAGAAGGGGGAGACGTCGGCAATTCGGTGCTTCCCCTGGCTCTGTCACTCATGCAGAACTATCCCAACCCGTTTAATCCGGCGACGACGATCTCATTCGATGTCCCTGGAGCCTCCGGTCAGAAGCAGAAGATGAGGCTTTTAGTTTACGACTTGCGCGGAAGGCTTGTTAAGACACTGATAGATTCCGCGCTTATGCCCGGTAGACACAGCGTGGCATGGAACGGGAGGAATGAGGGGGGAGAGCGCGTGAGTTCAGGAGTATACCTGTACATGCTGAGATGTGGGGGTAAAGCGTACACGAAAAAAATGGTCATGCTGAAGTGAACCGGCCATCGTCGAATCCGATACGATAGCTACCGGATGAGGGATCAGAACCAGTGCATCCTGTAGGAAATGAGTATCGTGAGGTCGAGGAGGCCTTCGCTTTTTCCTCGCAGGTGCTCCATGCTGCTGATCCTGATATAGGAGGTATCAAGCTTGAGGAAAAGGTCCCGGCGGGGGAGGTAACTAAGAGAGAGGGAATAGATTCTCCTCCTCTCCACAACTCCTTGCAGAAATGAGCTCGTCTTGCCGAGCGATGCCTCTTCCGTGTCGAGACGGATCTCCCCTCTTCTCCTGTATGCGAATCCTCCCTGTAAGTTCAGGTTCCGATTCACCGCCTTACTCACGAACAGGCTCGTCTGGTCGGTGTCGGGGCCGAGGACGTGTCCTATGGGCGATCCGAAATGCTCGTAATCGGTGTTGAGACCCCGGTGGACGTAGGTGAAGGAGTTGAGCCTCACATATTCGCCTCTCAGCGTCAAACCGTACATGTCGAAAGGATCAGTAACAGCCACGCCCTGGAGGAAACCGATGTTGTTGGGCCTCGGCGGTGCTCCTTCAGGCCTCTTTTTTATGATTAGCTCATCGATGAAAAGTTCACCGTAAATGGCAAGGCGGGGAAAACGCGCAATGAACCAGTGAAGCGAATGAGTAAGATTCACCTCTCTTTGCTCTCTGTCGCCCTCCTGCTGTGTGGCATAGATCGAAAGCAGCGGATTTGCAAACCTCAGGTCGAACCCTCGACCGATCCCAGTAACCACCGCCGTCTCAGACAGGCCGAACTCGAGCCACGGCAGGAACTTCATGTCGAGACGGTGAGCATAGAGGAACCTGTTGACTATGTCACTATCCCTAAATTCTTCACCAGCTTCCCCGGATTTTGGGATCTCGTCGTTGAGCTGGGAGAATATGCTTGTGAGCGTGAACCATTTCGCCCTGAGTTTCAGCATTGCGGCATCGAATGAGGGAGATGAGTCCCCCAAAACGAGCCCTCCCGTGTAGCCTGGCCCCCACCTGAAACGTTCCCTGCCGAGCTGGAATTCGAAGTGAGGGCGGCTGTATTTGAGATAGGCGCTTCTGAACCTGAGTGGCCGCTTAGGATCTGTTTTCACCCTTGCTGTGGGATCGTTTCTCATCTCGGTGTCTATCCATGCGATCTCGGAGACCGTGAAATGTTTCCCGAAGGATAGTGCATAACCGAGGGGGAACACAGCTCTGAGATGGGGGTCTCCTTCGTCTTTCCCTCGTATCTTCATGAAGGCCGGCTCAAGCTCGATGTCTTTTTCAGTCTTACTCCCTGTCACATCGACTCCCACCTCGACATGCACCCTGAGGAAACCCTCCTCTGTTCTTCCGCCCAGCTCATCGATCTCATGAGCAAGCTCCTCCCTGAGCATACCTGTCCAGTCCCGTAAGATCCGGCTGCGCTCGCCTGTGGCTTTTACCGCAACCTCCTCCACTTCCATAACGAGCTTGGCAACCTCCCCCCTAGTATACGGTCTGTTGCCATAGAGGAGCGTCGAGCCATAGCCTCTTAAAAGCAGCTCATCGATGATCGGGTAGGCCCAGTGACCGAGTGGAAGATTCTCATCGAGGATTGCAAAAGCTGGGCTCTGCTTCAGGAGAAGAGCATTTAAAACGAGCCAGAAGACCGCCAAATGGATCCTAATCGGAGCAGCTGATTTCATTTCTTATTTATTTCCGTGCAAAATATGTCCCATTTGGGGGCTCATGGAGTAAAGTTGCACGAGGTTGCATGTGGTTGAATATTACTGGCGGATTGCTCCTCAGTCAACAATCTTCTCAATTTCCTCCTGCCCTTGCGAAGTATCGTCTCGTGAGCGGGTGACTGATGAGGAATATCGTGGAAGGTGCATACACGAGGCTCGAGACCAGGAAAGCCACTAGCGCAGTCCTGAACGCTTCGGGGTTGCCAATCGCTAGATGGTAGGCGTATGCGAGCAGGTTCGAGGTAAGGCTCGGGTAGAAGACACCCTTCAGGTAGCCTTTCCACCTGACATTCTCTTTCTCAGACAACCTTTCAGTCCACCCACCGAAAAAGCCGGCCCAGGCGATGCGGAAAAGGCTGTGAAGGCAAGCGTATTTGATAGCGGGCAGAAGCCCCGCGGGATAGACGGCGAAGAATGCGGGGAACCACTGCGCCACCGAGGACCAGAGGCCGAGCTTCCAGTTGAAGACAGAAAGAAAGAGAGAAGGTATCCTGCTGAAACCGTTTCTTACGATAGATTTCATTTCACACCAATTTAAACAAATTTTACAGAAATGGTCAAGACTAATATAAATTGACAGTGGGAAGGTATTTCTGTATTATTACATCGATTTTCAGGCACCTCGGGGGCAAGGGTTTCCATGAAGATTCTTCACTGTACGAATTTCTACACCGAGACATCGGGCGGTGTGAAAACATACCTTCACTCTGTCGGAGAAGAATTTATGAGGCGTGGAATGCCCTTCAGGCTCGTCGTGCCGGGGGATAAGGACGAGGTGGTCGAGGACCCGGAGAAAGACAGCAGGATGTATATCCTCAAATCGCCTCCATTTCCTGTTAACAGGGAATACAGGATGATACTGCCGCTCGATTTTCTCCCGAGATTCAGGTTCAGGCTCGGCGAGATAGTCAGGTGCGAGGCGCCCGATGTCGTGGAGATAAGTGATCTGTGGACACTGATCTACCTGGCGAAAGCTCTCAAGCACCGTCCCGACTGGTACGGTCTCAGAGAGCGGCCGCTTGTTGCAGCATTCGCCCATGACAGGCTCTCAGACTACATGGTTCACTACTTCAGGGGAGCCGCCATGAGAAAGATCATGATCCGCCTCTCCAACTGGTATCTGAGGAGCATTTACATACCCTCCTATGATCTGATACTCGCAAACTCCGCATACACGGCCGAGGAGCTGAACAAACACACGGAAACCGGTGCCGCCTCGAACGGACGCCAAACACATGTCGTGCCGCTCGGTGTCGATGTGAGGACGTTTTCAACATCCCATAGGGACGAATCCCTCAGAAGAAGTCTTCTCTCCGGGGAAGAAGGATTCCTGCTACTTTACGCCGGCAGGCTTTCCCGGGAGAAGGGTCTCGAAAGACTCATGGATGCCATGAGGGAAATCGCGGACACCGGCAGGAGTGAAATCAGGCTTCTCGTTGTGGGAGACGGTTCGCTTCGGAGCCGGATCGAGGAATCTAAGCCGGGCAATGTATCCCTTCTTGGACATGTTGGGGACAGGCGTCGCCTCGCTGCGATATACGCCTCGTGCGATGCCTTCATCACTCCGTCTGTGAGGGAGGGATTCGGCATCTCCCAGCTCGAGGCGATGGCCTCAGGATTACCGGTAATCTGTCCGGATGTGGCGGGTCAGATGAGCTATATGTGCGCGCGCGCCGGCATCGTGACAGGGCACAGCCCCGAAGCACTGCGTGATGCCATTCTGAGGATGATGAATCTCCCGGCCGGAGTGCTAAGGGAGATGCGGAAAGCTGCAAGGATGATCGCTGAAAAATATTCCTGGGGTGAAACAGCAGAGAGGATTCTGAGCATCTATGAGAAAGCTCTTACTCGACTCAGAGGTGGAGAAGAGAACCTCCGCCGTTTGCCAGCACCTTTTGAATCGATTCAAAATGCACCCAGAGCGCTGGGGGTAGAATGATGGAATGTTATGCCGATCTTCACTGTCATTCAAAATTCTCGAACAGGCCGAGCCAGTTCTATCTCAAACTGATCGGTGCGAGGGAGAGCTATACCGAACCCGAGGAGCTTTACGCTCGATTGAAGTCGAGAGGAATGGATCTTGTCACAATCACCGACCATGACACTATAGAAGGTGTGCTCCAGATCGCACACAACAGGGATGTATTCATAAGCGAAGAGCTAAGCTGTTTCTTCCCGGAAGATGGCTGCAAGGTCCACATACTAGTTTTCAACATAAATGAGGACATACACAGAGATCTTCTCAAGTTGAAGGAGAACATATACGAGCTGAGTTACTATCTATACATAAACTCAATCGCCCACTCGGTAGCACACCCGCTTTTCAGGTTGAACGGGATACTCGATGCTTCCCATATTGAGAGACTTCTGCTTCTTTTCGAGAACTTCGAACAGATAAACGGAGGGAGAGCCAGAACATTCAACCGGCTGATATCCCTCCTCCTGGAGGGGATGACAACGGAGTTAATGGAGCAGCTCGCCGAGAAGCATGAAATTACACCCGTGGGAAAGAGGCCCTGGAGGAGGGGAATAACCGGAGGATCCGATGATCACACGGGGCTCCTCCTTGGTTCGACCTGGACTTCTGTGGAGGGAGCCTCTGATGCGGAAAGTTTCCTGAAGGGGCTCACTCGTTACTCAGTAAAAGTTGGGGGGGTGGATGGAACTTCAACGAGCCTGGCTCACAGTATCTATCATGGCTGTTACCACTTCCTGAAGGACAAGGTGTTCAAAAATACACCGAAGAGCTCTGAGCTTCTCACCGCAGGCTATATAACCAGAAAGATCCTCGGCGAGGATGCCGTGAGGTTTTCCCTGAAAGACGGGGCGAGATTCATCGCCTCGAAAGTGGGGCTTAAGGGGAAGAAAGGTAGAGAGGACGACACATTGCTTTCTATCTCGGATGTGAAAGACCTTTATGGAGAAATCTGGAATAAGCCGCCAAAATTGAGGGGAAACGATGAATTCTCAGAACTAAACGATCGAGTATTCGACACCGTGACAAGGCTCTCGAACAACCTGTTCCAGCGTCTGCTTCATGACTTCGGTTACAAATTCCTTATGGGTCATCTGAGCGAGAGTATCAGTGCTGTGGGTTCCATGTCTTCTCTTTTCACCTTGCTGGTTCCCTATATGATCGCTTCTTCCCATCAGAATAAAGACAGGGACCTGCTGAGAAACATCGCGGAGAATTTCAACATCGACTGGGAGCACAGGGAGGATAAAATCGGCTGGTTCACCGACACATTCAGTGAGTTGAATGGCGTTACGGTCACGATTAAGCGCATGGCGAAGGAGGCTATGGAGTTCGGGAAAGAAATTCAGGTGGTCTGTTCCTGCGAGGGGAGTTTAGATTTGGATGTAAACCACAGGAATTTCCCGCCTCTCGGGACGTTCAGCATACCGGGAAGCGAATATCAGAAGATACCATTTCCATCCTGGCTAGAGATAATGAGGCACTGCGAGGTAGAAGGTTTCACAAGGCTCGTAATCAGCACCCCCGGGCCGGTCGGGCTTTCCGCACTCCTTGCAAGCAAGGTTCTGGATATCAAAACATCGGGCATCTTCCACACGGACATTCCGTTGTACGTGAAAATCCATACGGAGAACGAGACGTTCGAAAAGATCGCATGGCGATATATATCCTGGTTCTACAACAGCATGGACACGATATACATCGCTTCCGATTATTACAGGTCGTACCTGATAGAACACGGCTTCGAACCGAAAAAGATGCGGATTTTTCCGAAAGCGGTCGACATCGACGCCTTCACACCGAAGAACAGGGACATTTCCTTCTGGCACAGATGGAACTGTGACAACGAGATAAAGCTTCTCTATGTTGGAAGGGTTGTGAAAGAGAAGAACCTTGACATTCTTGCCCGTTCATATAAGAAACTGGCCAAGGACCGCGATGATATCCTGCTCGTTGTTGTGGGGGAAGGGCCTTATAGAGAAGAGCTCGAGACCATCCTTGAAGGAGAGAGCGTCCTTTTCACAGGAGCACTCGAAGGAGATGATCTCACAAGCGCCTACGCCTCCTCGGACATATTCGTCTTCCCTAGCACTACAGACACATACGGGAATGCGGTTCTTGAGGCACAGGCCTCGGGGCTTCCGGCGGTGGTCACTGATGCGGGAGGCGCACAGGAGGTTATAAAGCCGGATGTGAGCGGGATCGTAACACCCTCTATGAACGCCGACGCCTTCGCCCAGGCCATCCAGGAGATCCTGAAATCCCCGTCCCTCAGGAATCGAATGTCGGCTGAATCAAGAAGGCTTGCCGAGGAGAGGCACTGGGAAAATGCCTTCCAGAGATTCTGGAATCAGAACACGGGATCCTGACAGTGATCATTGTCCGTCAACGAACAATTTAGCTGAACTCTTATTGGCTAAGGTAATTCGAACGCCCTTGCCATGTGAAGGAGTGAGGGCTGAAGGGCTGATTTTGGTATCGACGGCAAAGGCTGTCGACATCTTTCACCTCATCCCGCGTGTACGATTCGGATGGAGTCCAGCATATCGTGTTGTATGCTCTCCGTCGTCAGGTACTTGTGTGATTAGATGAGCAATGAGCTCATGAGGTATAATCTGAAAATCAGAACATGAACTGAGTTTCAACGTCGAATATATTGTTCCTTTCCCCGAAATCCCCGGCTGTGTCGTCGGAAATGTCAATGGTGTAGGATGCCGTCACCTTCAGGTTCTGTCTCGGAGCGTAGACGAATGCCGGAGTCACCGCAGTCGTTCTCGAATCCCCGCTCGTGACCGAACCATCGTCGAAAGTATCGTATCTCAGGATCCCGAGGCAGCCAGGCATTATCTCAAAGTCACCCTCGACGGAGATGCCTTTGTTATCACTGGTCCCCGTACCTATCACGCGGTCACTGTCCCAGACATAAGCACCAAAAACGTCCAACGGTCCCATGCGCAGATTGCCCGATATGTCGAAGACAGTGTACTCTCCGTCGGAGGTCCCGTCGGTTGGAGCTCCGTTGTTGGCCCGATAGACTAGGAATGAGACGGAACTGCCGGCGGCCTCTCCTTCGGGAACCTCACCTCGCAGAACCAGATAGAAATCCTTGTAAGTGTTAGCTGATGAACTTGCGTGGTAATTTCCTCCCATTTCGTCGGCTATTCCCACCGCCCAGAAACCCGGACCTCTGTAACCATAATATTCGATAGCGGTGGTAGTACGGAGGTTGTAGGGATTGGTACCGGTCTTTGAAAATTTACTTGGTCGGAATGCTCCCGGGTGGGAGTTGGGACCATCCAGAGCTCGCTTCTGGTCGGAAAATGATGTCCATTCGGTGGGAGTGAAACCCCCGACCCTGAAGTTGGCCATGCTGGTGCCGTTGACATTAGTCCAGCCCACGAAGTAATTGTGGAGCTCGGTTTCACCATTGCCTGTGTTGGTCTCGAATTCCATCCAGAACGGCATGTTTTCGGCAATTGTTCCGGAGGCGAAGAAAGCACCGAAAATTGTGCTGCCCACAGTTGAGGCTATCGGATTACCATTTGAATCATTCTCCTGGTTTTCGAAGATCCTGATTTTACCCCTAACACCTACATAGTCTCCAAGCTTATCGTCCAGAGTAAGGTCATCAGAGATCACCTTTTTACCTGTTGTGGAACCATCCTGGGTGTCAGGAAGCTGGAAGCCGTTCCGCATGAATTTCTCCCCGTAGAAGTTGAGTCGGGGAAAGCTGACACTGTGGCAGGTATTGCAGGAGAGACCGTATTTTCGAGCGAAACCCGAGGTGGCCTGAGCCTCGCTTTGAACCAGAATGTAACCAACAATGAAGACAAACAGAGTGATCACGAGTCTCTTGAAAATCCGTTTCATGACTTCCCTCCTTCAGGTTCCTGTCGGACAGAGATCCATTCCTTATCCGACTGCGATCCGCCTGACCTCGTTTTACCTCCTTTCAAATCCTTTAAGGATCAGGGTGTTTCTTGTCTTTTCAGGTCCCGATCGATACTGCCTTTAGAGAGGCATCGAGGGATCTTCCAATTACTTGCAGCTGAGACTGGCGTAATAACTTGCGATGTTTTCGATGTCTTCATCTGACAACGACTGCATCAAAGGCGTCATTATTGAATTTTCACGAGTACTGTCACGGTAGCTTTTCATGGCACTGACAAGATATTGTTCCTGCTGACCTGCCAGATTGGGAGATGAGGACATTTTAGAGATTCCGCTCTTGCCGTGACAGGCCACGCAGCTGGTTGATTTTGCTTTTCCCGCCTCGACATCTCCTGTCCTGGCAGTCGATGTGACCATGAGAAAGAACAAACTAAACAAACCGATGCAAAGCAGCCATTTCATAGCATAGCTCCCCTTTTTTCAATTTAATCCAGACTGATTGGTAGTATAAATTTCCTGTTCTCGGGACAGTATCTACGCATAGTAGATTCTGGTCTTATGAATACGGTACACAGACGATAATTCAAAATGAAAAACGCACGCCCGATTTAAATTTTTTTAAACTTATTCTGGGACCAGGGATTTGTCAAGATGATCAAGACACAAAGATACCAACTCTTATGTAATTTCCAAACTAATACAATAGAGATGGAGGTGCTTCTTTCGAGGTAGGTGTAAAGATACATTAATGGTTTAAATTATCCTTTCAAGTTCAGGTGTCACGATAACGGGCGATACAGCGATCTATTTGCGTGATGATCATCACATGCTGCGTCCCAGAAGTTCCGCTGTCAGACAAAGTGTCATCAGGCACGCTGATCCTCACATCCATCTCCCCTTCAAGGTAAATGCATGGCGGTGGTCACTGATGCGGGAGGCGCACAGGAGGTTATAAAGCCGGATGTGAGCGGGATCGTAACACCCTCTATGAACGCCGACGCCTTCGCCCAGGCCATCCAGGAGATCCTGAAATCCCCGTCCCTCAGGAATCGAATGTCGGCTGAATCAAGAAGGCTTGCCGAGGAGAGGCACTGGGAAAATGCCTTCCAGAGATTCTGGAATCAGAACACGGGATCCTGATTCACCTTTCTATTCTATTACTTGAAACGGAAGGGTGGTCACCGAGGTTCGACTTTCTTCCCCGCTTGTGACAGTCGCCCTGATGTAACAATCAGTGGATGTCGAATCCGCTGTCACCGTCCACTGAAATCTCCCGTTATTCGGCAGATCAGCTGCGACAGGAGTCCAGGGTCCTGTGGGACCGTCCTCAGAGAACTCAAGATCCACCGAAGAATCCCCACCTCCGGGAACACCGCTGGTCCAGCTGATAAACCTGACCGAACCGATCTTCAGTGTTTCATACCCCCTGGGCGAGGTAACCCGTATGGAAAGAGTGCCAGGTATCGAAGATTCCTTGTAGAACCTGAGATGATTTATCCGGTTATACCAGGGACCTTCCTCGTCAAGAAGAACCATATCAGGGTAACCGTTGTTATCGGCATCGGCTCCGACTCTGAAGGCGTTGAAGTAACCCGGAGAGCCCGATATCATGAACTCGGCCGCTTCATTCCAGTTCCCGGTTCCGTCCCCCTTCCAGACGGTGACAACTCTCTCACCGGCTGCGACAAGGTCAACAGTGCCATTCACATCCATATCGCAGAGCTGGGAAAGTTCGTATGTTCCGGCTGATGGAAGGCCGTCCGATACATCCGTCCAGGTGTCGGATCCGGCCCATGCCCAGACCTCGACTCCGCCATCCTCGTTCACGAATGAAACATCCTGGTATCCATCGTTGTTAATATCCCCCAGATCCGGTCCATAATGGCCGACCCAGCCTGGTGGCGGCAGGTTGCCATCGGCAAGGGTGAATCCCCCGCTGCCGTCCCCGATGTATACCATTCCGTCTTCGTGGGCAACGGCAAAATCGGCGTTGCCGTCAGCGTTCACATCGCCGAAGACGAGATCCATGGTAGAGTTACCACCTAGGAATCCGAAGCTCTGGACCCAGCTGCCGTCCCCCTGGTTGAGGTAGACGTGGACTCCAGAGCCGGCGCCGAAGGAGTTCGAGGCGATATCAAGATCCCCATCGTTGTCGACATCGGCGAAATCGGTGCCGAACATTCCCCATGATTCTCCGTTGGTTGCGAGACCATCGTCCCAGGGTGTCCAGTTCTGACCGGTCCCATCGCCGAGTGCCACTTCGATGAGCTGATCCCCGAAGTCGTTCGAGGAATAATTATGATGCATCGCATATCCCGCATCCATGTAACCATCGTTGTTCACATCGCCCAGGGCCACTCCGCCATATCCAAAATTGCCGTTCATGAATACTTCCCATGAGCCGGCTCCATCCCCGAAATAGACCATTATGCCGTGTTCGTTCGTGTTGATGTATGGAGAGCCGTGATCACCGATCGAGATAATATCAACGTTCCCGTCATCATCCACATCAGCCATCTCGAGCTCGGTTCTCCCCCCCTCCCATTGTGGGTCAGAGAGTCCCCCGGAGCTTTCAACATATTCGAGGATGTGAGGCGGCTTGAATCTCACCGCGTGCTTGTTTGCCGATCGTGCAAACTCGATGAAGAGGCAGGTGAGGGCTGCCAGGATTACAGCTGTCGTAATTAAACGCATGATTCTCCCCTCTATCAGGACAGGTTGGATTGAAATCTTATTCGGTTGACATTATAGCAGAAGACAGCAGGTATGTCAATCACATTTGATTAGGTCTCTGAAAGACTTTTTCAGAGACCTCTTGATATTCAGGGACCGACATTAGCCGAGACCGGTGCCCAATCCTTACCAGATTCGCTCCTCATGCAACTGGTAACTTGATCGGGCGGGTTCTACTTTTGCGGGGAGTGGCAGGTCATCGAGCTGGTTTAAGACCATACCCAATTCAGGCTTATCGAGTTGACATGATCATAGGTATATGATATAGTTAACTTTATGAATACCAGGCTTGGTCAAACCGTAGGAGATTCCATTATCATGTCTTCGTCTCGAGGGATTTCCGTATTCTTGCAGTACGCAAACTCTGTACCAGGAGGTCAAGGATGAATTACATGCGTCATCATTCTGTCACCATGCTTCCGGGCATTCTCGCATCACTCTTTCTCCTACTGGGAACAGGGAATCTGTACTGTTCTACACTCCTTCAATCAGTGTATCACAGTGCGGGACCAGGAGATGGTTATGATAAGCTGATGATTCTCGAGAGAGGGGAGGTCTACATAGGTCCTCTCACAATCCCGAGCGGAGTGAGCTGCTGTATCCGTGGGAACGATGCCGTATGCTCTCTTCTGAACACCGACATACTTGTGATGAGCGGTTCTTCCCTCGATATCAGCGACTGTGTACTGTATGGTGGGCATTACACCCTTCACTACCAGGATGGTGCTGATGGTCTGATCAGAGGGAACACGATTTACGGTGGAGTGGATGGGGTCAGAGCCGTGCTCGCGCAGGTCACTATCGAAAACAACATCATCGCCAATAACTCCGGGATGGGGATCGCTGTAGATGAGGACTTGCTGCCTGTGATACAGTACAACGATGTATGGAACAACCTCGGAGGGAATTACATGGCATTTTGCGTCGGCTGAGGTGGTGATACCTGGGAGAGTTTCTCCCCATCGCCTGGAACCGGTGAGATCAATGTGGATCCGCTTCTTGTAAATCCGGTGGGATTCGACTTCGGCCTTAGCGAGAATTCACCCTGTATAGACGCCGGGAATCCGGCTGAGCAGGACCCTGATGGGACCAGGTCCGACATGGGGTCCTGGCATTTCCCTTTCATCTCCATCTCGTGTTCACCGAATGACGTGATCCTGTCTCCCGGGGATGTCCTGGAACTGATACTGATTGCAGAAAACATGCTCCAGGATGATTCGTTTCCCGTGCAGGTCGAGCTCATAGCGAGGCTTCAGAACGGGTCCGAGTATCTTCTGAGAGGTCCCATTCCTCCATCCGGTGTGCCAATCCCGGCAGGATCTTGTCTGGACGGTACCATGCGACTCGATGTGCCATACGGCCTTAGTGATGGGTTTTCGTGCATCCTGAAAACAGTGCTTACGAGCTCTGAGACAGGAACATATGTGGATGAGGATCGCTGTGAAATTTCGATAGTATCCGGGGATTAGTATCGAAAAATTGCTTTTTTCCGGCTGAACTTCTGTTACCCGTCTCATGGCGGCCACCTCAGGGAATGCTCGTGAGCCAATTCTATGCTTTCCCATCAAACAGAAAATTGAGAAAGCCATTCTCAAACAGGAAGAAAGGTTCCCAAACGAATACACGTATAAGGCATTTCTCCCGTATATTTGAAATGAGTTGGCGGTCTCACTGGTTGGGGGGGATCATACTGGTTGTTGTGCTCGCTGCCGGAATGTGGGTTCGCGTGGTAATTATTGGAAGCCGCCCGCTTTGGATCGACGAGGCGGAGTCGGCCGTCAATGCACTTACGATCCTTAAGCACGGCGTCCCGACTGACCATTATCTTGGGCTGCCGCTCTATGAGAATTTTCCAATAGAGGAGTGGCCCGAAAGCGATGAATACGAATTCAAAGACATCAATTACTCTGACCGCGGAATGGCTATCTACCACGGCTGGTTTCCACTCTATACTATAGCCGCATCTCTCGCTTTGTTCGATATTCGTCCAGACGAACCGTTACCTGAATTCTCAGTCCTCCACAGTGACGAGGATATAGTGTTGAGAACTATCGTGCCTAGATTACCAGCCGTACTCTTTAGCTTGTTATTCTTGTTGTTGTTGTTCCAGCTCGGTCGTGAAATGGGCGGTTCAGCAGCAGGTTGGTCGGCGCTATTGGCCGGTTCGTTCGCCCACATCAGTGTCTGGTTCGGATTCCAGGCTCGTTACTATGCGGCCACATTGATGCTTATAACTGCATGTGGGATCATGATATGGCGTATAATCCAGAGAGGGAAGTGGCGGGATTTCTTGCTTTGTGGCATTCTCCTCGTGCTCCTGTTCCATACGCAAATTCTCGCGAGCTCGATTATGGTTGGGATTCTGATACTATCGCTGATAATGATGCGTGGACATCAGCATTTGTTTCGCAAGGTGTTGACGACGGCTCTAATCCTCTTTGCGGGCGCAGTGCCGTGGATCTTACTCACTGGTTTCCTGCATACACTGGGGAAGATTCCCAGTGTCTGGGAGTTTCTGGATTTTCCGACATACTTGTGGCTCGTGATTGGCGACCGGCTGGGCATGCTATTCTTATTCGGCACACTTTTGCTGTTCGCGTTTGTCATTACAGCCTTTCACAATCGGCTGCCACAACGGTTTTTTGAACCATTTATTCGTCACCGCACCGCATATAGCATGCTGTTGATTTGGATGTTAATAGGGTTTGTTCTGTTCATGCTGTTTAATCCAGCCACAAGCTTATTTCCCAGGCGAATATCATTGCTCAATGTAGTGCCGGGAATCCTCCTATCATCGATTGTGCTCACAGACGCATGCTCCGTTCTCGAACCCCGAAAGGCATTGCTTTTACCTCCCACCATCATCATTGTCTTCCTTGCCGCCACGGGGATGTGTATAGGTCCGAGAGGGATCACGAAGGGCAGCTCGAAGGGACTGCAGCCGTTGATTCAGTATTTACGAGATCAGGATTTCGAACCATCAACAAGGTTATATACTTGGCCGAATAATCACCTTGTACTGCAGTATTATACTGGTCTTCCAGTGCAGAGCATAGCACCTGTGCGAAAGTCTTATTTGGACAACTATAACGGTACTGTTGTGTTTATCGATCGCATATGGCTGGATCCTTTACCCGAGTGGCGAATGATCCAGCAGGCGGCAGAATTGGACAAAGAGGCGGAAGAGATATCAGAGTCTGAGGCTAAACAATGGGCACAGCTGCTCAGGACGCGACTGCTGCGGGAAGAGCTGGTTGAGAGGGTGTGCGAGGTCGATCCTCCTCTGAGGGAACTGCCCGAGTATCTCAAGCCCATCCGGGCGATTATCGAAGAAAGGCGATCCGCTTGGATCGAACGGTCTCACGATTTCATTGAATCACAGCTTCTGTTGTTCAAGGATCAGGCGGCAGGTAAATTATCCCCTGGATGGCAAACATTCTTCTACTGGTTTGTGGATCCGGCTTCCCGAAGCGGTCCTAACGTCAACTACGCGGATAGGATGCTTCGTGCCAGAGCCGTGATCCTTCCAGATGCAGCCTGTGTGGTGTACTACTCGTATCCGATTCCGGACAGTCCGTGTGAAGATGCTCCGGCGGTGGAGCAGGTTAATTAAATCGATAATAATCAAGCCAAGAAGATATAGTTACTCCAGCTGAAAAAGCCCGTTGCAGCCCTCTCCTCCCTCGTCTTGACATTTCCCAGGAGAAAAGCGGTAGTAAACATCAGCCATCGTGTGTCTTATGGCGGACATTATGACATTAACTACTAGGGTGGTGCTGAGGTCTGTATCGTTTTTTAATTTACCTTTCCACTTTGAAAGGTTCGTGCTCGGGCCATGGCCTCGGGTCCTCCTCGATTTTTTTCATGAGAACCTCGATTGCCTTTTCAAGCTGCGCGTCGTGACCTCGTGACATTTCAACCGGATCGAGGTCGACCACTATATCGGGTTGGACACCTTCGTTCTCGACGATCCATTTCCCCTGTGAGTCATATATCCGGTAGTCTGGCGCTGAGAGACCCCCACCGTCGATGAGGGGGATCCACATGGATAAGCCGACCAGACCTCCCCATGTACGCGTTCCGATCACGGGTCCCATCCCGAGCATCTGGAATTCCATGGGGAGCATGTCTCCCCCTGATCCCGCCATCTTGTTCGTCAGCATGACCATGTGCGCACGTGTCACGACAGCCGGATCCGTCTGATCGTGTGAGTACCTGCGTGTCCAGTAAGCGAGGACCTTTTTGTTAAGCCGCTGGAGGAAGATTGCAGGATCGAGGCCACCGCCGTTAAAGCGACCGTCGATGATCAGCCCCTGCTTGCGTGTCTGGGAATAGAAGTACTTGGGGAATTCCCGTGCCGAACCCGTATACGTGTCAGGCAGGTGGATGTAACCGATCTTGCCGCCGGAAGCCTCCTCCACCAGCAGGCGGTTGTGCTCCACCCAGTCGAGATACCTGAGTGTGAACTCGCTAGAAAGCGGTTTGACAGTTATCTCACTCGCCCCTTTTTTAGTTGGTTTCCCGTTTACGAGAAGTGTAACCTGCTTGTCTGCGAGGTCGACGAAGTAGCTATAGATGTTCAAATCGGCAGTAACCTCTCGCCCGTTAACCTCAAGGAGGTAATCCCCTTCCTTCACATCGATTCCCGGTCTGACAAGCGGTGGAACCACCTCACGAGTCCAGTCTGGCACCCGGTAGATCTTCTTGATGCGGTACCGGTTGCTCGCCTTATCGATTTCCCAGTCGACTCCCAGCATGCCGACATTTACCCGCTCCGCCTCACGCTTTCTGTCTCCGCCGAATACATAAGTGTGGGAGGTGCTGAGTTCCCCGATGAGCTCACCAATGATGAATCGAATGTCCTGGCGGCACGATGCATACGGCATCAATCGCCCGTATTTCTCCTTCATCGCTTCCCAGTCGACCCCGTGCATGTTCGGCTCATAGTAGAAATCGCGTTCCATGCGCCAGGCTTCGTTATATATCTGAGTCCACTCCGCCAGTGGATCGAGCAGCATCTTCAAGTCGGAGAGGTCCAGGCTCTTTCCCTCTGAATCTTCCGCGCTCGCGTCGATTATGCCGATTGAATTGTCCTTCTTGTAGACGATGCTCGAACCGTCGGCCGAGAGCTTGTATTCGTCAATACCCTTTATGACAGTTTTCTCCTCCCTGTCCTCGAAAGAGAATCTGTAGAGGTCACGTGGTCCAACCTTGCGGAATTCGAAACGGTTGAAATCCCCTTCGTCCTTGTTCAGATAGAAGATCGAAGATTCATTCACTGCCAGATTCCTGTAATTCCCTCGATCCAGGGGGAGGGCTTCTATCCTTTCTGCGATGCCATCGAAATCTATCTTCACCTTCAAGGGTTTTTCCTCCTCCTCATCCTCCTCTTCCTTCTTCTTCTCACCATTCCCTTCGTCAACCTCTGCCTCATCGCTTTCGAATGGTAGAAGCGGTTCGCCTTCCTTTTGCAAAGTCAGGCAGTAAATTCCTGCTACTTTCTTATAAACCATTTCCCATTCGAAATCGCAAAACGTTGGATCGAAGCGGCGGTTGGATACGAAGAAAAGATGCTCTCCGTCACTTGAGAATACCGGACCGAAGTCGTTGAATAAGCCGTTGCTCACGCAGCGGGTCTCTCCTGTATCGAGGGAGTAGATGTAGACCTTGTAGACGAGGTCTGCGCCCATCTTCGAATAGGCGAGGTAGCGGCTGTCGGGTGACCAGGAGAAATCGGATATGGGTTTTAGATCCAGAGACACATCAATGTTTTCGTAATAGGCCTTGTCCACCTCGGTGATCTTCTTCGTCTCCACATCGAGGTAGTAACAGCGAAGCGTCTGGTCGGCGAAGGCGATTTTCTTACTATCTGGTGACCAGCGGAGAGTGTGGCGATAGCCATTCTCGTGGTGGGTGAGCCGGATGGCTTCTTCATCACCTTTGGGATCCACCAGATAGATCTCGTACTCGCCGCTCTTGTCTGAGAGGTAGGCGATCTGTTTCCCATCAGGAGACCAGACTGCGTCCTTTTCCCGGCTAGCGCAGTCCTGGCTGAGATTGCGAATCGGCCCCTCCTCCTTCGGAACGGTGAACACTTCTCCCCTGGCCACGACGAGAGCCCGCTCGCCGCCGGGTGAGCAATCGATGTCGGTGATGAACTCATCCACCTTCTTGATGTAGGGGCGCAATTCGGGGGCGTCTGTTTGTATCTCTACCGGGACCTGTTTTGTCTCATTGGTGCTGGTATCGAGCAGCCAGAGCGACCCGCCAAGCTCGTAGACGATCATATCACCACCCATGCTGGGGCGGCGAACATCGTATTCCGTGTGGTGGGTGATCTGTTCGATTTCTTCTGTCTCCACGTCATAGGCATAGATGTTCAAGGTGCGATCACGGTCAGAGCTGAAGTATATCTTGTTACCGATCCACATCGGTATCCGGTCTGTGCCAGGGAAGTCCGTGAGCCTGCGATCCTTCATATGGACGAAGTCGAAGAGGTAGATATCCTGGGCCGTACCGCCCTGATAGCGCTTCCATGTCCTGTTCTCCCTGGAAACCCGGTTGTATGCTATCTGGTTACCGTCCGGCGAGAAGCTACCCTGGGAGGCTTCGTGAAGAATCAACTCCTCGAGATCTTTTCCGTCCGGTGAGATGAGAAACAGGCGGCTGAAACTCTGGTAGCTGTGTCGGAATGAGCGGAAAAGTATCTTATTGCTCGTGGGATGCCAGCCGACCACCTCGTCATAGCTGGGATTGTAAGTCACACGGGTTATGTCCCCGCCGTGTACATTCATCACATAGACATCGGTGTTACCGTCATACTCCCCTGTGAAAGCGATCATTGTCCCATCCGGAGAAAATTTCGGGAACCGCTCTGCTCCATCATGGATGGTCAACCGTGTTGCAACACCACCTTCTGCGGGAACCGACCATATATCCTCGCCATAGACGAATACAATTATGTCATCACAAACATCGGGGAAGCGCATCAGAGGTCTCATCTCCGATGCCGAGCTCATCCGGTATAGATTCATCGTAAGAAGTGCGGCTATTAAGACGGCTGATATCTCAATTAAAAGATGTGTCTTCAAGAAGCTCTTACTCATCGCAGATCTCCCTTCTCCGTGATTTTTCCTCGCTGATGAACTTAAATCCTGACAATTCATAATAATAGTTTGACTGATAATATGAAAGATGAATGAAGGGGTCAAGTATTTGATTGATATGTACTTCCAGCTCATTTTTCACACTTTAGCATGGATATAAAGCGCCCAGACGGCGGCTTGTAACATGCTGAATGTCCGCTTCGTGATAACGGGTTATTCGGCAAGATTGTTCATATATTCTACGGTTTAGAAGAAGAAAAGTTTCCGCGTAATTAGCTTGAGACAATCTTCGCGGCCGGACCTTTGCCTGCGACAGGTTTTTTCCCAACCCGCCGTTTTCTCACCCTACTCGCATACGGTGAATCCAGTCAACGGCTGTGACTCTGGAGTGTAGCTGACATGGTGAGGGATGACTGTGATAATTGTGCTACGTCTATAGCCGGAGACACTGTAGCCGGCTACGAACCCGATTATGAGCAATGCTGCAATCTTAACCAACCTCGAAAAAGGGATCTTGCGAGACTTCGGCAAAGGTATTACCGGCTTATCGAATCCGGGTTCGATGCTCCCGATGAGCTCTGTCTCCTGTTTCATCCTGTCAAGCCTGGCCTGACAATGAGAACAGCCGGTAAGATGTCTGTCCTGTTCGGTAAGCTCATCTTCCTCCAGAAGCTCTAAAACTCTCCTAAGAAGATTGTCCTCATCCAGGTGATTCATTCCAGGATTCCTTTCCCGCGCAATCGCTCACGGCAGTATTTCAC
The DNA here is from genome assembly GCA_046760905.1 of Candidatus Glassiibacteriota bacterium. Classification (GTDB taxonomy): domain Bacteria; phylum Gemmatimonadota; class CAZMKB01; order CAZMKB01; family CAZMKB01; genus JBHIFB01. Next base: position 741 of record JBHIFB010000053.1, on the reverse strand, counting down.
TGCATAGAACAGGCGCGATTTTACTGTTCCAATCGGCAAATCGGTCTTCTGGGCAATTTCCTCGTAAGTTTGATCTCCGTAGAAGCGCATGATGAGAATGTCTCTGTGATGACTATCGAGCGACATGATAACCTCGGCAATGACCCGGTCACGTTCCTTCGACAGCACCCCATCGAGGGGAGTTGTGGCCCGATCTGCTGTATTCACATGATCAAGTGAGTGCCCCGGCTTCAGCCACAGCCGTTTCTTCTCTTTCAGCGCAAGATGGTAGGCGATAGTCGTCAGGTAAGCTTTGAAGCTACCGCGTTTGTGCCTGGGACCTTTCCGGAACAATTCCAGAAAGGTCTCCTGAACAAGATCCTGGGCGGTAGCCATAGAACACGTGATGAGAAATGTCATTCTTGTGAGCCCGGGTGCGTACCTGCCGACCAGCTCCCGCCACGCCGATTCGTCGCCTCCCTTTGCGCGTTCAAACCACTCCCAGTCAGAGCTCATCACACTCGTAGCCCTGCCTGATACACCAATCCTGGATCTCTTTCACGTCTTTGAGCTGACACCACATGCAATTCATCTTATCCCTGAACTTTTCTCTCAGTAGCTTCGCCGAGTGTTTTTGGTACCAGGAAAACAGCCTCAACCTGTATTGTGGGATATACCTGTTTATGGATTCCATCATCATCTGTATGCTTGCGGGATAATTATACATGAGCATACGGCCGGCATCCGACTCTTTTGCATACT
>JBHIFB010000052.1:0-19938 GCA_046760905.1 Candidatus Glassiibacteriota bacterium | reverse complement strand
GCGACATTTCCTGGGCAAAGAGAAGGTGAGCTTTTCGGTCATCATCGGACCGGCTATTATGATGCGCGAGAGTTCCAAGCTAACCGTAGGAGAGGGAATCGAGACAATCGTAAGCTTGAATCCTCTAATGCTCGATGGCACTGCGATGTGCGGGGGATGCAGGTGTGCTGAGAGGGGTGAGCAAGGCAAAACCAAATCGGAATTCGCATGCCATGCAGGTCCGGATCGGGATGCCTCGAAGGTGGATCTGGATGAGCTCATGAGGAGACAGATGATCTATCATGATGAGGAGAAAGAGATCATCGCTTACAGCATCGTGAGGGAACTCCAGAGTAAGCTGAGCCCTGAGATGGCATCCCTCGCCTGAGTTAGGCGTGGGAAGCGGCGATTCGTCATAAATAGAGCAGCTGAGCCCTGCTCCTTTTTCTTCTGAAGAAAGGCAGGAGCAAGATCCCGAACAGGAACCCACCGATGTGTGCCCACCAGGCTATCCCGCCGCTCACAGTCACAACGCCGAGCGAGGCCAGACCGCTCATGAGCTGCAGCAGGAACCAGAAACCGAGAAAAAGAAATGCGGGAACCTCGATGAAGTGCAGGAAGAAGAAAATTGGCACGACCGTGACCACTCTGGAATTTGGAAACAGCAGAATGTATGCTCCCAGGACGCCAGCAATAGCTCCGCTTGCTCCTAGCGCAGGCACTGTGGATGAAGAGTTGGTCACGGAATGCGCGATGCTCGAACCCATGCCGCACAGAAGATAGAAAATAAAAAATCTTCCATGACCCATGGTGTCTTCCACATTATCACCGAATATCCATAGATAAAGCATGTTGCCGAGAAGGTGCCACCATCCTGCGTGAAGAAACATGGAAGTAAAATACGGCAGAACTGCAGGCGCGAGCGGTCCATGTTTTATTAGATAGAAGGATTTCGCTGGTACAACTGCGTATATGTTCATGAATTCTCCGATTCGACTACCGAGCGAGAGCTCGTGGAGAAATGCTAATGCATTAATGATTATCAGAGAGATAGTCACAATCGGGAATGTTCTCGATGGTATTGTGTCCCTAAGTGGTATCAACTGGATTTCCCCCGTCGCTTATCCTGTGGCTTACACACACTCCACAGCTGATTTTTATAGGGATGAATTTAATATAGTTGAGATGTCGAGTCGGGTCAATCGGGGATGTTGGCGATAAGTTCTTCGATCGATTCATGGTCGACCCGGGGTCTGACGAAGGGCTTTAGTGTCAAGGGAGCCCCTTAATCAGCCATCTCGAGCTCGGCCTGGAGCAGCTTTCTATTGTAATGGGCGAGGAGGTTGCTTCTGGTGACCGTCCCGATGAGCTTCTTCTCATTGCCTGGATCTACCACCGGCAGTTCGTCAACGTCGGTTAAATTGAACCTGTCGAGTGCGGTTCGAAAAGAATCCAGAGGCGTCACGGTGATAACCTTCTCCGCTGCGATATCGTGTACGACTATAATATCCCTGATCTGTTCCTCGAATAGGATCGACCTCACATCCTGCGCCCCGATAATGCCGACGAGTTCTCCATCGGCATTGGTAACCGGGAAGTAATCCTTCTCCGATGTCGTGAGCTTGGCGAGAAACTGCTTGAGCGGCATGTTCTCTCTTACGGTCTCAATTTCCCGTCTCATCACATCTGCTACCCGGAGCGAGTCCATGATCGTCGCTTCTCTTCCATCCTGGAGGTGGACGTCTCTTCTGGCCAGTTCCATGGTGTCAATTGATTCCACAACAACTTTTCTGGACACTATGAGTCCTATGATGCTTGCGAATATGATGGGAAGCACTATCTGATAGCTGCCGGACATTTCGAAGAGCAGAAAAATTGCGGTCAGTGGCGCATGGGTCGAGGCGGCGAGGAGGGCTCCCATGCCTACGAGTGCGTAGGAACCCGGGTGAGTGGCAAGCTGGGGCATCAACCAGTTTAACACTCCTCCAAAGGCGGCCCCCACAATAGTGCCTATGAACAGCGCGGGGCCGAACACACCTCCAGATCCTCCTGAGCCCAGGGTGATGCTCGTTGCGAGGATCTTGATCGGGATGAGGAGGGCCAGAAACGCCAGGCCGAATTCGCCTCGGAATACCTCCCCCAGGTGTTCATAGCCGTCCCCGAGGATTTGCGGGAAGAAAATTGCGAGTCCACCAACTATGGCGGCGCCTGTTATTGGTTTGAGCAGTCTGTTCAGTTTCATTGTTAAAAACACGTTCTGGAAGAGATAGAAAATCCTTATATAACAAACCGAGACTAATCCGATGATTATTCCCATGATCGCATATAGCGGTATCTCGGAGAAATGGGCGAGAGTATAGTGAGGTATGTTAATCACATGTTCTAGCCCGAAGAACGCTCTCGATATGACGGTGGCTATTCCCGCAGATATGATGATCAGGTTAAAGGAGCTGAGGCGGAAAGCACCTCGCAGGATTAGCTCCTCTGCGAAGAGCACGCCGGCTATCGGGGCATTGAAATTCGCCGCTATCGCACCAGCAGAACCGCATGCGACGAGTACCTTGAGCCGCTCACTCGACATCTTGAATGTACGACCTACCGAGGAACCGACAGCGCCACCGATCTGTGCGACTGGGCCCTCCCAGCCGGCGGAACCTCCTGAACCGATTGTAATCGCGGACGTGACGAGCTTGCTGATTATGACTCCGCCCCGTATCACCGCACCCCTTAGATTCACCCTTTCGAGAAATGCCGGAAATCCGTAGCCCCCTTTCTCTCTCGGGAAGAGAGCGTAGATGACAACGAGCAGGAGTGCACCAGAAATCGGGATGAGGGGAAGGAGTATCGGGAATCTTCCTTCCAGGCCGAGGTGGGAGCCGATCAGGTCGAAGAAAAAGATCCGTGACAGACCAACCGACTTCCTGATGAGGACGTTGAAGAGACCTGCGAGAGCTCCTATCGATGCTGCCAGGGTAATGAGGATCGTGTATTCGCTTAGTCTTGCTCTCCTGGCAAGTCGAAGGAGGCCCCTTCCTGTTCTGCGCTGGAAATTCCTGAACTTCAGCCTTTGTACAAGTAGTGGTGATCGTGACCTACCGGGTTTCATGTCCTTCTCGCTCATCTCCCGCAGTGCTTCCTCTCTAATCTTGTGGAAAGCTGTAGGCTAGATTGCTTGCGTCTCCCGAATATGCAGGCGCCGACCTGTTGAGATACTGTCCGCAGTTTGTTCCAATTGAGTTTTCTATAAGATTGCCCAGGCTCTCGATAACTGTGAACCCTCGAGACCTCAACCGCATTAGTTTTTTGAGAAACCCAGTATCGGGAAGCGGGTAGAGGGATCTGAGCCTCATCTTCGCCTTTTTCCACGTGGGATTAATCGGGGTTATTTTGATGAGAAACCTCTCTGGGTCAAAAAGCGAGGAGAGGACATCGATGTCAAAGGGGAAATCCACGCCCAGGGCAAAGTTCAGTGTGATTCTGCGATCCCCATCCACATACCACCTATTTCCAAAGTGAGAAATCTGCTCAAGGTCCCAGATGCGTGCCGGAATGATTCGGCGTCTGAATGTCTCGTCCGTGCTGTGAACGGAGAACTGCAGCTGGAATGCTCCGCTTCCATACAATCGATTCTTGATCTCTCTCAGGCCGGTAAAAAAGGCTTCCCTCCCGGATGGTGCAATCGTAGATATGCAGGGCATGAGGCCGGGGGCGTGGATGTCCCCGGGAAGCCGGCCGAGCACTTCCAGCAGAGCCGGATTCAGTGCCGGTTCACCGACACGGGCGAACTGGATCTTGAATTTATTGACGGGGACAGATAAATCCGGATAGCGTCTTCCAACCAGGTAGAGGATCTGCTCCAGGATCTCGCAGGAGGTAAGCTTACGCTCGAAATGCCCCCCAGCGTCGCAGAATGCGCAGCAGATGGGACATCCGCTCAGGGTGGAAACGATTATAACCCACTTCTCTCGAACAGATACCTCCGGGTCCCAGGATTCCACGAATTCCACCCGCGTTCCATCCTGGAACTTGCCCACATACGCAAACGCGATATTCTCCCTACCCTGGCGGTGGGTCACTTCCATCTCTCATAGACCTCCATGGCAACTCTCAGGCCATCCCCGGCAGCGATGGCTACCTGACGGTGGGGACCGTTGACTACATCGCCGATAAAGAAAAGCCTCCCCCGACGAGTAAGTTCATTCCTTCTCTTTAATAGGCCGGGCTCGATGAAATCCAACACTGGTTCACGCCCTATCGAAGGCAGAAGAGCATCGACGAGGAAAGACTGGGTCCTGAAGAGCAGTTCGATTCGATCTCCCGCCGAGCGGATCGTTTCAAGCCGCTTCGTTTCATGGAATATGACCCCCTTCTCCAGGGCTCTTGCAAAGAGAAGGGGAATACTGCGCGGTGTCATGTGCCGGTGGAAGACATGAACTTCTGAGCTTTCTGACAGATGCAGGGCGTAATCGAGCGCCACATCTCCTCCACCAAGAATACCCACTGTCTGGTATCGGCCTTTGGCTATCGCTAGAACATCATAGACAATATTTTCTTCGGCCCGTTTCTCAATCCTCACTCCATTCAGTCTCTTGGGACGCGTTCCGGTTGCAATTATGACGCACCGGTATGCAACCGATGATTTTTCCGTGCTCACGGCCAATCTTCCACTGTCCTCAGATAGCGACACGACCTCAGCCTCCACAGTTGAGATCTTCCAGCGCTCGAAAGTCTTCTGAATCAGGTCGGCCAGCTCTAAACCTGAGATACCCCATGGGAAACCTGGATAATTTTCAATCCGGTAGGCAAATCGGATGGTTCCCCCGATATCGCAGCGTTCATACACCACGGGATCCAACCCCGAGCGCTTCATCTGCACAGCACAGGCTGCCCCTGAAGGACCAGCGCCTACGATTGCAAAATCTTTTCTCATCTTCTAGAAAGCCTATGAATCACATCAAATTATATCCATGACGAAGTCTCGTCCACCTGTTCATTTCTATCAATTTTCGTAATAATATAGATCTGGAAGTTTTTCTCAATACCATAGTATAAGTGTATGTAGGGGAGTAAGTTACAGTCTTTGAGGGCATTAGGTGAGAAACTCGGCCACAGTGAGCATGAGGTCTCTGAAAAGTTGTTCGTCTGGAAATCTTCGATATCAGGGGGCACCTTGTGAGATAACCGATGAATGAGTGGGAAGCCGGTAGAAAATAATCTGTACAATGGGATGGGAAAGATGGGAATGGGGCTCAGGTTAGTTCCGGTATCTACATCTATCGCCTGCAGACCGGAGAGATGTTAAGTTTCAGGAAGATGACTCTTCTAAAATGATCCTGAGATAGCGGAAATAGTTATATCGAGAGTATAGATCCATGTAAAAGCGGTGCAGGATGCCCATATGCAAAGCGTGTGGGCATCTTTTATTCTGAGCTTTTTTGCTGTGCTCTTTCTATCTTGGCCCAGGTGTCACGCAGAGTCACCGTTCGGTTGAATACAAGTCTCTTATCGGTGGAGTCAACCGAATCGACGCAGAAGTAGCCTTGCCTGAGGAATTGGTATCGGTCCCCTGGTTTAGCGTTGGTAAGGCTCGGCTCAACCTTGCACGAAGTCAGTGTTTCAAGCGAATTCGGATTCAGGAAGGATTTGAAATCTGAACCTTCTGGCTCATCGCCCGGGTCTGCTTTAGTGAAAAGATGATCGTAGAGGCGTACCTCCGCTTCGAGTGCGTGGGGCGCTGAGACCCAGTGCAGGGTGCCCCTTACTATCCGACCATCATCGGAGGTGCCGCCGCGGGTCTTTGGATCGTAGCTGCAATGCAGTTCAACAATCTCACCGGTTCGCTCGTCCTTAACAACACGGTCGCAGGTGATGTAATAGGCGTGCTTGAGTCGAACCTCGCGTCCTGGAGCCAGTCTGAAAAACTTCCTCGGAGGCTCTTCGCGAAAATCGTCCCTTTCGATGTACAGCTCACGTGAGAAGGGGATCTTTCGAGTTCCCATACCAGCATCCTCGGGATTGTTCACAGCATCCACTTCTTCCACCTTTCCCTTGGGATAATTGTCTATGATCAGCCGGAGTGGACGAAGCACTGCCATGACGCGCTGGGCTCTTTTATTCAGGTCCTCACGGATGCTATGTTCCAGGAGTGAGACATCCACTGTGCTCTCCCTCTTGGCCACTCCAATCCGATCACAGAAGCTTCGGATGGATGCGGGTGTGTATCCACGCCGCCGAAGGCCTGATATGGTTGGCATGCGAGGATCATCCCACCCTGAGACATATCCCCCCTCCACAAGCTCCAGAAGTCTTCGTTTGCTCAGCACTGTGTGGCTGATATTCAGGCGAGCGAACTCTATCTGCTGCGGATGATAGATGTTCAATTCATCCAGGAACCAATCATATAGAGGGCGGTGGTCTTCGAACTCGAGAGTGCAGAGCGAATGCGTGATCTTTTCGATGGAATCGGAGATGCAATGGGTAAAATCATACATTGGGTAAATGCACCATCTGTCTCCCGTCCTATGGTGGGCCGAGTGCAGAATCCGATAGATGACCGGGTCTCGCATGTTCAGGTTTGGAGCTGCCATGTCGATCTTAGCTCTGAGTACTCGGGAACCGTCCTCGAACTCACCGGCACGCATGCGCTCGAAAAGGTCCAGGTTCTCTTCGACAGAGCGGTTCCTATAAGGGCTCTCTCTTCCCGGTTCGGTTAGGGTTCCTCGGTATTCCCTGATCTCATCGGGGCTTAAATCACAGACATAGGCCTTTCCCTTCCTTATCAACTGCAATGCGTACTGGTATAGCTGCTCGAAGTAGTCGGAAGCATAATAAAGGCGATCATCCCAGTCGAAGCCGAGCCATCGGACATCTTCCATAATCGATTCCACATATTCGATGTCCTCCTTACTCGGATTGGTATCATCGAACCGCAGGTTGCAAAGCCCGCCGTATTCCGCGGCAATTCCGAAGTTCAGGCAGATGGATTTCGCGTGCCCGATGTGAAGATAGCCGTTGGGCTCCGGTGGGAACCTTGTGTGGACTCTTCCATTGTATTTATTAGTCCTCAGGTCTTCCGTGATTATATTTCGTATGAAATCCTTCGTCGCCTTAGGATTGGTGTCGCGAGCCAGAGCGCTACCCTCGTTTTTTCCCTTGTCTTTCTTTCCTGCACCGCTCTCCGGTGGTTTCATTGCTCACTATTTCTGATCGATGCGAGATAGAATAATACAATCAGCAACGTGACAATATAGTATACCGGATCTCTCCGTGCCAGGTTGACGATATATAAATTTAATATTTTTCCAGATTATTGGAAGCAGCAACCGGTTTGTTGCCGGGAGGGGCTGACATTACGGCGGAAAGATGGCGATACTGCCAGCCACCTGAGCGCTAATTTGTTTCGCTGACTTCCATCTCCGCCTCGGGCCAGGGAGGCAGGATCTTCACGAGGATATAGAGGATGATGAATGGAAGGATGAGAAATCCCATGGCCATGAAGAGGCCTTCGATACCAAGGTATTGCATCTTGTAAATCGTCAGTCCCCTGAGACTCTTCGAGAAGAGCTGGCCGCCAACGACAACATTCCACCTTATGCTGAAGATCCCGATCTGTATTAAAAGAGCGGCAAGAAAATAGATGAGCCTTCTCATTTCCGCCGGGAATTTCATAAACCTCACCAGAGCAAGGGAGCCCATCGGCAGGAGTGTGCCAAGAAGCACTTGAACGATAATGAGGCTTATGAACAGCCTGCTGTATATCATTTGTGAAAGGATCTTGATCGACTCTTCGGATTCATAGAGGCGGTGGATGAAATCGAGAACTTCAAGGGAGAAGTCAATTATGAGCGCATAAAGGAGGAACTGAGCCAGCTTGTCCAGGCAAACCGTGAAACGCATCGTGTCGATCTCCTGCCATCTCATGAGGCTTGTAGCCATGTAAATGAGCAGCATGAGTGAAATCCCGGAAACGATGGCCGAGAACAAAAACACGATGGGCATGAGAACACTGCTCCACCATGGATTTGCCTTTACTGAGCCGAAAATGAATCCAACATAACCGTGTAGCAGGAATGCGGATGGGATGCCAATAATCGTTATGAACTTGCCTGCCTTGTCGTCGAATGCGAGGGATTTCTTTGAGAGGTCGGTCGAACCCAGGGTGAGTATCCTGTAGCTCCACTTCTTCCAGCCCCCGTGCATGCGGGAGCGCAGGACTATGTCTTTTCTGTAATCGAACCATATCTCGAGCAAAAGGACCACAGCCAGGTACCAGGCATATACGAAACCGAACATAGCCATTGCCGATTTCAGGTGAGGGGTGAGAAAGATTTCAAACGCTCTTTCGGGATGGCCCAGATGTGAGAGCAGGGGAAGTGGGGCGACGAAGAGGAAGGCGAGGGCGGTGAGCAAAGAGAGCCGGTATGTAGGTTGAACCTCTCTGACATCAAACACTCGCTCGAGGGATGCCAGGATGAAGGCTCCTGCGACAAGGCCGGTGACATACGGGTAGACAACGATCAGAATTCCCCAGTGGAGTTCCACTTCATTCGGGTAGATGTAACCCGTCACCTGTTTTAGAGAGGAGAGTAAATGTTCATACATTTCTTCCAATGTTACCTCACCTCGCCATCCAGCGCTGCATAGTATACTTTTGGCTCCGTATTGAGGTATGGCTTGAGCACCTGGATTACGTTGAATCGCACGAAACGCGCCAGCGGGCTATTTCTCTTCTCAACCTCACCGAAGATTCTCGCCTCGGTCGGACAAACTTCGACACACGCAGGTTGAAGGCCCCGCACGATCCTGTGATAGCAGAAAGTGCACTTCTCGGCAGTCTTGGTTTCCGGGTGGAGGAACCGGGCTCCGTAAGGACAGGCCTGAATGCAATATCTGCAACCGATGCAGTAATCGTTGTCGACAAGGATTACACCATCCTGCGTTTTGAAAGTGGCCCCGACCGGACATACCTGAACACATGGTGGATTGTCACAGTGATTGCACAGCTTGGGAACGAAGAACGTGCGTACTATCTCTCTTTCGTGGATAGTTGGGGGGAATCCATCTATTCCCCCGTTTGGGCTATCGACGATTGACTCCCCATCGATTGCTATGATGTAACGTTCTACCCATGTGCGGAAGAAAAAGGGTTCACGTGGTACATTGTTCTCGCTTTTACATGCATCGGCACATCTGCCGCAACCAATGCATTTGTCCACGCTAATCCCCATCGCATAATAGTGCTCCTTTGGATCATAGTTTCCAACTCGGGGCATTCCGAAGACGGGAGAAAGCAGGTCCAAGATGCTTGTGAAAAGACCCGTTACAGGAAGTACATAAAGAAATCTTTCAAGGAATTTTCTCCTGCTCATATGCTTACGTTCGCCGCCCATATCAGCGAACCTCGGGATAGTGAGGGTAATGACATTGCCAGCAGACATAACCGAAACCGTGAGTATCCAGGTCCACCCGCGGAATCTCCCGGGGGCTCCCTGCACCCTTCGCATGGCATCCCCCGCAGAACTCACGGGCGGCGGGTTTGGTAGGACGGATCGTCCTGGGGCTTATCTTGTGCTCTTCCTCCGTCTCATGGCAAGTCGTACATTCCAGTCGGGCGTGGTGTGATATGGATTTCATCCTTGAAATCTCTGCATGACACGCTGAGCACTCCCCCGGTACATGAGGAGGCCTTGGATCATGTGGTTCATGGCAGGACATGCATCGTTTGTTCGGGTTGTGAGAGAGGGGATCGATCTGCGGAAAACCCGTCGGCCTTGAGGGATTGTATTCATGGCAGATTGTACAATTTGCACGCTTCTCTGGTATTATCGGTTGATACTCATCCGGTGCCTGGGTATGCTTATAAGCAGGTCCATGGCAGATTTCGCAGGAAAGTCCCCTGTGATATGAGGCCCTTTTCACTTCCTCCACATCAAGATGACATTCGACGCAGCTTTGATGACCGGCATATTGCAGCTCCTGAGAGGCAATCGTATCGAGCACTGATGCTCTGTAATGTCCGAGTTCACCAAATGTTGGAGGGATTAAGTACTGCCTCACGATGATAAGTGCAGCACCAACGATTATAAAAACTACGAGAAGATTTCTTACTTGATGCGGAATCATAGATCTCCGGTTAATGGCCTTCACTCTTCCCGTTTTTTATAGGATATTAAAATTTTGAGAAGTATAGCATCTCTTCATGCCCATGTCAATAATCGAATGTGCGCTTCAAGTATTTCACCGAATATTTTCAAAGCCGAGAGGGAGCGTTGCGTCTTATCACTGACACGAGATCGAAGTTCCTTATGCTCATTATTGAGTCGTTTAACAAGTGCTTTTTCGCCCAGAGCCTCCAATGGAGGAGCAAGATACTTTTCTTCAATATCGAGTACCAGATGATACTCAAGCCGAAACTAATACCTGCAACGAAATGAAAATTAAATGTACTGTTGAATCCGTGAGTGAGTAACTGATAGATTTATCAATGTATTCTGCACAGAAGAAAGCCGACAGATACAGTTAAACCAAGAACGGAATAAATCTTTTAGTCTCTCTGGCATATGCCTGATATGATTCACCGAACTCTTCCAGCGCTTGTTTTTCTTCGAAACGTGCTAGCCAAACATAAGCGGCGATTAATATAGGCCACAGAAGCAACGTCAGCACAGTGGGCCAATGCATAATCCAGCCAAGAGTGAATAGGAATATGCCCGAGTACTGCGGATGACGTATGTATCTATACAGACCACTGCTTACAAGACCTTGAGCAGCGTGAATCTGTTTCCAACCGATCGCTATCAAGACAATACCAAAAAGGCTTATGGCCGTACCAACCGAGGCTGGCCAGTGTCCAACAGTCCCAAAAAAGCCTCGTGCGAGCGTCGGCACCTCAAAAAAAGGCGAAACCAGGAAAATAAAAAGCGGCCAGCCGAACATTTCGGTCATCAAAGCGATTACAAAAGCAAAAAAGGCGCTATGGGATTTCCATACATTCTTCGTCGGCCTCCGAAACGGCAGCAATGCCAGAAAAGCAAGCACGATGACTATGTTCAATATGATCAGGCCCCCGGTTCCGAGACTCTCTCGAATCCAGATTATCGTGACGGGTGGCCCGTGATGCGGAAACAGTTCGATGACATAAATCGCCGCAAAAAGGATGATCGCAGTCCATCCCATCACAGTCAGAAATCTCGAACCCTTCGCTTCAGTTTTCATGTAAATACCTCACCCAAAAAGCTAGTGCCGACCGACGGAAAAGGCGCGAATGTCTGATAATTATGGTACCGGTGAGCGTCGCATTTTCTCTTTTATGATGATTCATCGCCTGTGTTGTGTTAGGTAAAACTAGCAACACAGAATGAAATCGTCAAGTTCTTATAATCGGCCAACTCATAATCTCATTCCCCTTTTCAACAAACGAATGGATATAAAACCCGGGTCGTTCTCATTTCCTCTCCAATTCCATCAAAGCCTGTACGCAATCTCAAGTCGAAGTGCAGGTATTTTCTGTAATGCATTGAACTTCATTGACAAGCTCTTCCCGCTGCGATATCATCAGTGAGGCGCATGGAGGTTTAGCGCATTAATCGATGTCACTGAACCTTTAGACGATTCCAATCATATGCACGTCAGATAGCAGTCAGGGAGGAGATTTGGAGAGTTCAAGGACTGCCGGTGGCAACGGGGAGCTAAAGCGCAGCATTGGACTCTGGACTGCAACGGGTATAGTGGCAACCAGTATGATCGGGACAGGGATCATGACCATTACCGGTATCATGGCCGCGGACCTGCAGGATCCCTGGTGGATCCTGGGATTATGGCTGCTTGGGGGAGTCATAGCCCTTACCGGTGCACTCACATTCGGTGAACTTGGTGCTATGTATCCCAGGGCTGGTGGAAGCTATGTATATATATATCATGGTTACGGTCCAATGTGGGGATTTCTCTCAGGCTGGACTTCACTGTTTGTCGGATTTTCAGCCCCTGTCGCCGCAGGAGCATTGGCCAGCATGGAATATCTGAGCACTTACTATCCGGTTCTATCCCCACTCGGCGGCGTATCGATCCCACTGGGCTTCTTCTCACTGAAAGTCTCCTGGGGGCATCTGGCCGGCGCTCTTGTCATAGCATGGATGAGCTGGATGCATTACGTCGGCGTTCGAACCGGTGCGCTGCTGCAGAATTCCATGACAACCCTAAAAATCACTGTTCTGGCCGGGATTGCGATTGCAGGATTTCTATGGGGGAGAGGTGACTGGGCGCATCTCAAGGGGGCTAGACCAGCCATTGACACGATTTCCTTACTGCCCAAAGTGGGAGTCTCGCTCATTTTCGTCATGTTCGCTTACTCGGGATGGGATTCCTCAGCATACATAGCCGGAGAGATCAAGAATCCAAACAGGAATCTTCCACTCTCACTTCTTATGGGTACCGGAGGCGTTCTAATCCTTTACATGTCGCTGAATCTATTGTACCTGTATGCCCTGTCCATACCAGAGATGTCAAATGTGCTTGCGATCGGTTCCGTTACTTTGAATGCGTTGTTTGGGCCGCAGGTCACGGTTTGGACGGATGCAATCCTGGCGCTTTCTATACTATCGGCTGTTAATGCCTTCATTCTCATCGGACCGCGAGTATATTATGCAATGGCGAAAGACGGTATATTCATGCCGTTATTCGCAGAGGTTCACCCGAAGTTTTATACGCCTGCCAAGGCAATAGTCCTACAGGCAATCATTGCCATCATGTTGATGGTCACAGGGACTTTCGACCAGCTGCTGGCATATGCGGGATTCTGTCTTATGCTGTTCTCCACAATGGCTGTAGCGGCAATTTACATGTTGCGGTGGCGCCAACCAGATAATCCCCGTCCTTACCGCACATGGGGATATCCGGTGATACCCGCTTTGTTCATCATGATCGGCATATGGATAATGGTCTATACCTTCGTCGGGCGACCGATCGAGTCGCTGCTGGGCATCGGAACGGTTCTGGTGGGTCTGCCCTTCTTTTTCCGGTATTGGAGGAAACATGGTGGTGTAAGAAAATCGGAGGTGTGTGAAGATGAAACGGAGAATACCAGCCCTCATAGTGAAGTTTGAGAAATCGATCTTAATCTCCCTCTTGTTCGGGCTCATTATTACGATCATGCCTGCTTGTTCTCAAAAATCTGCTGAAGATCGTAGCGGTGATGTGGTCAGTGACAGTAACGAGCACGAGGAGATGAAAGACAGCTTCTTCCGTTTGAGAGAGCAGACTGTGTCGGTTGAGGATTTCGAATCCAAAGGTTACATACTCGATATCGGAGGAGGGGGCGAGGGGGTGATAGGAAGACTGAAAGGTGAGCAGGTCATTTCTATTGATATAAGCAAAAGGGAACTCGAGGCGGCTCCGGAGGGACCACTGAAGATCATAATGGATGCTAGGGACCTGCAGTTTCTCGATGGTACGTTTAATACCTCGACATCATTTTTCACCCTGATGTATATCGATGGATCAGACCATGAACAGGTATTCAGAGAGATTCACAGAGTACTTGCATCCGGTGGTAAGTTCTATATCTGGGATGTCCTATTTCCAAAGCGCACCGATAAAGATATTGAGATAGCAGTCGTACCGCTTCGAGTCAGATTGCCCGGGGAAGAATTCCAGACGGCATATGGTGGTTCCTGGCCGGATGAAGGCCGGGATCTGGAGTATTATGTTAAGATGGCAGAACGCACGCAATTTGAAGTTGTCTCGCAGAGTGAGAATGATTTGATATTTTACCTGGAATTGAGAAAGCCATAATTCCTTGATTTTCCATGGCAACAATCGCATACTTTAATAAATTGCATAAAGAAGAGCTGTCGATAATACCGGCCCCTTCAGGAAGTTCTATATCGTATTCAACTTTTATTCGTGCCCGAAGTTCGATGGCAGCCCTTTGGATCTTGTTTTTGGACCGGCATGAATAGCAGCCGCTTCAAAACTGAAATTGTGCCCGCTGGGCTGATGACGGGGTTTGTCGGCGCTGCCACATTGGTGGCAATCCTGCTCTTCAGAGACCAGCTCCCGATTTCGAGGAGCACGGGACGGATACTTGGCTTCTCAGTGCTCTATGCCGGTTTTTTCTTTTTCTATGGGCAGCATACTATTTGAAGGGTGCCGTTGTAGGTTTCATAGCACCACGTATGGATAAACTGGTTGTAACAGGTCCATTCCAGTTTGTGCGTCATCCGACCTACCTGGCGATGGTTATAGCCAAGGTAGGGTCCAGCTTTGTAACGAGAAGCATTGTCGGTCTTGCGCTGTCTTTGTTCGTTTTCCTGCCGGCTGAGGTTCATCGAGCTCGGCTCGAGGAAAGAGCGTTAGAAGAAAAATTCGGTGAAACCTGGAGGGACTATGCATCTCGTACAGGATTTTTCCTTCCTCGATTCGGCAATTGACCATAATAATCGAGCGGCAGGGAGCTCTGAAGGCTTATCGGAGCTCAACAAGGCGTTGAAGCAAAGATGCTGTGTTGTGCATAGGGTTCATCTTCTATGAGCTGAGAACATTCGCTTTTCTGGTACCGCCTACCAGAATTATGTCAGACGGACCAAATGGAGGATGAGATGGAAAGTCTTTACAACTTCATAAAATTTCTGCACCTGATGAGTTTTGTTTTCATGTCCGTACCCTTGTTCAATTTGATAGCGGTGAACGAAAGGGCTTATCTTGGAAAGTCATTTAACTATCATGCCGATCGTTATATGGAGAACATCATAAAAAACGGCGCTTACCGGTGTTTCGTTTTCCAATCCACAGTATTGGTTACGGGTATATTATTATTGTTGGTCGGGCCTCTGGGCATCGAGGCCCTGTGGACGAATTGGATTATTATGGGCAAGACCCTTCTGCTGTTTGTGCTGATGGGTATGCTCTCATATGTTCACTTCAACCTACAGCCGAAAATCGAATTAATACTCAGTGGTCTCGGCCCTGACTCTGATGTACCGGATGATATCATTATTCAGCTAAAACCATATCGAATACTTAGAAAAAGGATGGCAACGTTCTGTCTGTTTTTGGTAATAACCGTTATTATTCTTGGACTACAGGTTTATATCGCTTTTCATTATTTTCTAACCATCATTCTGATCGGATTAGCAGGTCTCTTCGCATTGAGGGTGAATAAGACACTCATCCGATTTGGATGGATTTAATGTGGAGGGTCAAATGAAGCCGGCCACGGCAGATGATGTTCTTGACCTCATGGATGCATATTTCACCTCGATTGCACTGGGTACGGCCATGGAACTGGGCCTCTTCTGGCTGCTTGATGAGAAGCCCCTGGATACTGCATCTGTGGCAGGAGCTTTTGGAATACCCATAAACCGCTGTCGCTACTGGTTGCAGCTTTTGAGCCGCACAGGCCTCATAGAACAGGGAACCGATGGTTATGCTCCGTCCTCAACCGCAAGGGCTGCCATCCTGGATAGCTACCGCCAGGATTCCTGGGCACTGCTTGCGGAGGAGGCTAGACAGCGGTATCAAGGCCTCAGCGACCTACCGTTGCGCATCAGCAATTCCGATTCGGCCTGGGAGCCCACGGGGCATACCCCGTCCGAGTACGTCGCTCGTATGGTCGAGAATCCCGAAGCGGCGCGTCGTTTCACTCTCATGCTTTACGATCTCCACGAGCAACTGGCCGAAGAACTGGCCAAAATACTTGACATGAGCGGGGTGGATAGATTGATGGACCTGGGGGGTGGTTCCGGGGTTGTCTCACTGGCCTTGCTGCGGAGATACTCTAATCTTACATCTGTGGTCGTTGATATCGCCAACGTCTGTGCGGCAGGCCGTGAGATCGCAGCCGAAAACTCCCTGGGGGAACGGATCACCTACCATCAAGCTGATTTCCTCCAGGACGAACTTCCATCAGGATTCGACATGATCCTGGAATGCGACGTCAATGTTTACAGCGAAGCGCTGTTTGCTAAGATACGAACCGCCCTGAATCCCGGCGGTCGGTTTGTGATCGTGGACCAGTTCGCACCTGCAGAGGGTGTTGCACCTCCATCACGCATACACTGGGCATTCCATGGCTCTTTGCTGGATCCGGGATTCAGCTTCCCAACCGCAACCGAGATCAAAAGCCAACTTGTGGAGGCGGGCTTCCAGATACTTTCAGAGGACACCTTACCACCAATTGCCGGGGCGGCTGCGAGATTCACGAAGGAGATGGTTGTGATCGAGGCCAGTTAACATGCAACACTAGTGCGTTTAGGAGACTCGAGGAGAGCCGCCTTGAATGAAGGAGGTAATTATGAAGAGGACAAGTTTTTGGTTTTTTCTGGTCATAGCGGTGACCATAGTGGTCAATCCTGCCGATGTGTTGTGCCAGGTATCGACAGAGAAAGCAGTGGCTGCAGCCGAAGAGTGGCTGAATCTGGTTGATGAAGGTAAGTACCAGGAGAGCTGGGATGGTGCCGCTAAATATTTCCAGGGCGCGGTGACGAAGGAACAGTGGGAATCCTCATTGAATGCTCACAGAAAACCATTGGGCAAACTGCTCACAAGGAAACTTAAGTCAAGTGAATATCGAACAACATTACCGGGCGCTCCTGATGGCGAATATGTGGTGATTCAGTTTGAAAGCTCATTCGAGAATAAGAAATCTGCTATAGAGACCGTTACCCCGATGCTTGAAGAGGAGGGGTCCTGGAAGGTCTCAGGATACTACATAAAGTAAAGCACACCCAATGAAGAGGGTGGTCGTGAAACCGAAAGCACATTTCTCATGCTGCCTGTTATTTCCGTGGCATTCATCGCAGTTTCTGCCGAGACATCTGCCTGTGCAGGTGAGCTGTGACGAATATATAAATTGATCAGGAGGCAGAATGGATTACACGTTTGAGGAGCTGAAGAAGAAGACGGTGGCCGAACTCCGGGAGATTGCAGAGAAGCATGAACACGAATCGCTGCATGGCTACAAGACTATGCACAAGGAGGACCTGCTTCAGGTCTTATGCCAGGTCCTCGGAGTCGACACTCATGTCCATCATGAGATCGTCGGCATCGATAAAAGTGAGATCAAAGCACGGATCCGTGCATTGAAAGCCGAGCGAGACGCCGCACTGGAAGCACACGACTATAGACGGCTGAAAACGATAAGGAGAAAAATTCACCGGCTGAAGCGAGTGATCCGTAAAGCAACGGTTTAGTGTAAGAACGTTAAGAGATGATTCGCTGGATGACTTATCCTGTTTCCATATCCACCTGGGGTAGTGGCGGCGCATAATAAGAGATGAAGAATGAGTTTCACCGACACCTGCCTGTCAAAGATTCAGGCACTCCATACAAGGTCTCGGAAAGAGTTCGGCTTACCGGTTGAACCTCCACGTCATTCCAAGGGAAAAAGCTGCAATATCTGCAGCAACGAGTGTGTCATAGGAGAAGGACAGCGGGGTTTTTGCGGCCTGCGTGTCGTGCGTGAAGGGAGGTTGATCCACCTGGCAGGCACAGCGAAGCGCGGAATCCTCGAGTGGTACCGTGATCCTCTGCCAACGAATTGTGTGGCAGATTGGGTATGCGAGGGAAGCCTGCATCGAGGATATCACAACCTTGCAGTATTCTACGAGAGCTGTACGGCCAATTGTCTCTTCTGCCAGAATTGGCACTTTCGTAAGTCCTCGCCGATAAAAAATGAGGGCATCAGTGCAAAAAAACTTGCCTCGGTATCGAATTCAGGCACCTTCTGCGTATGCTTCTTCGGTGGTGACCCGTCTTCACAGATTCCGCATGCCCTTGCCGCGGCAAGACTCTTGGCGCTCAAAGGCGTGCGTGTATGCTGGGAGACCAATGGCATGATGAATCCTAAATTTCTCGACCTTGCCGTTGAATACTCCGTAAGGACAGGTGGCTGTATTAAGTTCGACCTGAAAGCCTTCGATGAACAATTGCACCGTGCACTCACGGGTGTATCCAATCGACGTACAAAAGAGAATTTTAAAAGAGCCGCCCGACGATACAGGGAGCGCCTGATACCGCCGCTTGTCGTCGCGAGCACGCTGCTTGTGCCGGGTTTTGTCGATGCGGACCAGGTTGGAAAGATAGCGGATTTCATCGTCTCAATCGAACGGGAAATTCCTTTTGTGCTTCTGGCCTTCGCACCTCATTTTTACATGAGTGATCTGCCGCCGACATCCTATAGGCATGCCCGGGAAGCGGAGGCCGCAGCCCGAAGTGCAGGTCTCGTGAACGTGCGGCTGGGAAATCAGCATCTATTAATTTAGGGTAGTGGACGGTATACCCGGAGAATGGAGCGAGGATTAGAGCCCGAAAGGACTTCGCAAGGTGCGAAAGCGAAAAGCCACTTCCGTCATGTCACAGGTCCACCAAGGGACGGTTCAGCGCGAGGTTCGCGTAATTGACTCGAGCGAAGAACATAAGACTAAGGCCATCAGGGACACTGGGTAAGTTTCGCATCGGGCCACGTCTAGCTCAGGGTGGCTTCGCCGACGTTTACCGTGCCTATGACACCATCGAGGGCATCCACGTTGCACTCAAGATCCTACACCCTCAAATCCTCATCGACCATGATCTGGAAGAATTCGCGAAGGAAGTGCGTATTACCGCCAGACTCGATCACCCGAACATTCTTCACATAAAGAATGCAAGTTTCATTGGTGATCATTTCGTCATCGTATATCCTTTGGGGGAGAGGACGCTCGGTGACCGAATGACTACCAGGATTTCTATTAGCACAGCCCTAAACTACACTCAACAGATGCTCGAAGCCGTTGCTTTTGCACACTCGAAGCGAGTTATTCACTGCGATATCAAGCCCGATAACTTCATCATATTCCCCGGTGAACGACTCAGGCTTACCGACTTCGGTATTGCGAAGATCACATCCCACTATACGATGAGTGCTTCGGGATCAGGGACTCTGGGTTACATGGCGCCGGAGCAGGCGATGGGTAAGCCATCGTTGCATTCTGACGTATTCTCACTCGGGCTTATTATCTGGCGCATGTTCACCGGAAAACTACCAAAATGGCCATACCAGTGGCCTCTTCCGGGTTATGAACGCCTGCGCCATCGAGTGCATCCGGACTTCATCGCGTTTCTACGAAGGAGCCTGGAGGTTGATGTCCGAAAGCGCTTCCCTTCCGCTGTTAAGATGCTTACCACCTTCAGGCGATTGCGGCCCAGGATGGAGCGCCAAAGGCGAAGAAGACGCCGGCGGAAGCGGGATGAAAAAAACGGTCTTCTGTATCTGAAGCAGCTGGAGTTCAGAGAGTTCCGGCGCCGATACAACAGGTTGCTTCAATTGTTTTTCGATTGCAGGCGCTGTGGAGGTCCGATCAGCGAGGCGATGAAGTGTTGCCCCTGGTGCGGCCACGAGACCAAAACTTTTCGCCACGAGACACGCTTCCCCGCACGTTGCCGTTACTGCAGACGCGGGATGAAGCTCGACTGGCGCTTCTGTCCTCACTGTTACGGGGCTCTGCAGGGACCGCGGTCACGGAGACATTACACAGACGTGCGCTATGAGGCCACCTGTCCGGAGTGCAAGGGGGAGCTGATGCGCTTCATGCGTTACTGCCCATGGTGCAGAGCCAAGGTTCGCCGGAAATGGCGTATGGAAGGTTCGGTGCACCGATGCACCCGGTGCGGCTGGGGGATATTGCCAGATTTCTGGTCGTTGTGCCCATGGTGTGGAACCGTGATCCGTAGGTGAGGATCATGGTCCTGAGAGCGGCTCGAAGGCAGAGAACATCTAGCCGGGGATTCTGTGAATCATAAATGAAGGACTCTTGTTTAGAATAGGTTGGTGAGTTATGGCCATCGATCCACGTTTCGTCCATGTCAATATCGTTGCCAGGAATTGGAAAAAGCTGGCTCATTTTTATGAGCACATTCTTGGATGCACGCCCCTACCTCCTGAGAGAAATCTTGAGGGGCCCTTGCTGGATGCAGGAACTGGAGTTA
>JBHIFB010000051.1:0-20476 GCA_046760905.1 Candidatus Glassiibacteriota bacterium | reverse complement strand
AAACCGTAGAAGGGTCAGAGCACAGTGCCTGAGCGAAGAGAGACTTTTTCAGAGATCTCTCGAGATCACATCTTGAGGAATAGATAAGACTTCGGGGGCTTTTGGTAGCTGTGATACGGCACATAATAGAAAAAACCCCGGGTCGGCTAGCCGACCCGGGGTTAAAGCCCGCATACCGGGATCACTTCATCATCACCATCTTGATCGTTCGGGAAACCGCTTCACACCTCATCCTTAGGAAGTAAATTCCCGAGGCTGCCTTCAGTCCCCTGTCGTTAGTTCCATCCCAGGTGAGCTTATGAACTCCCGGTTCCAAAATTTTTGAAACGAGGGTGCGGACTAATCTCCCCCTGGAGTCATATATGGATAGATCCACCAGACCCGCATCATCCGGGACTTCGAAGCTCACGGTTGTCGATGGATTGAACGGATTCGGATAGTTCTGGTGGAGATCGAAAACCTTCACGAGCGAACCCGTCTCCTTCCCCCCGTCTTCTATTTTGGAGGGAACGTCGAAATCAACCCCCAAGAACAGGAAATAGTCCCAGTTGCCGACCGTTTCCTCCTCCCCGCTACCGAATACGGTCTCAAGCCAGGAACCTCCGGCATCATCTGATTGGTACGTTATGTATGCATCCTTTCCGGGATCGATGACCGCACTGTAATTCACCGGTGATATGCTGGGATACCTGTCGTCAGCACCCGGATACATCCCGTCCGGATTGGAGATATTGACGGGATCCGCCCAGGTCTCACCGTTATCGATAGAGAACGTACCCCAGATGTCACCGAAGCCGATATCATTGTCAGGGTCGACATCGTGAGGGGTGAAGGCTTCGTATACGATGTAAAGGATGTTGCCGTCAGGTGAGGCCCCTATCTGAGGCCAGTCGATGGAAGCGTGTCTGACTCCGGGATTCACATAGGTTGTATCATTTAACCACGTGCCGTTATACCGTGCGATGGCAACCGTATCAATCCCTGTAGAGGGACTCCAGTGGAGTATCCTGGACCTGAGGTCATAGAGCACAAGCCCCTGAGTGGGATCCCATGCCGGTTGGAGCCCGGTCCAGACGATGTGCGGTTCCTCACCCACGTAAACTATATCGACGTTGAGCCAGGGGGTGAAAAACGTCCATGAGGAATCGGGACCTGTTGGCATACCGATCGTGTCCTCGGCCGCATTTGTGATCATTGTTTCCGCGAAACTTATGCCGTTGTCCGTTGATTCGTAGAAATGGACATCAGCTCCCCAGTCCGGAATGGCGATTCCAACCCTGCCGTTATCACCGGCCGCCAGGGCAGGCCACTCGATATTGGCATCTGTCCATCTGCTTTCATCCTGGCCGAAGAAAGTCCATTGTTGCGTAAAGCCGGTGACGATATCCGCCGCCCTCTCCCAGGCGGCGTTGTGGGCGATACCGTTCACCTGCAGATCGTTCATCAACGTACCCAGCAATGTGATCGAACCATCAGAGTTCACCGATGGCTTGGGCCATATGACCTGGTCGGCATCGTTGGTCGTAAGGCCGCTGAAGGCGCCAAGACCCTGATATGCGTCGAAGAAAGCAAAGGATCCGACGATTGCAGAATCATGTGTTGAGATTATCGCGATGGCGCCGGAAGGAGCCGATGTCGGATACGAGGCTACATTGCCGTAGCCGTTTCTGAACGTTGCGACATTGATTGAGGGGGTGAAGGGTGTTCCGAACTGATCTGCGTAATAGTACATCATCCCGCGTTCGACGAACGCATCGTCCGGGCTTTTCATGTACGTGGCGTGAATGCTCCCGTCTTCGTTGACCCAGATCCGCCTGTTGAGACTGCCGTTTCTCTGAGCATCGTAATAACTGGAGTCGAGTACAGTGCCGGGGGGCAGGACAAACATCGATCTAGCCCTGGGGGCTTTCCCCTTGACCTTGGGGAGATCGAGATTTGCATCATCGATTGGGGTGAGTTGTTTCATTGAGCGGTATTGGCCGGCATCGAGGGTCGAGATAGCCGCGAAGAGTAGAAGCAGGCAGACGACAATCTTTTTCATGGGCTTCTCCTTTGGCTAAATGTCCTTACTTGATCATTACCATCTTGATAGTCCTTGACGCCCGATCGCTTTTTAGCTTGAGGAAGTAAATCCCCGAAGCTGTAGCCTGACCCTTATCGTCCCTTCCATCCCAGGTGAGCTGATGCTCTCCAGGCATTATCTTCCCTGCATAGAGGGTTCTAACGAGTTTCCCCCTGGTGTTGTAGATGGAGAGGTTAAGCCGGTCGGTCCCTTCCGGGACTCCGAAGCTCACGGTCGTCGATGGGTTGAACGGGTTCGGGTAGTTCTGGTGCAAAACGAACGACTTAGGGAGGGGGCCGCCCTCGGTCTCTCCGTCCTCTATATGCGAAGGAACATCGAAATCGATGCCGGTGAACAGGAAGAAGTCCCAGTTGGCGGCTTCCTCTCCCTGGAGGAAAGAGCCGGCCGAGGCGTCGGACTGATAAGCTATGTAGGCATCCATTCCCGGCTCGATTGGCGCCTCGTAGTTCACAGGTGAAATGCTCGGGTATCTGTCGTCAGTGCCCGGATACATCCCGTCGGGATTGGAAATATTTATCGGCTCGGACCAGGTCTCACCATTGTCCACGGAGAAGAGGCCCCATATGTCACCGTAGCCGAGGCCGGTCATGACATCGACGTCGTGAGGTGTGAAGGCCACATAAACCACATAGAGGACGCTCCCGTCGGCGGAGCTCCCTATCTGTGGCCAGTCGACCGCAGTATGGTTCAATCCTCCATCCACGAATGTGGTCTCAGCCGGGATTGCGCTCTGGTAACTGGCAACGACCGCCGTATCTATACCGGTCGAAGGACTCCAGTGAAGGATTCTCGCCCCAAAATCGTAGAGGCCTACCTGTCCACCGACACGTGCACCCTGGAGGCCGGTCCACACAATGTGAGGTTCTTCACCCACATAGATGATGTCCGAATTGCCCCAGGGAAGAAACACGGTGGCGCCGGGGTCGGGGTCGGTCGGGAGGTCCAACGTATCCTGTTGGGCATTCGTTATGATCGATTCTTCGAAGGTTATGCCATTATCCGTCGATTCGTAGAAGTGGAGGTCAGCGGCGAAATCGGCGATTGCGATACCAACCCTTCCGTTTTGCCCTGAGCCGATGGAAGGAAACTCCATCACGGCCCCTGACCATCTTGCCGCATCCTGCCCGAACCATGTCCATGTGAGCGAGAAACCGCTTGAAGAGTCTTCTGCCCTGTCGTATGCTACGTTGTGTGCTATCCCGTTCACCATGAGATCGTTCATGAGGGTGCCCACTATGGTTATTGAGCCGTCGGCGTTCACCGAAGGTTTGGGCCACACGACCTGCTCGACTGAATCGGTTGGAAATATGCTGAAAGCGCCGAGACCTTGATATGCATCTATACAGGCGAAGGACGCCACAGTCCCAAAGTTGTGCGTTGTAAGAACTGCAATGGCTCCCATCGGTGATGTGGTTGGATATGAGGATATGTTGCCGTATCCATTCCTGAAAGTCGTAACTTCGATGGGAGGGCTGAATGCTGAACCGAACTGGTCGGCATAGTAATATTTCATGCCCCTTTCGATGAATTCATCGTCCGGGCTTACCATATAGGTTGCATGGATGCTTCCGTCGTCGTTGACCCAGATCCTCTTGTTGAGGCTCTGGTTTCTCTGCCAGTCGTAGTAGCTCGAATCGAGCACCGTGGCCGGGGGGAGCAGATGTGGGAACCTGCCCTTCGGAGCCTTTCCTTTTACGAGCGGGAACCCGGTGTATGAATCTTCAACTGTGACGGGTTCGGGTACCGTACGATACTGCGAGGCGGATGCGACAGACCAGATCAAAAAAACCGCGGCTAAGCTTGCTGGAATTATTTTCATGGCCCTCTCCTGTTCTGCAGTTTTCCCAAAGCCACCTGTTTATAATATGAATGTTATATGACCGGATTGCTCTGTCAAGAACCTTTTTGGCGCTCTCTGAAAAAGTCCCTCTTAGCTTACACGCTCCGGCACGGCCGTTCTAAGGTTAGATAGCTCTGTTTCCTGATTCTGTGCTTATGCGGTTTCAAACCGGAATCAGAGTTCACTCACTATTTTTATTGCATAATAATGACCTTATCCCTCATATTTATAAGAGAAGACCTTTATAAATAGGATTGTCCCCGTTTAAGAGATTGGAAAATGAATATTATCGAGGTGAGGACCGAGGATCTCCAGGAAGCCCCCTTCCTGGGTCTTCTCTCATACGGCCGCGATTATGGATGGCTGGAAGAATCCATAGAAAGATGTGGTCTCCTTTATCCTCTCATTGTCTCACCGGGCGAAAACGGCAGCTACTCGCTCGTTTGCGGCAGAGCCAGACTGGGAGCTCTCACTGCCCTCCAGGCTCAAACAGTTCCGGCCATCGTGAGAACCGATCTTAAGGGTGATAAATCGTTCGAGGTGGCGATAGAAGATAATCTCAAAACGAGGGGTTTTAACGAGGTGGAGAAGGCAGGCGCAGTGCACTTCATCCTGAAAGTGCTGAAGCCCCCTCGAGAGGAGGCCGAGAGGCTCCTGAGCATCCTCTCTGTGCCGATAAATCCCAGAACCGTATCGCGATATCTCAAGCTGTACAACGCGAGTGACACTGTGAAGCAGATGCTGGCGAGCGGAGAATTGTCGTTTCACACATTCGTTCTGATCAGTGGCCTGAACGAGAATGAAACCGGACCGATTCTGCGTGTCGTCAAAAAGCTTGGGCTCGGGACCAATTATCAGAGGGAGCTCGTCACACTGTGCGAGGATATCTCGGCGTGTCGCGGTGGATCGGTTTCTGAAATCCTGTCATCGCCTGAGGTACGTGATATGCTCGGAAACGACAGCCTTTCTGCTCCAGACAAAGTGAAGCATATTTTCCGCCTCCTCAGGAACGTGCGATGTCAAAGAGCACAGGGACCAAAAACGGGTGGAAAGCCGTCCATAGGAGACAGGAGGTGAAGATCACGCGAAATTGCAGTATCCTTTTCCTGTTCATCTCAATTGCACAGGCCTTGATCCTGGCTGCGGGTTGCGGCAAGAAACCGCCGGATGTCATCCTGATAATGATCGACACCCTGAGAGCAGATCATCTTTCCTGCTACGACAAGGAGTCGATTCACACACCGAACATAGACAGTATGGCCGAGGATGGTTTTCTATTCGGCAACATCCACTGCTCAGCCCCGACTACCCTCGCATCGACGAGTTCGCTCATGACCTCCCTTCATCCGAGGATGCACGGGGCGGCAAGAAACGGATTCGTTCTCGATAATTCTCTCCTGACGCTTCCCGAGGTTTTCCGGGAAAGGGGGTATTCCACGGCGGCCTTTATCGCATCCTTTGCCCTCCATTCCAGCACCGGCATCGACCAGGGTTTCTCCTACTTCGATGAGCGCTTCACCAGCACCTTAAAAAGTGCCGTGCTTCAGAGAAGGGCGGAGGATGTCAACGATGCGGTCACGGGTTGGCTAGAAGCAGCCCCATCCAGGCCCCTTTTTCTTTTTATCCACTACTTTGATCCCCACCAGCCGTATCAGCCTCCGGCCCCATACGACCAGCCTTCCGACAGTCTCAACGCACCCGGAATAACTGGGTCCATGGAGGAGGTGAAAAGCCTGAGAGGCTACCTTGCCAGGGGCGGTGATGTCGATGATAGGGTAAGGAGGATGCATGAGCTGTACGTCGGCGAAATCCATTACACCGACCGTGCGGTGGGTGATCTCATTACGCTGCTTGAGCGGAAGAAACTCTATGATTCTTCACTCATCATCTTCACCGCGGATCACGGGGAGACCTTCTGGGAGCACCCGAGGAGGGAGAGCCTCGACCACGGCTACACCGTCTATGAGACCACAACACACGTGCCTCTTATCATAAGATGGCCCGGGAAGATTCAACCGGGACGAAGTGATATTCTCGCGAGCAACATCGACATCGCGCCGACAATCCTCGACCTGATCGGTATGGATATACCTGAAGCTTTTCAGGGAAGGAGCCTTAAAGGGGTGATAGGTGGAGAAACCGTTTCAGAGATTCCCGTGTACTCGGAGGCAACGAAACCGCACGAGGAAATAGAGCTCGAAGTTCCCTTCAGAAATGACCGCAAGGCTAAGTGCATTATCAGCGGTCGATGGAAACTCATTTGGGTTCCCTTCATGCAGGATCATGAAGAACTCTACGACATTTTCAAAGATCCTCTGGAGACAACAAATCTCATTAGCAAGATGCACGATGAGAAGATGACCGGGAACATGAGGCATCTGCTTCGTGGCTGGGCTGCAGAGGTCTCGGAAGTGGCCAAAAACAGGCCGGTGGTAATGGATGAAGAGACGCGAAAAAAGCTCGAGGCTCTCGGTTATATTCAGTGAAGGGTCGAAACATCCAGGAACCAGTAAAAGGAGGAGCAGAGTGAGCAGGACCGAAGAAAACCTGAAAGCCGCCTTCTCTGGCGAGTCACAGGCCAGGAACAAATACACCTACTTCGCGAATGTGGCGAGGAAGGAGGGGTACCACTACATCGCCAAAATATTTGAGGAAACTGCAAACAATGAGCAGCGGCATGCGAAAGATGAGTTCAAGCTTCTCGGTGGAATCGGCGATACTGCCTCGAACCTGAAGGAAGCTATCGCCGGGGAGCATTACGAAACAGTCGAAATGTATCCGGGCTTCGCGAAGGACGCGGAAGAAGAAGGGAACAAGGAAGCCGCGAACCTGTTCAAGCAGATAGCGAAGGTGGAAGCGCACCACAGAGACAGGTATAAGAAGCTCCTTGAGATGGTCGAGTCAGGCACGGTTTTCAGGAGGGAGAAACCGATCAGGTGGAAATGCGGCATATGCGGCTACGTGCATGAGGGGACCGAGCCGCCGGACCGGTGTCCATCCTGCCAGCATCCGAGAGAATACTACGAACCCGAGGACATGGTGTTTTAATCGCCGGGTATAAGTGTAGGCCGGATGTGTCACGTCTCAGCCCGGGTCAGCCGAAGAATACGCTTGCGATCTCATAGAGCTCTTTCGGGACTCTCTTCGGTTCGCCTATAGCCTCATTCAGGTCGATGGGCATTATCTTTGTGCCCCTGAGGGCAACCATCTTGCCGAAATTGCCCTGGTGAGCTAATTCTGCAGCCTTCACTCCGAAACGGGTCGCGAGTATCCTGTCATACGGGGTAGGGGAGCCCCCCCGCTGCACGTAGCCGAGTATGGTCACCCGAGTGTCCATACCCGTCGTCTCTCTGATCTTTTTGCCGATGAGGTGTGCGATACCGCCGAGTCTCACGTTGCCGAACTCATCCACCTCGTCATCCTGTGTCACCAATTCTTCAACGCCGACGGGCTTCGCCCCCTCGGCGACAACTACGATACTGAAGTTCTTTCCCCTGGCATGCCTTTTCCTTATCTTTTCACACACATCCTCCATGGTGAACGGGAATTCCGGTATGAGTATGTTGTCAGCCCCCCCGGCAATGCCCGACATAACAGCTATCCAGCCGGCGCTTCTACCCATCACCTCTATCACCATTATCCTGTGGTGCGATTCGGCCGTTGTATGGAGCCTGTCGATGGCCTCCGTCGCGATCGCAACGGCTGTGTGGAATCCGAACGTGTAATCGGTTCCTGGGATGTCGTTATCTATCGTCTTGGGAACCCCGATCACATTGATGCCGGTTTCGGAAAGCTTGAATCCTGCACCGAGGGTGTCGTCACCACCGATTGCAATGATGGCATCCAGCCCGTACTTGTTTATATTCTCCTTTATCCTGTGAAGGTACTCCCGCTTCGCAAGAGGATTTGTTCTGGAAGTACCAAGAATCGTACCTCCCAGATGGAGTATGCCCGATACCGAATAGAGGCTCATTGGTTCGACATCTCCCTCGATCAGTCCTTCCCAACCGTTCTTTATCCCAAGCACGTCGTAGTTATAATGTTCTATCGATTTCCTCACCACACCGCGTATAACCGCATTTAATCCGGGACAATCTCCCCCACCTGTTAATACTCCTATTACCATGATTCCTCCATTTATTCCAGTGATGGAACATCACAACCGGCCATGAAACCACCGTCCCGATAATAAATACGAAAGCGCATCCTGTCAACGTTGACACCCTGGATTTATTGGACTATCTTGCAGTGAGGTGAAACATCCAGAGCAACTTTGAATCAGGATCGTTGAAAGTCCTCTTACCTGATTGGATAGAGCTGGAGGACTATGATGGTAATAGGCGTACCGAAAGAGTTGCCCCTCGCCAGCGGGTTCTTGGAGAAGAGGGCAGGGCTCACACCGGGTGGGGTAAGGGAACTCACCGGGAGGGGAATCGCCGTGTTCGTCGAAAGCGGCGCCGGAAGCGGCGCACGATTTTCCGATGAGGATTACAGGCAAGCAGGCGCCAATGTCGTCTACTCCAAGGAGGAGACCTACGGAAGGTCCGATCTAGTTGTAAAAGTGGAAAAGCCGGCAGAGGAGGAATGGGGGCTCTTGCGGGAGCGACAGGCTATCATGGCATTCATGCACCTGGTAAATGCACCGAAGAAGTTCCTCGATCTTTTGATAAGCAAGAAAATCACTGCGATTGGATACGAGATCATCCAGTCTGATGTGGGTGACCTGCCAATCCTCAAGCCGATAAGTCAGATCGCTGGGAAGATGTCCCTTCAAATCGCCGCGCGGCTCATGGAGAGCAAAGGCGAGGGTTTCGGGATCCTAATCGGTGGCATACCCGGCATACCACCGGCGGATGTTGTGATAATCGGCGGCGGGACACTTGGCTATCATGCGGCAAGGACATTCTACAATGCCGGTGCCAGGGTCTTCGTTCTCGAGAAAGATCAGAAGAGGCTCGAGGAGCTGGACAGGCTTTTCGGCGGAGGGATCGTAACTGCATACAGCAGCGAGAGGTATCTCGAGAGGATGGTCTCATTCGCCGATGTTCTGATCACAGCGGTGCTCGTGCCGGGCGCTCCCGCGCCCGTCCTCGTCACCAGGGAAATGGTACAGTCTATGAAGCGCGGCTCCGTGATCATCGATTTTTCAATAGACCAGGGAGGCTGTGTCGAGACGTCGCGCCTCACCCCCGGCGAGGACTTCGTGTTCGTGATGGATGGTGTCATCCATTACTGCGTTCCGAATGTATCGAGCAACGTGGCGAGGACCGCATCGAGAGCCCTCACCCATTCCACCGTCCCCTACCTACTCGAGATAGCAGCGGGCGGATTGAAAGACGCGCTGCTGAAGGATTCCTCACTGCAGAGAGGCCTTTATACCTGTTGTGGATATGCAGCTAACGAGAACCTCAAGAATCTCGGCATCCCGTACGGGGAAGCTCCCGATCTCCTGAAGGAGTTCGACCTATGATGGGCTGGGTGAACGATTACCGGAGCAAGCTGGTCTCTCTCGATGAAGCGGTCGGAGTGGTCAAAAGCGGTGACAGGATATTCATCAGCGGCAATGCCGCGACTCCGTTCGCCCTGCTCAATGCCCTCGCTTGCAGGAAGGACGAACTTACCGGTGTCGAGATCACCCACGTGCTGCTATTGGGAGAGGACCCGCTCTCGTCGCCGGATATGGCAGGCCACTTCAGACACAATTCCCTGTTTGTTGGGCCGGCCGACAGGAAGGCGGTGAACGAGGGAAGAGCCGACTACGTACCCATTTTCCTCTTCCAGATCCCCGGCCTTTTCACAAAGGGACTGATGCCTCTCGATAAGGCCTTCATCCACCTGTCACCTCCGGACGACCACGGTTTCATGAGCCTGGGCGCTGAAACACTTGCTTCGAAAGCCGCAGTCGAAACCGCGAGGACTGTCATCGCCCAGGTCAATGAGAAGATGCCGAGGACCCTAGGCGACTGCTTCGTGCATGTGTCCAGAGTGGACAGGATAGTGGAGGTTTCGGAGGAACTTCCACAGCTCGATAGGAAGGAGTCCACGGAGGTTGAGAGAAGGATTGGAGAGCACGTGGCTTCGCTCATAGAGGACGGGTCAACGCTCCAGCTCGGTATCGGGGGGATACCGGATGCTGTTCTTACATCCCTCGAAGGGAAGCGGGATCTCGGTGTGCACACCGAGATGGTGTCTGATGGTGTCGTCGAGGCCATCGAGAAGGGGATCATAACCGGTGCCAAGAAGAGCCTACATCCAGGGAAGCTAATCGCCACATTCATCCTCGGTTCGCGAGGTCTCTATGATTACGTACATAACAACCCTGAATTCGAGCTGCACCCTGTCGACTACACGAACCATCCCTTCGTGATAAGCCGGAACGAGAAGATGGTGGCCATCAACTCGGCGATAGAGGTGGACCTGACGGGGCAGGTGTGTTCTGATTCCATCGGGCCGAGGATCTACAGCGGATTCGGTGGACAGGTTGATTTCGTCAGGGGGGCGGCGCATGCAAGAGGGGGGAAGCCCGTGATCGCACTCCCCTCCACAGCGAGAGGCGGTCGAGAGTCAAGAATTGTGTCATTCCTGAAGCGAGGTGCCGGCGTTGTGACGAGCAGGGGAGATGTTCATTACGTGGTCACAGAGCACGGAATCGCCTACCTTCACGGTAAGAACCTGAAAGAGAGGGCAGAGGCGCTCATCGAAATAGCGCATCCCGATTTCAGGGACGAGCTTGTGGCAGGTGCGAAGGAGAGGATGCTTCTCTGAGCATCCCTTGAGCGATGAAGCCTGAAGCGATAATCATTGAAGATGGATTGAGAAGCGAGGGGCTCGCCGGGAGCATCCTTCAAAATCTCGATGGTGTCAAGGTGAAGACAGATCCGCGCTTCTGGCTCACCGACGTGAAATATCTCGAGGGTGACTTCCAGTCACACATGAAGAAAGTGCTCCGGCTCTCGGGGCGAAAGGGTGGCTTCATCAGGAGCTGTCCCGGTCAGAGGGGGATGCTCTGCTGCTCCTACTTCGTGCTAGATACCATCCTCGGCTGTCCGGCAGACTGCCACTACTGCATTCTCCAGGATGTATTCAGAGACCTTCCCATCACGATAAACGTCGATACGGATGCAATTTTCAGAGAAATACAGGAATTCCTCTCATCCCGCAGCGCTTTCACCAGGATAGGGACAGGGGAGCTATCGGACAGCCTCCTGTTGGAGGATATCACGCACTTCGCCGAGAGAGCCGTCACGTTTTTCAGCACGGTGCCGGGCGCAATCCTCGAGCTAAAGACGAAAGGGGCCCGGGTGGGGCTGCTCGAGCGGCTCGATGGAAAGGGGAGGACCGTCGTTTCCATGAGCCTGGCCCCACAGCATGTAATCGATGTGTATGAGAGTGGAACCGCGTCTCTTGCTGAAAGGATCGAATCTTCGGCGCTCTGTGCCTCGTGGGGCTATCCTGTCGGGTTTCACTTCGATCCGATCCTGCTTGAGGGGGATTGGGAGGGGGCCTATACCGGGATCGTCTCGGATCTGAAAGAGATCATTGATCCGGGGAATGTGGCATGGGTGAGCATGGGAGCCTTCAGGTTCACAAGAAGGCTTGTTGCGGTGATACGGGAGAGGTTTCCCGGAAGCGGACTGCTCGCCGGTGAGTTCGTGAAATGCAGTGACGGTAAGTACCGCTATCCCTTTAAGATCCGCACCAGAGCGTACCGGCTTCTATATGAGAAGCTCAAATCCTGGTCGTCCCAGTTCCCGGTATATCTCTGCATGGAAAGCCCGCGGGTCTGGATGGAGATGACGGGAGAATCCCCTCCATCACCTGCCGGTCTCAGCTCGATGCTCGATGAGAGGGCTATGTATCTCGCAAATAGATCCAGCTCCCTTTCATGATATGGAACACATTTCACTACTTTACCAGGACCATCTTCCTGATAGAGACTTCCTTGCCAGAGCGGAGGCCAGCCAGATAGATGCCGGAACCGACTTTACCTCCTTTCTCATCCCTCCCATCCCAGTGAATCACATAAACCCCGGGCTCTTTCATTCCATCGAAGAGGGTTCGCACCTTCTGTCCGCGAACGTCATAGACTTCCAGAGCCACGTGCCTCGCTTCGCCCTCAGGCACGGTGTATGTGAGTGTGGTGCCGGGATTGAATGGATTGGGATAGTTCTGGCCAAGCGTGAAAGTTTTTGGAGCTTTTTGCGTTTCTCCCGGTTGATCTTCGATTCCCAGTCCCACGCTATCGATGAATTCACCGGTCAGAGCGTCGACATATATACCGATGCTGTTAAGCCATTGTGTCGTGTCGGTGTATGCGATCAACCAGACTGGGCGTAAGAGATCTGGAAGGTAGAGTCCCTTTCCGGCAGTGGCCACAATGAGGTTGGAGTCGTATGTCTCACGCCAGTGGCTTCCGCCGTTGGCCTCCGCCACAGAGATTGACACATCACTGTCTATCCACTCTTCAGGGAGAGGCTCCAGGATTGAGATCGTGTCCCAGATTTCCTCAACAATAAGCGGTAGGCCCAGACTGATCGCGACCAATAGCAGAGAATCTTCCGTGGCAGATTCGAAAAGATATGTCCACAGAAGTGCTTCTCCCGAAAGGTGCATCTCCTCCCCCGTACCAAGCACATAGAGGAGCTCTGAATCAGGACTCCAGTTCTCCGCCGCCTGCTCGGCCGGCCCGTAGTAGTCCCTGGCAGTTCCTTCAAGCTGTGCTATAGAACCAGAGGGAAACAGTGAGATAAATCCTAAGACCACGACCACTATTGCAATCGTAGCCCGTGATCCCATAACATTTCTCATCTCTGACTCTCCTTTTCTCCATGTTCTCATTACACATCCTTAATCATAGCAATTCTTTTGCCAGATTTACACCTCCCGGCAACTGACACTTAGACCCGATACCCAGGCCCATGTTAAAAATTTCAGTTTGTGTTGGATCGGTCGCGGGAAGGGGCAAGAGATCGTGTTCTTTTCACAGGCTCATCCATACCCAGAAGAGCAAAGAACACCCGAATATTTGTAAATTTATTTTACGTTTTTCAAGTTTTTTTACACCCCCTCCCCACTTTACAGTTGGAGGCCAACCTCATAACTTATTGCTATACAATCTGTTAGCTACTTGCACCAAGACCGTGCCCAATGGCCTCTTTCTTGCTTTTAATAGAGACTGAAAGGGATGTTAAAGATGACAAGGATAGCATTTGCCGAAGAGAGAGCAGGGCTTTTTAACCTGGGCGACAGGGAACTTGTATCGCTCGCCCTGAGAAACAATGAGTTAGCGTTCTCTGAAATCACAGGGAGATACAGGAAACGCATCCTATACTCTATCTATAGAATAATTGGAGATTGGAACACGTCTGAAGATCTCGTGCAGGAGGTCCTGATAAGGGTCTTTCGAAACCTTGGCTCATTCAACCCCCGCTATGCTTTCTCCACCTGGATTTACACGATAGCAAGACACACGGCCTATGATTATCTGAAGAAATCAAAGATGAGAACATTCTCGTTGGACACTAAACAGGATGATGTGGATAATTCTAATGGTCATAGAGACTTATGCGATGATTCGAGACGGCCAGACGAGATTGTGGAAGATGGGGAGATGAGTGACATGATCGAGACGGCTTTGAATGAACTCCCCAGCCCATACCGTGAAGCCATGTGCATGAGGCATCTGGAGTGGAAGACGTATACCGAGATATCAGAACAGCTTGATATACCCATAGGCACCGTGAAATCATACCTTTTTCGCGGCAGGAAGGAGTTGAAGAGGAAGCTGTCCTTTCTGCTCAGCCCACTGAAGCCTCTCCATACCTCCGAAACTGGCAGAGTTGCACTGGCGTCCTGATGGGAAGCGGTGCTTTTTGCATCGCTTCCCTGAGGATGTCTCGGGCACTTCTTTTTCCGGACTCCTTGACGAAAGTCCCTCATACGATTACTCTTTAAATGTAAAGGAAATTTACAAAACGGAAAAAGAAAGGAAGTAGGACCCTCTCATCATGAGACGCCGGCTTATCCT
Organism: Candidatus Glassiibacteriota bacterium; assembly: GCA_046760905.1. Classification (GTDB taxonomy): domain Bacteria; phylum Gemmatimonadota; class CAZMKB01; order CAZMKB01; family CAZMKB01; genus JBHIFB01. The sequence goes on along the minus strand of JBHIFB010000051.1, from coordinate 6,526 downwards.
CGCCAGCGGAATACTGGCTTTAGCTTTTTCCTTTGCCAGAGCATACAGGCAGTGGAGGGAACCTGCCATCGAGATGACACTCGAGGAAAGCTTTCCGGGCAAGTTTACAGTTGTAAACGTGGACGGAGCTCCCTATGATGCGGGACTCAGGGTGGGTGATGGCATTGTTGTCGTAAATGGTGAACCCATTTACAGGCTCACCGAACTTGAACGATCTCTTTACAGCAACAAACCCGGCCAGGAAATCCTTCTCACCGTCTACAGACAGGGCTATTACGATGACGTGACGTTTGTGGTAGAAAGCAAGCTGAGCAGGGACCTCCTGGTGAAATCGCTCAAGATGCTCGTGGGAATAATCTATCTCGGGGTGGGGCTTTTCATAGTAGTCAGAATGCCTGATGATGAGAGGGGGCTCCTATTCTATCTTCTCAGCCTGTGTCTCATCCTGTACCTCTATCCGGAGGCTACGCTCACCAGGGGCGGTATTCTGGGGACGTTGGAGCATATAGTATCGCTTCTCTTCGTGTGGATCCCTTCCCTTTTTCTCCACTTTTTTCTCATCTTCCCGCGGCGTAAAAAACTTATAGATAGAGGCAGGTGGGTACTGCCTGCCGTGTATCTACCTTACCTCGTCTTCTTCCTCCTGTTTCTCCTAATCCCTTACGAGATGCCCGCTGTGAACAACTTCTATGCCGTCTTGCGTGGTATCTATATCGCCTGCGGTCTCGTTGCCCTGATCCACAGCCATCTGAGGGCCGAGACTCCGGCGCTCAAAAAACAGACGAGTCTCATCGTCTGGGGAGCCCTGTTCGGCTTAATTCCATATCTGATCTATTCTTTCGTATATCCATACCTTTCGGTAGGGATGCATCCAACCGCAGGATTCTCTTTCAGGCCGCTAATTTACGGGAGCTTCATCTTCATGGGGGCGGTTCCGCTTGCCATCGCCTATTCCATCCTGAGGTACAGGCTCTTTGACATAGACGTGATCCTGAGGAAAGGGATTGTCTACACGGTCATTACCGGCTTCATCGTCCTTTTATATTTGCTTGTTGTTGGCTACCTTGGCAGCAGGGTGAAGGGGGTGATTGGAATAGATAGCTCATACATCACAATTGCCTTCACCCTCGCCGTTGCGTTGCTGTTCAATCCGCTTAAAGTGAGGCTTCAGCATGTGATCGATAAGGTCTTCTATCGTGAAAGGTATAATTACAGCCAGGTGCTTCTCGAGATGACGGAGAAACTTAACCTGATAATAGATCTCGACCAGCTCCTGGTTTTCTATCTGGACAGGGTTGTGAATACGATGAAGCTCTCCGGAGCGGCGGTGTTCATCGAGAATGAAGGGGGGAGCGCCTTTACCGCGAGGCATATGAAGGGGCTTGAAAGGGAAGTTGAAGGAGAATCTCTATCCTTCGAAGCCGGTTCCTCCGTGGCGGGCTGGCTCGAAGAAGGCGTACCCGTTGACCTGCACGGAATCAATCTGGAGAAAAGATGCCGGATGCTCACCGATGATGAGAGGAAGAAGATCGACTCTCTCAGGCCGGCTCTAATTATACCCTTCACCGTGGGGGGAAGATTGATAGGCTGGGCGAGCTTTTCCGAGAAGCTTTCAGGGGAGCTCTTTTCACAGGAGGATATCGAGCTTCTGTCGACCATATCGAGGCAGGCCGCGATAGCAATGGAGAATGCTCGGACATACGAGAACCTGAAAGAAACGCATGAAAAGCTTGTCAGGACTGAGAGGCTTGCGCTTGTCGGCGAGATGGCGGCGAGGATCGCTCACGAGGTCAGAAACCCACTGGCATCCATCAAGATGAACATTCAGATTCTCGAACGAAAGATGAAACTCCCCCATCCAGATGACGAGGAGTATCTCGACATCACCAAGAAGGAGATAGAGAGACTCAATACGGTTATGAGAGAGATTCTTGATTTTGCAAAACCGATTACCCTGAACCTCCAGGTGGGCTCTCTGAACCGTCTCGTCCGCGAGACTTTGAGGCAGGTTCTACCCCAGACCGACCGTGATGGGATTGTCGTGATAGAGAACCTCGAGGAGAACCTGCCTGATTTTTCTTTCGACAGCGGGAGGGTCAAACAGGCCCTCCTAAACCTGCTATTGAACGCCCTCGACGCGGTCGGAGGCGATGGTGAGATCACGCTGAGAACCCGCCTGGAAATTGAGGATGAAGGGATGTGGGCAAGGATTGATGTATCCGATACCGGCGAGGGTATGGATGATCTGGTCGTACAGAAAGTATTCGAACCATTTTATACCACAAAGGCGAAGGGAGTTGGTCTGGGTCTGGCGAATGTGAAACGGTTCGTCGAGGAGCACGGGGGAGAGGTGAGAGTCTGCACGCAGGAGGGTGGTCCCACGACCTTCTCTATTTATCTGCCTGTGGTGAGAGGAGTATAGCGGTGCACAGGGGAAAGATACTCGTCATCGATGATGACAGCTCAATACGACGCGTCCTTCAGAAGCATCTCACCGAGAAGGGGTTCGAGGTGAATACGGCTGGAGACGGGGAAAAGGGCCTTGAGATTTTCCAGTCCGGGAAGCCCGATATCGTGATACTCGACATAAGATTGCCCGGCAGAAGCGGGCTCCAGGTACTCGAGGATATCAAGTCGGAAAACAGGAATATAGCCGTTGTCATGATCACCGCGCACGAGGATATGGAGACTACAATCGATGCGATGCACAAAGGGGCCTTCGACTACCTTCCCAAGCCGCTGGATATTGACATTGTCGATTCTCTTCTTGAGAGGATTTTCACTTCACGGGAGATGGAGGAAAAGGCCCAGGCTCTCTATGGGGAGGATCATCCCCGGACAGTCGAGGGGAAACTGGTGGGAAAAAGCAGCGGGATGAAAAGGATCTGGAAGCTCATAGGCGCGGTTTCAGCCACGAAGGCCACGGTGCTCATCCAGGGGGAGAGCGGCACGGGGAAGGAACTCGTCGCACGAGCCATACATGAGAACAGCAATGAGAAAGACCAGCAGTTTCTAGCCGTGAATTGCACGGCTCTCGTGGAGACGCTGCTCGAATCGGAGCTCTTCGGGCACGAGAGGGGTGCTTTCACCGGGGCGGTGTATGAGAAGAAGGGGGTCTTCGAGATCGCCGGTCGGGGAACCATCTTTCTCGATGAGATAGGGGACATGTCGCCGGGGCTTCAGGCAAAGCTTTTGAGGGTGCTTCAGGAGCGCGAGTTTACGAGAGTCGGGGGAACGAAAATCTTCAAGACTCATGCGAGAATCATCGCTGCAACAAACCGCAACCTGAGTGAGCTGGTTGAGGAGAACAGGTTCCGCCGAGACCTATACTACAGGCTCCGGGTTGTGGAGATCCACGTGCCTCCGCTGAGGGATAGAAAGGAGGACATCCCTATCCTCGTCACGCACCTGCTTGAGAGAATAAATGCCGAGCTGGGGAAAAACGTCAGGAAAGTATCGGATGAGGTGATGGGCGCTTTGATGAGATATCAGTGGACCGGGAATGTGAGGGAACTCGAGAATGTCCTTAGACATGCAGTGGTGGTGGCAAGGGGGGCAGCCATAATGATCGAGGACCTTCCCGAGCTGACACATGAAAAAGTGAAGGAAACGGCGATTGATTTGAGACCGCTGCGGGAGGTCGAGGCCGAGCATATCGAGAGGACGCTGAATCATGCCAGGTGGAACAAGAGCCTTGCGAGCAGACTCCTCGGCATTACCAGACCCACACTCGATAAGAAGATAAAGGAGTTCGGGTTGGGGAAAAAACAGGAGAGGCGCCATGGTACGTAACCTAGGGCGGGTAATCACCCTCACAATTTTCATCTTATTCACGTTCTGCAGCCAGCCCGATGAAGGATACCGGGTGAGCGATGCCGATATGGAGACCATTCTCAGTACGCTTCCGAAATCGGCAACTGGAGTGAATGTGTCGAAGGGAAACCTTGACGGAGATGACCTCGATGAATTCGTCGTGGTATACGATGACAGTCTGAAGGGAACGGTCCTCAGCATCCTGGATGGTTCCTACCTCAGAAAGTTCGAGGTCGGGCTGACAATTGACCATGCGACGAAAGGACGCCTTCTGGACATGGACAGCGATGGAATCCTCGAAGTCATCGTCTCGGGCCCGTCCCGTGGAGGGAAGAGCCTGCAGATCGTACGGAGTCAAGCTGAATCGTTCGCACTCGTAGGTGATTTCTGGGGCCTGAGGGTGAAACTCCTGGATGAGGACGATGATGGGATAATGGAGGTCGAGGTTGAAAACAGGGATTTCGACCGTGATCCGAACAGGCACACCGTGAATACCCTTTACAGATGGAACGGCACTGGATTCTCCATCTTCCGATCCTATAAGGCCAGTAAGAGGATCATCTTCTGAGATTATTCCCAAATGGATTGGCAGATCCCACACGCCAAAGACACGAGGCCGTCTAATATCCTATAGGGCGAAATATCTTTGCGGATAAAGATACATTAGCCTGCAAATCCTTCACCCGAAACCCCCGGATCCATCGAACCCCGAAGGGGCTAAATATCCCTACGAATTGAAAAACCTGGCAATTCCAGCTGGTATAGAAATTGCTATTATTCAGGGTTGGCGATTTGCACATCGCCTGGGGCATAACTCTGTACCATGAAAGAATATGAGAACGTACTACCTCGAGGTAAGTAATAATGAATGATAAACTGAGGAAGGAAGAGCTCGAGCTCTTTGTCGGTCTCGTTATGGACAAGTGTGGAATGCGCCTCACAAGGAACAGGCTCATCAGGATGAAGAAGGTCATAGATGAGAGGATCCAGGAGCTCAGGCTGAATGAGATACTTGAGTACTATAGGTGCATCACAACAGGGGAGAACGGGAACGAAGAGCTCTCGAGGCTCCTCTCTTCCATCGTGAGATGGGAGCCACGCTTCTTCGCTTACCCTGAAACGCTCGAGAAGGTTGCAGACCATGTTGCGGAACTTGTGCTGGCGGCAGGGTCACGGAACGGGAAACCCCTTGCGAGGGTGTGGTTCCCATACTGCGGACAGGGCGATGATGCATACAGCTTCGCAATGCTGATGGCTGAGAGGCTCGATCCAAACGCACTCAGATCGGTGGAGATACTTGCAACCGGCATGAGCGCAGAGGAGCTCGAGAAAGCGTGTAAGGCGGTATATCCGGTCAGTGCTGTCTCCGGTGTTTCTGAGGACAGGAGGCGGAGATTCTTCAAGGATGTGGATGGAGGCCTTCAGGTTTCGAAAGATATCAGGTCGATGATCTCATTTGGATTGCTGGATCTTGTGAATGGTATCTACCCTTCCCTTTTAAACGGTACTTCCGGCCTGAACCTCATAGTACTCAGGGGAGTACTTACCTTTTTCAACTGGAAGGTGACGGAGAGAATCGTCTCAAAAATCCATGAGTGCCTCGCAGAGAATGGACTGCTGCTCATCGGGAAGGGTGAAAGGCTACCGGGAACAAGTGGATGGGAGCCGGTCGCTGAGAATGGAGGTAAGCTGTTCAGAAAGAAAGAGACGGAGGGTGAGATAGGGAAAAAACGGAGATATGAATCCGTGAAATCGCTGGGGAGGATCGTACTGAAGAGCGATGATTCCCCAAACGCCAGGGTGAGGCGAAACCTCTACTCTGAAAAAGCGCTGGATTACCTTTCTACTGGTGAGACCAGGAGGGCACTCATCACTCTCAATGAGGCGATATCCTCGGGGTCCGATGACGCCGGTATATACATGCGGCTTGCCGACCTCTACGCGAGCAGGGACGACCTGGAACTCGCGATGAAACAGTGTGAGAAATCGATAGAAATCGACCCTGCTTATGCAGATGCCCACCTCCTTCTGGGAATGATCCACCTGAGAAAAGGCAAATACAAGGAGTCCATGGAGAGTTTCAGGAAAGCGTTGTTCATCAATCCGGAGAATCAACAGGTTAAGCTTCACATCGCCAGGGCTCTGGATGGGATGGGCAGGAGGAATGCGGCCATGAAGGTATACTCGAAGATAGTTGAGGGGGTGAATGATTCGCCGAATCAGTTGATCATCGACTTCGCGAAAAAAGCCATGGACAGAAATTCCCAGAATTAGCGGGGTATAAACAACTCTTCAGTGTAACACAGTCAGCGTCTTTATCTCGTCAAGCTCAAATTCCAGCGGGGCTCTGTCACAGGTGGAGGCTCTCACGAAGGAAGCAGCGTAACGTCGAAACAGCACCTGTCTGTCTCACATACCGGATTGCCCTCAACACACAGCCAGCCTGCGACTTCGATGCAGAAAGGGTTGAGCAGAACGAGCTCGTTATTGTATGGATGGGAGAACCTAAACTTTCACTTCCTCTTCTTTGTCGATTCTACCTTATTCGAACAAGAATGTCAACCCGAAAATCTCACTTCTCCAGCTTAATTCTACCGATTCTCTTCAGAGACAACGATTTTAGAAAGTGACAGATGGCTTAATCCCCCCTCAAGGACACACTGATCCCTCCGGGGATGGAATGGATCATCAGGGAGGGAGTGGGGACCAACCT
>JBHIFB010000050.1:0-21255 GCA_046760905.1 Candidatus Glassiibacteriota bacterium | reverse complement strand
GATTATAATCAGACCCGGGGATAGGAGCCTTTTCATGGCATACCTCATCTTTCTGAAATAGAAATAACGGGAGTGTATAGTGGTGAATTCTTGCCGGATGGATGGAGGTATCCTGAAAAGAATCAGCAATAAACGTACCAGTATGCTTCATTATGTATCAGCCGCTTAATGCATGATTTTGATAAATATAATTAGTTGGTATTTAAGGGATTATGAAATCAAGCTTGCTTCGCACCACCTCTCTCTTATGAAGGAGTCCAAAAATTACTATGCAAAAAGTAGCGGCCCTGACTATAGAAATTGCCCTCTTTCACTCCTCTCATACCATACTGTCCTATTACTTGGCCTGCCTAAGTTCAGAATCGATCAATCCCCTCGCTTGCCTTCACGGATATCGTAGATGGTGAGGCTCACATGCTTCTTTGTGTTTCATTGGGCCGGTATCAAATAGGAAATATTCGTCGTTAAACATATCTCCCAGATTGTGAGACGATTCCCGCGAAAACTGGAACGGAGCAATCAGGCCCTGCAGGTATGGGAGAGCTGAAGTGAGCTGTAAGTGCGTCTGCCAATCTCGGTTTACATCCCACCGAGCGGAATCATGAAGACATGGTCGACAATCACGTCACCACTGTCATCTTCTATCGGTACCAGCCTGATGCTAATTGTCGCAGTCTCCTCTGGAGGTCCCAGTATCGTAAGAATGATCTGCCAGTCCCCTGGATAACAGTACCAGTACCTGCGGGAGATCTCCTGTCCCATCGAGTCCAGATATACTATCGTGATCTCCCCGCCCACTAGCCATCCGGTGGAACGGTGTGCACAACCGAACAGGAAAGATCCACCGCTGTAAGTGATATCCTGATACAGATAATCGTGCCACGGTTGAAAATTCCTCACCCGGACGGAGTATTGCCCAAGGAATGGATCGAACTGGGTGGTAGTGATTAAGCCGGTCTTCCTCCAGCCAACAGGCTTGTCGTTCGCCCATTGCTCTAATGATCCATTGGTCACCCGGCTTGGAAACCAGATCGGGTCGGCCAAGAGAGCGGAATTGACTCCAGAAACCATAATAAGCATGAACAGGAGAATAGCCAGTGTTTTCCAGGACATTTTCATCACCTCCTCTTATGGGAGTAAAACCTCGTCATGGCAGCTTGGGCATGTCCAGACGAACTCCTTGAAATGACAATTGGATATTTCGAGCACCTTATGTGCATTATAGCATATTACAGAAACCGCGTCAATTGATCCTTCTTCTTGGGACCTAATCAAGAATGCAAATAGGTTCCTTCTGATTTCTTCTATTTTGTACTTTTGAAGCGAATCACGGAGCTCTGGGTACCGTTATCGGTCAGGTGATGAAGAGGCAGGCAGCAGAAGATTGCCGATATCTTCAATATGAGGGATTGCTTATGAACCCATCGGGGGAGAAGATAACTGGTGAGCACAAAATGATATTTTCTATCTATAACTCATCCAGTGCGAAAGTCCCTGTTTGGGAGGAGATCAATGACGTCCAGGTCAAGAAGGGTGAATTTAAGGTAACTCTCGGCAAAAGGACTCCACTTCCACAACTCGGGAGGGTTCGGGCTGCGTGCGGAAAGCCTCGGTTCCTTCGACACCGCGTCTCATTTTGGCGTATTTGCGGGAGCTGAGGGGCCGGGTCCAGCCAGTGTAGGAAGCATGGGCGCTGCTGTCAACGATGGCCCAGGTATAGCCTACGGCAGTTACGGAATTGCAACAAATACAGGCTCGAGCTTTGCTTACGGAGCGTGGGGTCACGGGAAAGTCGAAAACGATGTAGGCTGGGCGTATGGTGTTCACGGTATGGGAGAAAATACCAGTTCAGGTCTGGCATTCGGCGGTCTGTTCAGTACCGTCGACATTGGCACAGGCGCCCACTATGGTGTACAGGCTCTCAGTTTTGGAACTAACTCCAGTCCGATGGTTGGTGTACATGGTTTCGGACAGAACAATTCTGATGGTGATGCCTATGGTGGTTTTTTCGAGGCTCCCTCCTTTGGTACGGGCACCCACTATGGTATCTGGTCTGATGCCCAGGGGGCTTCATCACTTCCCTCGTATGGGACCTATTCCAATGCTGGGAATTCCGGCTCGGGCACGGTCTATGCCGAGGGAGACCAAATCGCATCCGGCACGAAATCGGCCGTGGTCAGGACGGCCTCGTCGGGTCATAGGTTAATGTATACCATAGAGAGCTCCGAGGTCTGGTTCGAGGACATTGGTGAGGGGAGGCTTGCAGGCGGGCGTGCCCGCATCGAGATTGATCCACTCTTCTTGGAGACCGTGACGATCGATGAAAAAAATCCTATGCAGGTCTTCGTTCAGTTAACTTCGGGAGAGCCGATGCCGACTGTCGTTGAGAGAGGATTTGACGGATTTGAGGTGAGAGTCTCAGACAGAGAGAGTGATGCGTCATTCTCCTATCGAGTGATGGCCAAGCGGAAGGGGTATGAGGAAGAACGCATCCGGGAGACCGATGTCGGATACGAGGATCCGAACCTCTATCAGGAGCTACTGCCGGAGATCGAGAGGAAGCACGAAGAGGAAAGTCGGCGACAGGAGCTGCAGCGCCGGCGGATGGAAGAACAGCGTCAGCAGATACAGGAACAAGAGCGCCGGATGGAGCAGGCTCGGCTGGGGGAGGTGAGATAATGAGATACCAAGATGTGATGAAAGGAGCTGGACTCTTTATGATCATCCTCAGTCTGTGCTGGTTGGTGCTTTCCGGTCCCAAAACTACCCGAATCCCTTTAACCCCAAAACAACGATCACCTTCGACGTTCCAGGGGAATTGGGGGATGAGAGACAAGTGAGACTTACCATTTACGACGTCCGTGGACGGAAGGTGAAAGCACTTGTTGACTCGGAACTTGAGCCTGGGAGTCACAGAGTAGTCTGGGATGGTAGGAACGATAGTGGACAGCGAGTTACTTCAGGCGTGTACCTCTACACGTTGAGAAGTGAAGCTAAGACGTACACCAGGAAAATGGTGATGGTGAAGTGAGCATTAAAAATGCTTTAATGTCGCCACCTAAGCCGGGCCCTTATCTGTGAGCCCGGCTTTCCATGTCCAACGAATCCCGGGCCATGAGGGAGGTCAATAGGACCGCTGACTTTTTATCAGGAAACCGGATCCACGATTTTCCCAATAAAGAGAATCGTCCCTGACAGGTTCTCCCTTATGGCGAAGAGAAAGGGCCTGTCGACCAGCATGTAGGGTGTACTATCCCCTGTATAAGAAACTACCACACTCGTCACTGCCGCGGCCTCCGTTCCTTCCTCATCCACCTGAACGAAGGTCTTGTGCTTCACCTTGCTGATATATAGCTCTCTGTCCTTGCATATCCCCGAGAAGTCGGCGTTGTACCTGTCGAATGCCACACCCATACCGAGTGCCGTGAGCACTTTTTTAAGCTCGAGCTCATACTCGAGGGAGAACTTCGGCATCTCGAGATGGACCTGCCTCTTGGTGAAACCGCTCATCCACCCTTCCCACGTTGACTGAGAGATCTGGGAGATGAGTAGCTCCAGATCCTGGTCCTCCGAGGGCAGTATGATCGTCATGCTGAACGCTTCTCCCCCGTATGGCAGATCCACGGCCTGGAAGTCCTCCGTCCGGGAATATTCGAGATCCCCCTCGAGGTTCATCATTTTGCAGATCTTCTTCGAGCCATCAGCAAGATAGAAATCACCATCTCTCGTTTTATTCTTCTCGAACTGGTAGGTCCAGGTGCCCTTGAAATAGATCGCATTGATGAGGAACATGACTATTAAACGATCTATGGGGTCGTCCACGATCTCCTTGATTCTCCAGTCCGTGTTTTCACTCACCCAGGCGTTGATCTTCGATGCAGCCTCCGGAGCACCGAAGTCGAGAGCTGTGACGAGGGCTCCGAAGTATTCCTCGGTTTGTCTGATAAAATCCTTCTCGACCGGGAGGCCCTTTTTGTACCAGATGGAGTTTGCGATTTCCAGCGTCACTTCGGGATCGAGGTTCAGAAGGAGATCGGTCAGCCCGCTGTAGGATTCGTTTATCTGTTCGAGCGTCATTCCACCATACTCGAGGGTAGAGCGCATTGCAGACTCGGTTGTCCCGGCTGCCCCGTTGTAAGTCATCCCGAGAGCCATGGAGACCGAGAGAGGGGAAATGAAGATATTCTTAACCCCCTCCTGGCTGTTAATTTCCCGGAAGAGCTTCAAGCCGAAACCGTTACCGGACTCTACCAGCTGCGTTTCGGAGAGCGTGAGATCCCTCCAGGCCAACCCCTCTGGAGCATGGGGGAGCCTGTCGCAGCGAAGGAATCCGAGAGAGAAACATAGAATAACTGGAGGAAGCCACTTCCTGCTCTTCATCATGCACCTCCGGAGTTTGACCGGATACTTTCTCTTGCCAGCGTCGATACTATGATTATATAGGGCTTCAGAAGAAAAAGTTTCATATACTCTCGCAGACAAGATTTCCTGAACTGTGCCCGCTCCCGCAGACCTGTCCCGGCCCGGGGTACTTCACGGGATATATCGGTGCTCGCGTTCGAATATACTCGAGCGGTCACCTGGATGGTCGTTTAATATCATCTCGAAGGCATACGAGAGCCCGATCCATACGGTTGCCCGGTCCCTGAACCCGGTCGCATCCTCCAGCTCATCAAGGTATCTTTCGTACTCGATCTGCGCAAGGAGATCGACGCCGTTGTCCAGGCGATAGACAAAACCGGGGATAATGCTGAATCGGCTTGCCTGCGTGTCCGGGTAATTCTGGTATCCCAAGGTCAGAGCACTCTGGAATCGGGCAATCCTTTCGATGGACCTCAGATATCTGACCGAGGCCACGAGGGACACGTAAGAAGCGAGCGCCTGATCCTTGAGACTGCTGACTGATACGATGTCTGTCCCAAGATTGTAGATCCCCTGGAAGCGAAGGTCCCAGTGATTCACCGGGTCCCTGTTGAGGTCGACAACGCCCCCACCGATAAAGGCGTGCATCCAGGTTCTGGATCCCTCTTCCACTTTCTGGCTGAAAAGCGTAGCTCCGAGTCTACGAAGAGGTTTCTCGCTCTCTACACCGGCGGGCAGCTCGTAATTGACCTGGACGCCTCCGGAGTTGAGAGTGAAGGTGTCCTCGACCTCCCCCGAGCGGTCTGTCTCTGACAGGTTCGCACCGAAGGCAGACACAGTGAGCTTCTCCTTTATGAGGCTGAAATCCCCTTTTACCATGTTCCCGAACTGCGAATGTTCCGTAGCCATGCTGTTCGAGAAGGCGTTGCGGACATAAACATACTCGATCTGATCGTCGTCGCGGAGCGTCGGGAACATTACGAGGGATGTTTCCAGTCCACTCCGGCCGATACGGATAGAACACCTCCCGGCGTCGAGAATAGCATTGACCTGATGGAAGAAGGCGGTTCCCATGTTCACATCAGGATCGGGAAATTGAAGGCCCAGGAGAAATCCTCCTCTTGCTCCGGAGCCGGATCCCGTATCGAACTGCAGGAGGAGAGAGGCATCGGTGAAATCCACCCTGCTCGTGTTGATGTTCTCTCCACCCGACTCCCTGATCCTGATTCCATCGATGGTTGAGATGCCCTTTCCACCGATGGTGAACTTCGGTAAGGCTTCGTGTGTTTTGGCCAGTTGCTGAATGGACTCATCCTGACAGAGTCCGGTGCCTGATGAGAAGGTAAAGAACGCGAGAAGAAAAGTTACGAGGGTGGCAGTCGATATTTCCCGGGAAACCATGGTCCACTCCTTTGGGGAACAGGGCTCTCATAGATTATACGGATAAACTCAATAGTATGTTCCAGGGAGATCTGGGGTTAGAGCTCCGTAGTTTCTTCTTCAGGGAAAATTATAAATTGCGGCGGGACTACTCTCGTCATGAAGAGGGGGCCTGTCTTGTAGAATTTGTATCCCTGATTGTGCGCCTCGAGAGCCTTTATCGTGAGTACGACCGGTGCTGGGTCGTGCCTTAAACCAACGCTCCGTGCCTCATCTTTTTCTATAGATAGGTGGACATACTGCCTGCCCATCCCTTTGAGTCCGTCGCTTCTTATCGAGTCAAGAGCCTGAGGTGAGCTGCCATGATAAAGGAGTTGGGGAGGTGTTGTCTCGTCCTCGTCGAAGGAGATGGGGACGCTGTGTCCGTAACGCGCACGAATCATTGAGCCGATTATCTCGAACCTCTGCTTTTCACTCTTCTCGGCGATTCTTCTGATATCGCTTTCTGTGATCCATGATTTTCTCGTCCTGATCGCCTCCACGAGTTCCCCTATGGGGACAAATCCTCTGCCGTCCAGCTTGAGCCCGAACTGTTCAGGCTGGTGTCGCAGTATGAGGCTCATGAATTTGGATATGCTCCTGTCGATGGAATCGACGTATGCATCCCCGGATGAATTCGGACGATTCGGGGAGCCGCTTTTCGTTCTTCTGTTCCTGAATCCTCTGTTCAAACCGCTATCCCTCACTCAATGTAGCCAAGGCTTCTCAATCGGTCTTCGACTTTCTTCTCCTCCTCCTCGCTGTAGCCATCGTCGACCTCCAAAACAGGAAGCATTCCGAGCACCTCGAGCTTCTTGATCACTTTCAGAGCCGATTCCTCGGCGTCGAGCTCTCTCGTGTCGCAGACGACTTCAGCCGATTCGGGCTCCTCATAATCCAGGTCGAAACCGGCGAGCATTCTCACCTCACCCTTCTCGGATTTCTCGTAAAGTCCTTTCTCTTCCCGGGCAGCACAGGTTTCCGTATCACACTTCATGTACACTTCGACGAAATCCTTAAGCTCCTCACGCGCCTTTTCCCTCGCTTCCTTAAGCGGCGAAACCGAGGCTGTAATCGCAACGATTCCGTTTCTTGCGAGGAGGCCGGCAATGTATGTGAGTCGCCTTGCCTGTATTTTCCTATCGGCCACAGAAAACCCTAGTCCATCATCGAAGTTTTCTCTCAGCCCTTCTCCGTCTATGACCTCTGCTTTCAAACCCCTTTTCCGTATCTCCTTTGCCACGAGATTCGATACGGTTGTCTTCCCTGAGCCAGAGATACCTGTGAACCATATGGTGAAGCCCTTCATCAATGACCTCCTAATCAGTTTAGTATCTTGCCCTTCATGTCGGGCGGTATGTCGACCCCCATCAGATCAAGTACAGTCGGGGCGATGTCCATTATATGCGCGCCGGTTATCAGGTTTCCACTTCCTCCAGTGTTGTACATGATGACGATTCCATGCTGGGCGTGGTTTGCATCATCGGGTCCGGTGTCGTTCTCGAAAACGTAGATCTCAGGATTGCCGACTGTCCCGATAGCGCGCCAGTACAGGTCTCCGAAATAGATTATGAGATCAGGCGAAACGCCCTTCGCAACGGGGTAGATGTCCTCCGGCCTGAACGCTCTCGTTCCTATGTCCTTGCCAGTGTGATCGGGCAGCGATTCGAGCTTCTCAACTATCTCGGCCCGAACCCTCTCATAGTCCCTCGGCTCGATCACGCCTCTGGGTTCTCTCCCCTTCACGTTGAGAAATAGTCTACCGTAGTAACCGCCCGAGCCCCATGCGATGGTATCATCCCAGCTCACGTACTCGTTACTGAAGGGGATGACGCCTTCGATATCGGTATTTAATTTAAGGTATCCCTCCCTGATCAGCCAGTCGTTTATGCATATCCCTCCATCCATCCTCTTCGCCCCGTGGTCTGAGACGACGATCACGGCGGTTTCATCACCTACGATCTCAAGGAGCTGTCCTATCTCATCATCAAGATACCTGTAATACTCGAATGTGGCATCCTTAAAATCGCTCTCGGGTTCATATTTTATGTGATCGGTGTCGAAATACTTCCAAAGTCCGTGGTGTATCCTATCCGGCCCTATCTCAACGAACATGAAAAAATCCCACGGCTTGCTCTCAAGGAGATGCTTTATAACCTTGAATCTGTTCTCGGTCATCTTCTGAATCTGATTGATTAGATACTCCTTGTCCTCGGTACGGTAGTCCCGAACGTCCAGGATGTACTCATCGACCACGGATTGTATTTCCTCCTTCAGGGACTGGGGATATGTATACTGTACACTTGTGTCGGGTGTGAGAAATCCTGCTATCAGATAACCGTTGACGGGCTTCGGCGGATATGTCTGAGGTACACCGACGACTATCACTTTCCTACCGGCTCTGCCAAGGATGTCCCAGACGGTGTCTTCCCTTATAGTGAGTGAAGTCGCAAAGAACATCTCGTCGTAGCTGTAGTTCTTCCGGTTCCTGAAACCGTACACCCCGAGTTTACCCGGGCTCTTGCTGGTGACCATCGACATCCAGGCCGGGCATGTTATAGCCGGTATGCAGCTTTCCAGCTTCCCATGTGAACCTGCGCCGACGAGCCTCTTAATATTGGGAAGATGATCAATCCACCTGTCGAAAATCAGCTGCGGCGTGACACAGTCAAGCCCTATGACCAGAACTTTCTTTCGCTTCTCCATGGGAGAATGTACCCCGGTTGATTAATAATCCTGCAAAGCCGTTAGAGGGCTCTTTGCGCTGATCCTGCCGTCAGGCCGGATCTATATTCCTTTACAATATAATATATTCCGCCTCTCGTTCAAGCCATCGCAGGCTCTGGTTCCTCTGAAAGCAGGCCCTGGTAAATCGCTTCGAGCTGACCGACTCTCGCCTCCCAGCTGAACTGTTTCTTCGCCAGATCCCTCGCCTTCCTTCCGAGCTCGATCCTCATTGTCCTGTCTTCGAGTAGCGTTACTATACCGCGGGCGAATCCTTCGGCATCCCCGTCTTCTACGATGTAAGCCGTATCGCCGTGCTTCAGAGCGTTTGCCGCGGACCGGCTTGCTATGATCGCCCTTCCGCATGCCATGTAGTTCAACAGCTTTATCGGAAATCCAGTCGGAATGTTTCTGGTGATGACTGCAATGGCCGAGTTTTCAAGGATCGATTGCGCTTGATCGAATGTTTCGGGTCTGGTGAAGTGGACGGAGCCGAGAAGCCCTCTCTTCTTGATTTCGCACATCTGATCATCCCAGGCCGATCTCGTCACGATATGGAGTTCGACTCCGCTGTTTTTTCGCTTTGCCAATCGCAACGCTTCATACAGGGTAACGAGATCCTGGTAGCGGTCAAGATTACCCATGTAGCAGATTGTGTGCTCCGAGGTCTGGGCCAGGGCCGAATCGGCATCCTCGATGAAGACGCCGGGCGTCACCCTGCTGAATGAGTGCGGATCCTTCCCCAGAGAGGCGAAAAATTTCATTTCCTCATCACTCACCGCTACGAGGTGGTTAGCGATGCTTGCAGAAAGTCGATCAACCAGCGGGGCCAGTTGCCTTGATAGGTTCTGGAGAAAATCGCTGGAGAAGTATGTATGCAGTTCCTTCGAGAGGATTGTGTGACTGTGATATACCAGAGGTATGCCGAGCAGCTTCGAGACGGGGAAGGCGGAAAGGACTCCTTCGTGATTATGAGCATGGATTATGTGGATCTTCTCCTTGAACGCAACCCAGAACAGCATGATCGCGAGAAGCGGATCGAGAAGCAGCTTGAGCGCACTCGGCCCGGAACGGAAGCTTCGGTAGAAAGGGAGTGCTGGAATCCTGTGCACGAAGTAATTGGCCGACAGCTCATACTCACCGTAGCCATAGGTGACGACATGCACGCTGTGCCCACGGCTTGAAAGAATCTCTGCCATCTGCCGTATCAGGACCTGTGATCCCTGCCAGGTCGGGAAGGGACAGGCCGCGACCATTGCTATTTTTAAGGGCTTCACGAAAGTTCCCTGTACATCTTTGAAAGCTCGTGCAGAGCCTTGATGATGATTCGTGGACGTGCCCCCTTGGCTTTCCCGTTTAGCCTGGGGAAATGAGTGACGGGTACCTCTTTCAGAGAGTATCCCATCCTGGTGGCCCGGAGGAGTATTTCACTGTTGACGAATGCACCTATCGAATCTATCGATATGCTGTCTATCACCTTTTTCTTGAAGAGCTTGAAGGCGCAGTCTATATCCCTGACCTTGAGTCCAAACAGTATGCTCACAAGCGTCGTCCAGCCCCAGCCAAGGAATCTCCTTCCTGTATGATCCCTTCTTCTCTTGCGGTATCCTATAACGATGTCGTGCGTGTCGATCCAGCTCATCAATTGCTTGAGTTCCGATATATCGAACTGGAGATCCGAGTCCGTGAAGAAGAGCAGCTGCTTGCGGGCGTTTTTGAGACCTGTCTTGAGAGCTGCCCCGTAACCTTTGTTCACTCTGTGACTCAGACACCTGACATTACTATTTGTCTGTGAAATCTCAGAGACCACCTCCTCTGTTCGGTCCAGGCTTCCGTCATTGACCACGATTATCTCGTAATCGTCTACAAGCCCTTTCAGCACATTCTCGGAAACCTCAATGGAACGGGCGATGTTTTGTTCCTCGTTGTAGGCTGGCAGTATGATGGAGATGCTTTTTCCCACGCTAGCTTCCTCTATTCCAGGTATCCGAGGCTCCTCAGCCGCTTCGCGATTTCTTCCTGCTCCGATTGTGAAAGCGGCTCCTGTGAAACTGACCGGGTCCATTTTTGAGCGGAGGCTTTCGATGCGGCATCTTCTCTTAGAGACTTGCTCATGTCCACACCATCCATTTCATCAGTTATTTCGACTCCCATAAACTCGAGCACAGTCACAGCCGGATCCCATATACTGAATGTCTGACCTTCCTCCTGTCCTCTCAACGAAGGGCCGCTCACTATGTATATGCCCTCCCTCCTGTGGCTGCCATTCATGCCCTTGCCTTTGGATCCGATGAGCTCTTCCGTAGCGAGTGTGCGGAAACAAGCGGTGCCCTGTGTCGATCTGGTAGGCAGGACATTATAGGAATACCCGCGATTGAGTGCGAGTTCCAGTATGATGTCGGGTGCATCCGTCACATAATCCCCCTGGTAGAGCTCCTCTCTTCTCCAGGCTTTCTTCACGATCGGGCTGCCGCTCACCGGGTTCATCCAGTTTTCCAGGTCGCGTATGATGTCGTCTCTTAAGTGCTCGTACTCGTCGCCGGGTGACACCTTGCCTTCGGGTTCTCTTCCATTCACATTCATCCAGATGCTCGGGAAGTAGTTGAGCTCTTCAGAGAAGGCAACGGTTCCATCCCAATCAATGCTGCCGAACCTCAGCCTGGACTCCAGCGTGTTCGCTATCTTGCCACCAAACCTCCTGAACAACTGTTCCTGAAACCTCACCGGAACGACACCGAGCAACTTGCTTTTGAGCCCTTCCAGGCCGTTGATTAGTGTTGAGCCACCGTCTCTGAAGCTTAGATATCCCATCTGGCTGAGCCATCTATTGAGGTAGAGAACCTCATTGCCTGAACCGCCGAAACCATGATCGGAAGCGACAAGGATGAGGGAATCCTCCGGGAATTCCTGGAGTATAGAGCCTATGGCCGAGTCTATCCAGCGGTAAACTTTCAGGATCGACCCGGCATGCCTCGAAGCGAGGGGCTCGCTGAATCTCGGAGACTGCCGGTCGAATGCGCTCCAGAAATGATGCGACACCGTATCGGATTCTCCGAACAGGACACAGAACACATCCACATCCTCATTCTGGAGGAGGAATCTGGCAATCTGTTCCTTCCTCTCGATGGTCTTTTGGAGCCCTTCGAGTGCACGGTCATGCCAGCCCGGTCCTATCCGGAGCTCCTGGAAGTCCGTTATGAGGTACTTCCCGATTTCTCTCTTGATCTTCCCGTATAGATCCCCGGGCCATACAAACGAGCCCTCTATTCCGGTCGCAACTGGCGAGTCGAAACCGGAAATCATGAAGCCGTCCAGGTGTTCCGGCGGGTAGGTGGACGGCATTCCCATAACCCCGACACGGTAGCCGGCTTCGTTGAGAAGCTTCCAGATTGTCGGCGTCTTCCTGTATGTGGAGTTAACGAACTCAACGGCATAGGAGCCCTTCACCCTCGTCGTGAAATCATATAGACCGTGCTTGCCGGGGTTAGTGCCTGTCATGAATGAGGACCACGCGGGAAACGTTGCCGGTGGTATCGTGGAGAGCAGCGTTCCGTGTTTTCCGTTCTCTATGAGGCGTGCAATGTTCGGGAGTTTGCCTTCCTGAGCCCACGGGAAGAGCAGCCCGGGAGATGCCCCGTCCATCCCAACGATCAAAACTTTTTTCCTGCTGTTCATACTCTATTCAGGGGACCGGGCGTGAGTGGTGTCGGTCTCACTCTACATAGCCGAGAGCCTTCAGCCTTTCCTGTGTGGCCTCGTCTATTTCTCCCTTCTGCGCCCCTACCGATCGCTCGAGCGCATAGGCTTCCGAGTCCTCCATCCAGCGTTTGAGTTGCGATTCAATCTCGACCTCGACTCCGGCAAGGTTCTTCATCTCGTACGGATCGGCCACAAGGTCGAAGAGTTCCAGTTCAGATAGCCCCCTTGGATTGTTCTCGTTGGCGGAGATGAGCTTCCTGTGTTTCCCCCTCACCGCTTTGAGGACGTTCCCTTCGAAGTCCTCTTCAGAAAATATGTATTCGAGGTCCCGTGTGCTCTCGCCCATCGAGTCGACCAGAGAAACTCCCTGCATCATGGAAGGGATTTCAACATCTGCGAGAGACAAGAGTGTCGGAGGGATGTCGATGCTCCTCGCCAGAGAAGTCACGACTTCTGCCGTATCCGCGGTGTCCTCGGTCTTCAGTATCAAAGGAACGTGTATCTGTTCTTCATAGAGCGTCGTACCATGCCACCATCCACTATGTTCATAGAACTCCTCGCCGTGATCCGCGGTTAGCATGATCAGCGTCCCGTCATACAGCCCATTACGAATGAGCCAATCCCTGAGCCTGCCAAATTCGGCATCGAAATAAGCTATCTCACCATCGTAAAGCTCGGAGAGTTTTGCCGCGATTTCAGGGGGAGGTTTAGGCAGCGACACCCGTGCATAGCCTTCGCCGGTGTAAGGGTGCGAGAAATAAGGGTCGTGAGGGTCCATGTAGTGTATGAGGAGGAAGAACTTTTTCTCCCGGTTCTTCTCGAGCCAATCGATGGTACGGTCGGTCACAACCGCCGCATCCTGGTAATAGAACTCCACCCAGGTGTTCTTCGATAGAAACCGCTCCCTTATTAACCTAAGCTGGTTGTATACGATGAGCTGTGTGGCGGATTCGGGTGCGTAGAAGAAGTGATCGGGCGCGAGGTAGTGGTACTCGTCGAATCCCTGGTGGAAGTTGAAAACCGGTGCAATGTTTACGTTGTCGACGAAACCGACGGTGTAGTAACCTGCCTGCTTCAGGGCTTCTGCGAGTGTTACAACCTGGTCAGGGAGCTGGTCAGGCTTACCTATAGCCCTGTGTGAGGAGGGATAGAGCGATGTCAACACAGAAGCTATTGAGGACCTGGTCCATGATGCCTGGGAGAAAGCGTTCAAAAACAGGAGCCCATCCGCAGCAAGCAAATCGACGTTAGGACTCGTCATCTTCTCATAGCCATAGCATGACAGTCTGTCGGCGCGCAGGGTGTCGACGATGATCAGGATGATATTGGGCCGATCACCCAGACGTGCTATCGCTTCTTCGCTCTGGCTGCCCACCGCCGGGTGAGAGAGCTTTCCGTATCCCCCTGCCATGATCAGCGTCACAATGAACACGATGATGTAAAACGGAACTGCCCAGGCTGCTCTGGTTAGAGAGGAGAACGGTTTTCTCGAAAAAAGCGGTGAGAATACCAGGCGGTAGAGAAGGAAGAATATGATGACGGCGCTGACGAATAGGCCGAGGTCAAGCATCGGTCCCGGATGCTTCTCGTGAAATACATCCCTTATGATACGGAATCTCCCGATGATGATACCTTCGAGAATAAGCACCACGCTGAGGTAGAACGAGAAGACACGGTATGCCGGCCTCTTCAGTGAGATAAAGTGGGAGATGAAAAAACCTACAACGCCCAATCCGAGACCGAGGAAAGCACTCAGAATGCCGTAGCTGAGCACCGCATACGGGAAGATGCCCATATCCGGGAGTTCGACGCCACCTGCGGCGACGACTATGGATTCCACGATCCCTATGATCATTCCGGCTAGAAGACCTCCCAGGAATCCGAGTGCGCATCTCCCGGAAGGGCGAACTGAATCAACTGAAGGCGTCATCATGAATTTGGCCCTTTCTCATCTGTTCTGCTTCATCTCACTGATGGTTTTCTCGTAGTCTGTTTTTCTCACCAGGAACAGTACAGCACCTATAATATTAATCGAAATGCTCACGAAATACCACATGACCGACGTGAGAACGGTCTTCGGTCCTATCCAGATGCCAAGGCTTTCAAGAAGCCCGGCAAAAGCGCCTTCTCGCAGGCCTATGCCGGCGATGCTCAAGGGGATCATCGTGGCGATCTGGGTGAGAGGACCTACGATGTACACATCCTTCAAGGATATACCTTTCCTTGCCCGGCTTCGTTCCCCCTCTTCGAGGAAAGTGATGCCAGATTCTGCGAGTGATTCTTTCTCGTTCTCTGTAAGGAGCACCTCGGCTACTTTCCTGTCACCCGCTTCTCCTTCAGCCTCAACAAACTCGATCCAATCTTCCCGGAGTTTCTCCCTGGCGCCTTCATCAATAACTACCCTCTCGATAGTGCCTGTGGTGGGTTCGGGCACTCTCAGGGCTTTGCTGTTTGTGTAGAAGGTGCTGAAGAGTGATAGATAGACGAGTATCCCGAAGATTAGAGCCACCGCCAGAGGTGAGCGGTTCTTGCTATACATGGTGAATGATTCGACGGCATTTCTCAGGATGCCCTCGACCTTCGCCCTACCAGGGAAATTGATGAGGAGGATCTTCTCTATGAGTGCCGGTTGAAAGAGAAGCACGATCGCGAGCAGCAGCAGTACAGTGAAGAAGGCGAAGAATGCATATAGGAATGTGGGTGCCAGGTCTATAAAAAAGAGACTCACTATCACGAGGAAGCTGAGGGAGAGGAATGTCACTACGGTCTTTTCGATAAATACGACAGCAACCGATTCTGTGGCCTTACTTGTGTACCTGGCTATATCATATGCCTTATAAGCTTCGAGTCCAACGCCGGTCGGTGTGAAGGTGCCGAGGAATCTGCCGACCATGTAAGTACTAGCAAGGTGACCGAAAGGGACTTCCAGCCGCTGACCCACAAGCAGTACCTTCCACCTCTGGATCGAGAAGAGGATAGCGAGGAACTGGGTCCCGATGGATGCAAGCCACCACAAGGGGCTGGAGTTACTCAGGGCCTCAGTTATATCTTTCCAATCAATCTGAAATTTTTTGAATATGAGATATAGTATCCCTACGGTTACCAGAATCTTGAGCGGTGTTATTAGTCTCTTCATGTTCGCATCCTCACTGTTTATTCGATGTAACCCAGGCCGGCAAGCCTCGATCTGACTGCGTCTGAGTCTTTCTCCGAGTAAGCTCCATCCTGATCATCGGTTCTGAACCTGGGGGCTGACTCGTATCTGATGGAATTTATGTCGAGATACTCTTTATCGAAGATATCCATAAGTACCCTGCCATCCAGATCGTCCGGCAGTGTTTCACCCATCGCATATAGGATCGTGGGCATGACATCGGTGATGTGCGCCCCGCTGACGATATGGTTACGTTTTATATGCTTGCCTATTGAAAGGAAGATGCCGTTCGATCTGTGGAATCCGTTCGCCTGGTTTTCACTTGTTTCGATCCATCTGTGGGTACCGAAAAGCTGCCTTCCGAGTACAGCGTAATCTTTTGCAACGAAGAGGATGTCGGGAGCAAGCTTCGCATGAGGCCCGTCATACACTTCCTCCCGGAACAGGACCCGATCAACAACCTCCTCGCCCGTCTCTGGATCCTTCAGGTTCAGGAGTTCCTCTTTCAGGCGGCGTCTCAGGTCGTCATATTCCGATCCCGGATCGACGATGCCCTCAACCGGTTTGCTGTTTATGTTGATGAATATCCCCTGAGCCGGTATGCTTGCGAAGAAAGCCTTCGTCTTCGACCAGTTCATCGTGGTACCGATATCCGTATTAAGTGTCCCCCTGCCGCGTCTTATTCTGTTCCGTATCGTGCTCTGGAGAGAATTCGGGAATACCTGTTTGACGAATTTCGATTCGCCCACCGACATGGCTGCAACAAACAGCGATTTCTTCATTGCCTCACCGGTGCGGAGATCCAGAAGCCCTAGGTCACCGAGCCACCTGTTCACATTGAACCACTTTTCTGTGTAGCCAAATCCATGGTCGGACATTATGAAAAGATCGGTTGAGTCATCCAATTTCTCAAGGACTCGTCCGATCATGTCATCTAGCAGTGAATAACACTTGAAAATCTCTTCCCTTATTCTCGGAGCATGCGCTAGATTGTAGAATGAGCTTCCAGGGAAAAGATATTTCCAGAACAGGTGCTGGATCCTGTCTGCGATTATGAAAACCACCATGAAAAAGTCCCACTCCTTCTCATCAAGAAGATAGAAGAAGGCGTCTCTTCTTTTCTGGAAAGAGTAGGTAATGTCCTTGAAGAACCTGAGGGCATCGTCCAGGAGTTCGACATCATACTGAGGTATGTCGATATTCACAACGTAATCACCGCACTGTTTGATGATCTCCTCCTTCAGCTCCTTCGGGTGAGTGTAAGATGAATCCTGGGAGGGCGTCATCATGCCGGATATCATGAAACCGTCCACCTGTTCAGGAGGGTAGGTGATCGGGACATTCATAATTGCAGTCTTTCTCCCGGAGGCATTCAGTATGTGCCAGATCTTAGTCGACTTCACGCTTCGGGAACTCACCAGGGGCCTTTGCGGATCAAGCAGGAATGATTCTCTGAAGTCGTATATCCCGTGCTTCCCGGGTTGTTTTCCCGTCACACAGCTCGCCCAGGCCGGTGGCGTCGTGGGCGGTACAGTGGATTCGAGATCGCCGTGAGATCCCATTTCTACGGCTTTCCCCAGATTGGGCATGATTCCTTCCCGGCTCCACGGCAGTAGGATATCGAAAGTGGCCCCGTCGATTCCAATCAGTATCGCTCGTCTCATCGCACCTCTCACTGTTGTCTTTCCTCACATTTCTTTTGAATCACTACTTCACGGAGACCACACTCAGGAACCTGCAAATAGTTAATGTAGAATACATTATGCAATTACAGTGCCATCCATATCGGGACACATTGACTGAAAAATCTAATTCATAATCGGGAAATAGTAAAGGGGTCAGACCCTGTGGGGTTTCACTAAAAGATTTATTGCAGGGTTAGTGTCCTTTCTGCGAGCTATAGCTGGGTCAATGCAAAGGCGTTCGAACGATATGACTACATGCAATGACCCTTTTATGCTCCCCTCAGAAAAAGGCCCATGATTAGGCCTATGAAGATGATCTGTACGATCCATCCTATGATGCAGACACCAACCGCTCTGCCGGTACTCGTGTAATCGAGCGCCTGCCGGACGGCTATCACCATCGCGATGAGCATCCAGACCGAGGCGATCATGGAGATGATCCATGTGAGCCCAGGAATGATTCCCAGAATGCGGATTACACCTGGTGAACTCGAGAAGCCAATCGTCCTGAGCAGTTCCCCATAGGTGGCGCTTGTCTGGGGTGTGGGTAGAAACCTCGTTCCAATGAAATAGGTCAGGAAGGCCCAGATGTACCACCCGAGAAGGGCCACGATCGTGCCCCACAAAATCCCTGGCGCTCCTGCATCGGAAATGGATCCGATTCCTGCAGCGACGCTTGAGAGGATAACCACAAGAGTCGCCTGCCCAAGCGCACCCTCGTCGGCCTCCACCTCTTCATATAGACCGGGTTCGAGTTTCGCGGCCCTCTTCATGCGACCTGCTAGATCAGCCATGGTGTCCCCCCTTCTTCTGCTAGCAATCTCATGGTTCTATCTTATTTGTGAAGCAGTAACTACTGATGATTTCCTTACCAAAGATACCCGAACCGGAGCGGGCAGTCAAGCGGAAACGATGCTCAGCATGGAATCGAATTGGGTGTTGAAAGCATAGGATTTTTGTGTAATATAATTGTGTTGTTACAAATCACGTTTGATTGAATACGATGGATGAGGAAAAACTGCAGCCGGGCAAGCTCCCCTTGCCCTTGCTCGAAGTTCTTCTCAAAGAGCACGCTTGGACGGGTGAGAGTGTGATCGTGGGACCGGCGATCGGCGAGGATGCTGCCGTTGTGAAGGTGGATGAAAAGCTCATCGTGCTTACTTCAGACCCCATTACGTTCGTTGCAGACGATATGGGACTATGGTCACTCGCCATAAACGCAAACGACATCGCTGTTATGGGAGCCGTACCGAAATGGTTTCTTGCCACCGTGCTTCTGCCCGAGGGGGAAGCAACGGAGTCGATGGCGAAGCAGATTGTGGGTGGGCTGGGGGAAAGGTGCAAGAGGGTGGGTATATCTCTCTGCGGCGGTCACACCGAGATAACAGATGCGGTGACAAGGCCCGTCATCTGTGGCCACATGGTGGGGGAAGTGGGGCCATCCGGTATCATCAAAAGCTCCGGAGCCAGGCCCGGTAACCTCCTTATCCTCACGAAGGGGATTGCGATAGAGGGGACAGCGGTGCTGGCCAGGGAAGCAGGGGCGAGACTCTCACGCCTTGGGGAGAAATTCTGTCGGACCGCCTCTTCATTCGTCCTGGATCCTGGAATCAGCATCGTGCAGGAGGCCACGATCGCAGCCTCTTTCGAGGGTGTGACGGCGATGCACGATCCAACCGAAGGGGGCCTATCGACCGCCCTTTACGAGCTGGCAAAAGCCTCAAAGACCGGAGTGGAGATCTATCCTGAGGCTGTGCATATCTATCCCGAGACGGAACTTATTTGCGATGAACTCGGTATTGATCCGATGGGGCTTCTCGCATCCGGTGCACTGCTGGTCGCCGTTGAGGGGGAGGGGGCGAAGCCGCTCTGTGAACGGATGAGAGGGGAGGGAATAGATGCGACGGTTATCGGAAGAATCACGGGTGAAACAGGAAATCTTGTTGTAATAGAAGGGGAAAGTAGAAAATCTTTAAAGCGCTTTGAGAGGGATGAGGTCGCAAAAGCTTTATATTCTTGACATAAGAAACTTCAAAAGGTATTATTTTCATGAAGCGGCTTCGCTTCAGGAGGGCCGAATGACTCCCGGGGGAATCGCAGCCAGCCGGATATTCATTGTTACCGGTCGTCAGATATCTCAACGATAAAGCTGCCGCATGCAGGGGTCAAATATGAGGGTAGAGGGTAAATACATATCAATGCCGTTTTCTGGTATTACCACCTTTCTCAAGGCTCCTCTCGTCGATGAGCCATCCACGCTCCCCCGTAATTCAATCGGGGTTCTCGGCATCCCGTTCGATGAAGCGACAACCAACAGACCGGGCTCGCGGTTCGGGCCCCGGGCCATAAGAGAGGCCTCGATGCTCTACACATACTGGGAGGGTGGTAGGGCCCTCGACAGGGGGCATGGATTGAAGGGATTTTTCGATGTCGAGTCAGGAGAGACGTTTCTCACCGATGTGTCAATTGCCGATCTTGGAGACGTACCTGTTGCACCCACATCCATAAACAAAACCCATACGCGAATCACGGACTCGGTCAGCTCCATGTCTGCATCCGGGATATTCCCCTTCATACTCGGTGGTGATCACTCCGTCACATACCCGGTAGTGAAAGGTCTGGGTGAAACAGCAGGGGATTTCTGGATACTTCAGATCGACAGTCATATCGATTACCTGGGTGAACTGGATGGATCGGCATTTACACACGCCAGCCCGATGAAGCTCTGCCGGGAGCTCGATTTCGTTCGGGGCGTCGTAAACGCTGGTGCCCGCGGGATCCTGGGTGATGAGGATGTACTCCAGAAGGCGCGGGCAGAGGGTTGCGCAGTGGAGACCTCCGAACAGATTCTAAAACATGGGATAGAACACCTGCTATCATACATGGCCGGGCAAAAACGATGCTACGTGACTCTGGATATAGATGTCTTTGACCCCTCAATAGCGCCGGGCACCGGAGTTCCCGAACCGGGAGGACTCGGCTTTAGGGAGGTGAGGGCGATGCTGAGGGAGGTTGGCCACAGGTGCGAGGTTGTGGGTTTTGACGTTGTCGAGGTGAATCCTCTCTATGATCCATCAGGGATTACAGCCCAGCTTGCTGCGAGGACTGCGATAGATTTTCTTGGGGCGATATATAAAGGAAAGCGCACATGATGGGAGAGCTTGCTCCTCTCATAGGAAGGAACCTGAAGTACAAAGGCGAAGAATAGGAAGGAACCTGAAGCAAAAAGGCTAAGGATGTGATGGAGTTACTGCGGGGAATCGAAGAAGGAGAGGGTGAGATACGGACGCCTCTTGCCGATCGCATGAGACCCAGGAACCTGGAGGAGTTCGTGGGGCAGGATCACCTTCTGGGCGAAGGGAAGCTTCTTGGCAGAATGATCGAATCTGACGAGGTGAGTTCACTCATTTTCTGGGGTCCCCCTGGAACCGGCAAGACAACTTTCGCCCGGATCATCGCAGACAAAACCGGTGCCGATTTCGTATTCTTCAGTGCCGTCACCTCAGGTGTGAAAGAAGTGAGAGAGATCGTGAAACGAGCCCGGGCTAACCGGTCCCTCAGATCCCAAAGGACTATCCTTTTCTGTGATGAGATCCACAGATTCAACAAGGCTCAGCAGGATGCCTTTCTTCCCCACGTGGAAGACGGGACTATCATATTGATAGGATCGACCACCGAGAATCCCTCCTTCGAAGTCATCGCCCCGCTACTCTCCCGTTCCACCGTTCTCACACTTAAGCCTCTCTCACATGATGAGTTACGGGTGATCGCAGAGAGGGCGCTAACAGATACCGAAAGGGGGCTGGGCAAAACGGGCTTGACTCTGAGCGATGAGGCTATGGATTCCCTCATACAGACATCGGGCGGGGATGCACGCAGGCTTCTGAATGCTCTGGAGATACTCTCGTTCATTGTTGAACCGGACGAGTCAGGCACACCGAGAGCGGGCAAAGAGGAAGTGGCCACGGCGGTTGGTCGGAGCGTATATCTTTATGACAGAGCAGGTGAGGAGCACTATAACCTGATATCAGCAATGATCAAGAGCCTCCGCGGCAGTGACCCCGATGCGGCACTCTACTGGTGTACGAGGATGCTCGAGGGCGGTGAGGATCCCCTTTTCATAGCGAGACGGCTGGTCATCTTCGCTTCCGAGGATGTCGGACTTGCTGACCCAGGCGCCCTGCAGGTTGCAGTTTCTGCTAAGGAGGCGGT
>JBHIFB010000049.1:0-21656 GCA_046760905.1 Candidatus Glassiibacteriota bacterium | reverse complement strand
CATGGCCTGTTGCCCTGGGGAAGAGTTCACCCCGCCGCCGAGCAAGGAAGACCGCATTCTTGTGGAAGGAAAAGTGGTGAGTGTCAAGTTCACCGCTGTGAAGCCGCCTCAGGGCTGAGAAGCAGAATGTAATGCGAACATAAGCTTCAAGACAAAGGGCGGCTTAACAAGCGGCTGGAGCGGACGCGGCTACCGCGCGGCAATTCAGGTGTGTCCTGCTCCCCGGCCTCACGGTTAGCCACCGCCGTTTCTCAGACCAGCCGCGCCGCTCAGCCACATGCCGTTAGGTGGATTTAATATGAGAATAGACAATCTTGAGTATTTTTGGGGTCTATTTGATTCTCCTGAAGATGCGAATGCAGCCTCTGCGATGAAGCATGTTCACTTCGAAGCCCCAGATGTACCCATTGAAGTTGAACACTCGTTCGTAAAGGAACGCATCGCGGAGCTGACCGGTGAATATGGTTTACCTGGTGTTGGAGAACCAACGGAAGTCGACTCCCTCGTGGTGATCTCTGGTGGAAAAAAGACTGCCATTCTTGTGGAAAACCGGGGCATTAGTTTGTTCCAGGCAGAAACCGACGAGCTATTACGACTTCATCGGTTCTTCTGCATCTTGCAGGGGAGAACAGGCTCGAGGAAAAATCCGTAACTTTCTGTTATTGAAAGAATCGCGGAAAATATCATTCGTGTTTTAGATACCACGATTTATGGGTGGGCGGTGACCACGGGTCCAAATACCGGGATAGATGTCTTTGACCCGGGGCGTCAGGACAAGTTCTATTGGAACGTAGATCCTGTCTTCAGGAGCGCCAACATCAGTGTGGCACCGCTCACCCAGGAGAGATTATTGATACGCTGGGTTTGAGAATACTGATTCCTCCACCTATCACGGCGTTGAAGCTGCCGATCCACCTGTCACGCCCCTTGCGTATGTAACACTCTTATGTAAATGACACCCCACCCCAGCAAGGTCCGCGTCGAGAGCGCCAGCAGCTTAATGCCATTGCATTCGGCTTCAAATTGAATCCGATATAAATAAAGAAAAAGTTGATCTTTTGGCTGACAAATTACACATATATGTGTAATATTAAACACGAAGAGGCAGGAACTTGAGAAAAGACTACAGAAGCTTGGTTGGAAGCTGGTGCGACACGGAGGTAAACACGATATATGGACAGATGGTGAGCGTGAAATAGCAGTGCCCCAGCACAAAGAGATTAATGAGTATACTGCCAAAGCCATTATTAAAGAAGCAAAAGGAGTTGACTAATGCGTTTTGTAG
Source organism: Candidatus Glassiibacteriota bacterium (assembly GCA_046760905.1). GTDB lineage: Bacteria > Gemmatimonadota > CAZMKB01 > CAZMKB01 > CAZMKB01 > JBHIFB01. The sequence goes on along the minus strand of JBHIFB010000049.1, from coordinate 20,371 downwards.
GACGTGTGTTTAAAGCTGGCCAGTATTGGTCCATTGAAGTGCCGATTCTTAGCGTTGTGACACAAGGCCGTACTAAAAAAGAGGCCTATGAGATGATTGCCGACGCTATAGAGTTACTTGTGAATAAGGAAGAGTTCAAAGTTGAGGTATTTCCAAGAAAGGGCGAACTCTTTGAAATCGGTTCTTCTGATTTAGCAACATTGAGTGCATTTTTACTGCGTCGGCAAAGAATGAAACGAGGTCTTACTTTAGCAGAAGTTGCAAAGCGAATGGGTGCGAAGTCACATAATACATACGCCCGATATGAGCAAGGTAAATCAATTCCGACTATTGAGAAATTCAGCCAGCTTCTTTCAGCTTTATCACCAGACATTGATTTTGTTTTAATGGAGAGCCAGCAGCATCGATCACTGGGATGAAATAAACCAAAGTCCAACGATATAAGAGTTGGCAGTGGATTGATTTCTTTGATAAGAACCATCTCGCTGCCACACTTGGGACATCTCATGGCGCTCAGGACCCTGACAGGGGTGTTGCAACCGGGGCTGGATTTCTCATCATGAGATTTAAATAGAGCGAACAGTTCTTTGATAGTCTCGAGCAGTTGTCGTTTTCTGGGGCTCAAGAAGCCATAGTAGCGGATCTTCACGAAGCGGTATGGCAAGACGTATTGCAGGAAGCGGCTGATAAACTTCTCGGCCGCGAGGGTCTCCTGGCGCCATTGTTCCTTTGAGTCTTTTTCGGTTATCTGGTCGGGTGGCTTGTTAAGGATAGCGGTGGGACCCACCACCCCGCTGGTGGGAACTCGCCGCTTTTACATAAGAGATGTGACCGCTACCCCGCTTGTGTACATGGACTGAGGTGGCCTTGAAATTGGCGAAAACCCGCTTGCCGATAGTGAACTCAAGTTCCTGAGCCGAGCGCGTGGTCAGTACACCCAGCAAAGGGAACCCGCAATCCAGCTCTATTCTTACAAGCGATCCGACCTGAGTCAATCTACTGATCCGTCCCACTATCGCGTTGCGGGCGCTGCTTGTATCTCTCGATAGGGTGAAGGTGATGTGTCTGGGATTCACAAAAACTTCGACCCTGTCACCCACCGCACAATCGGAGACCACCTGAATGGAGTTTCCGTCGATGTCAATGACTGCAAGACCGTCGTCTTTTTCAACTATCACACCGGACAGAATGTTCTCGAAACCCACGAACTCAGCTACCTCCTGACTCCTTGGTGAACAGAAGATTTCCCCGGGGCTTCCCATCTGGAGGATCTCACCCTTTATCATCACCCCAATCCTGTCAGCGAGTCGCTGTCCCTGCGCCATGTCGTGTGTGGCCATGATGACTGTCGTTCTCTTGCGACCTATAACCTTCTCAAGGAGATCCTCCATCCTGAGCACCGAGACTGGATCCAGATTTGAAGTTGGCTCATCGAGAAGCAAAACCTCCGGTTCGGTTACCAGAGCCCTTGCCAGGGCGACACGCTGCACTTCTCCCCCGGAGAGTGTCCGGGCATTCCTGTCTCTGTAATCCATCATTTCAACTCTATCGAGGATCTCATGCACCTTCCGACGGATGATTCTCCTTTCCTCTCCCCTCCATACAAGACCCAGGGCGACATTATCGTAAACACTCATGCTGAAAACAACAGGCTTCTGCTGGACGAGAGCCATCCTTCGGCGAACTTTTAGCCGGAGTCGTCTGGACCGCGTGACATCGATTCCATTGAAGATCAGCCGACCCCCTGCTGGTATGTCCAGAAGAGTCATCAACCTGAGCAGAGTTGTCTTGCCGGCACCTGTTGGCCCTATGATTGCACAGAACTCCCCCTCCTCCAGCTTGAGGCTCACATCTTTCAAGACATCCCGGCCCTCATATTTTTGACGCAGATGCTTAAGCTCCATTATCGCCATTTGATGAAACCTATCTCAGCTGGAGTCGGCTCAGTACCGTGTTTATCACAAGTGCAATGAATGTCAAAATCAACCCCAGGGCAATCGAGAGTTCTATATCGCCCCTTGAGGTTTCGAGTGATATGGCCGTCGTTATTGTTCGTGTGAATCCCCTTATGTTCCCACCGACCATCAGGGACAATCCGACCTCTGAGATCGCCCTCCCGAAGCCCATTAGGATCGCTGTCATTATCGCGAATCTTGCCTCCCTGATGGTTATAACGGCGGCCTGATACCTGCTGGCGCCGAGTGAAATCGCGGTGTCTGATACCGCCACGTCGCTCACGCTGAGGGCCGCGATCGTAAGCCCCAACATCACCGGTGTGATCAGGATCACCTGCCCTATCACCATCACCACAGGTGTGAACAGGAGTCCCAGCACACCGAGCGGTCCCGTCCTTGAAAAAATCAAGAAGACGAACAGGCCCACGGCGACAGTCGGCAGGCTGAATGATGTTTGTATGAGACTTATCAATAACCTTTTGCCCGGAAAATGCCTGAAGTGTATCAGACTGCCAAGAGGCAGGCATATAAGAATCGAGACGCTGCAGGAAGTGGCAGATATTGCCAGTGACCGTCCGGTTATCTCCAGGACTTCTGTATCAAGGGAAACAATGAGTTCGAAAGCCCGTATGATGCCTTCGCCAAGCTCGCCCAAGATTACCTCACGTTACCTCTGCCTTGCTCTCACGGTTCTCGACCGGCGCAGGGGATGAAGAGAGGCACTCCATATTGCTTTTCACCAAATTTTCGAATTAGTCCCTGCACCTCTCTTGACGTGAGAAATTCCACCAGCATGAGGGCCATTTCAGAATTCACTCCCCGGTTCGTCTCCGGATTACAGGCGATTATCGAGTACACGTTGAGCAGGCTCTGGCCGTGTTCAATAAGAGGAACCAGCTCTATTTTCCCCCGGTAGGCGAGGAAGGTTCCCAGATCGGTCAGCGTGTAACCCTGCAGCTCATCTGCCATGAGTAGCGTTGGCCCCATGCCTCTCCCCGACTCTATGTACCAATCACCGACCTTTCGCAGCGAATCGTAATTCTTGACACCTGCCCCTTTCCAGATCGCAATCTCCCTTGAGTGTGTGCCCGAATCATCTCCCCTGGATACGAAGGAAAAGGATCGGCTTGTGGCTAACTTTCGAAACGCCTCTTCGGGCGACATTCCCTTGATCTTTGCCGGATCGGCAGGAGGCCCGACGACGATAAAATAATTGTAGGCGAAAACGACGCGTTTCATCCCATAGCCCTCTTCGACGAATTTCTGCTCACGGCTCTTCGAGTGAACGGTGATCACATCGACATCGCCTCTCCTGCCGTATTCCAGGGCTATGCCGGTGCCTACAGGCAGTATATCCAGATCTATGCCGTATTTCTTTTCAAAGACAGGCTCTATATACTCCCACAGGCCCGTGTCATAGAGGCTGGTTGTTGTCGCAACACGAAGCCTTTTTTTGCTCCTCGGTAACCGCTGAGTCGACTGTGATTCTTTCGTCAAACTATTTGTCTGGATGCAGGCGTTCGTGGATTTGAAATCCGGAAAACACATGATAAAAAGTATTAGATGGGCGATGGTGATTACCTTCCACATGACCCTCTCCCGTGCCAGAGTAGGAAAGTGTTTATCCCCGAAAGGCGGGGTTAGCCGACGTATTCATTTATCATATCTGCAATACCTCTTAGTCCCCGTATCGGTTGTATCGTATCCACCGGTCCTGTCAACTAGATCTCGGAAGCTCTCGCTCTCGATCATCCTCAGAAGAGGCGACAGGCGCTCTCCAGTGAATTGTGCCATCGGAATCACAAGGTCATACTGTTCCTTGAAAAGTGGAAGGAAGCCTATATCGCAGCTTTGAGCCGCGGCCTGGATCCCCAATCCTGCATCCGCTTCCCCCTGCGCAATGCAGCTGGCAACCGCGAGATGAGTGTCCAGCTCCCGCTCATAACCCTTGACTTCCTTGGGCATGATGCCCAGTTGCCTGAGCTTAAAGTCGAGGAGTATCCTTGTCCCTGATCCCTTCTGCCGGTTCACGATACGCACGCCAGGCCGCCTTAGGTCTTCAAGTCCCCGGATATGGAGCGGATTGCCTTTGTTGAACATAAGCCCCTGAATCCTGTGCGCCAGATGAACAATGACAACTTCCCGGCCGGGTAGGATATGCTTAACATAGGGATAATTATATTCACCTGTCTCTTCATCCAGCAGGTGGATTCCGGCAAGATCGGCCCTGTCTTCCTGGAGTGCAATGAGACCTCCGAGGCTTCCCGCATACCTCATTTCGATAGCGATAGTCGGGTGCCTCTTTCTCAACTGACTGATTAGAAGATTAAGGGCAACGTCATGGCTGCCTACTATCCTGATGGTACCGCTTGCACCGCTCTCTCCACCGGTATGACCAAGTGCTGTGGTCATCACAGCCTGTTCCTCACGCCACCGCGTGAGATGAAGCGAAAAGGTTGCCTCGAGCTCTTCCGGACTGTAACCCTGGCTCAGGACCTCGAGGATTGAACCGCTAACCAGGTCCGATAGGTGTCTCTGGCGAACGATCCGCAAATGTGGATCATCGGGGCTCGCTCGCACGATGGTACCACCTGCGCCAAGAGATACTATCACGTTCTCTCTCCCGAGCTTTTGATACGCGCTGAGTACCGTTTGAGGGCTTATTGAGAGATAGCTTGCAAGTTGCCTGACTGTTGGTAGATGATCACCGGGCTTAAGCTTTTTTGTGGCTATTAGTTGCCTCACCTGTTTCGCAATCTGCTCGAAGAGGGGAAGCGGATCGGCATGATTTATATTTAATTCTATCATGAGCTTAATTTGATATATTTGTAACAGTATAATTATAACAATTGAATCTGACAGAATCAAGTATTCCTTTTCTGGATAGATAGGTCTCTGAAAAAGTCTTTCGGAGCGAATCACGGAGCTATGGGTACCGTTCTCGGTGAAGCGAGCGTCTGTGATTCGGGCGATTTCCGCAGGCTAAAGGGGCGCTAGCCCCGAGTTCGGAAATCGAGCGAGCAAACCGTAGAAGGGTCAGAGCACAGTGCCTGAGCGAAGAGAGACTTTTTCAGAGACCTCACAGACTCCTATTGACGGTGGGTAATAAAACATCAGGGAAGTTCAAAAGAGGGACCGAAAGACTCAAGTGCGCAATGTGACCCTGTATTTCTTGAGCATTTTCACCGGGAAGTAGTTCTCCTTCGCCCTCCTCAACCCCTCAATGCCCAAATCCTGTTCCCTGTTGACCAGTCGAAAGCCCTCCAGCTCCCTCTCGCAGAAGAGCTTGTTGATGGCCTGATAGAGCCCTGTGAAGCCAGCTACCGCCTTCTCGACATGGATCACAGCCGTCTGATCATCCATTGCTTCAGCCACGGTGAAAGCAACCGGTTTGCCATCCACACTGACCAGACCACCGATTAATTCGAGCCGACTGTAGTGATCAAGCAGCTCGAGTACCGCTTCTTTTTCCGCGCATAGCTCTGGGTCAGTATCACAATGCCTCTCCCTGCACCACTCATCCATTATATCCCGACACAAATCGATGAGCCCTTCATTCAGTCTCTGATAATCGAACCGGTAGTTCTGCATGAATCTGCTCACATGGTTACGCTTCCTGTGATAACGCCTCCCCTTGAGGTAGGCAAGCGATTCTCTCGAATAGATATAATCCCAATGTTCCCTCAGCTCCTGTGCATGGAACCTGTCATCATCCGCCAGGTGGCTGTTATAGAATGACTCCGAGACCCTCTCAAGCGGCGTCCCACTTCCCGATGAAAGGATATCATAAACTGTGTCGGCGTCTACGTCTTCCCCGAGAGGTTCGAGGTAGAAGCCCCTGCCGTGATGATTGCCAGCGATGATGAGTATACCATTCTTCAGCAGGTAGCAGTAGGAGTAGTGTTTTCTCCAGATGAATAGATTTGTAAATGTGAGATCCGATGGCATCTCTCTATTTGTGCGCAGGTATTTTTCGAAGAGTGGTTTCTCATCCACGGTAATCAGTGAAAACTCATGCGTGGGAAGCGGCATGGCATCTGTGCACTCTTCCCTCACCCGACAGCAGAAAATTATCTCATCCTCCCCCGGGTCAATGTCTCTTCCAACTTCAAAATCTTTCATGATCACAATCCCTTCCTGTTACTAGTAGCATACAGAATAATCAAGCGCAAGGTATGCAAGTCGCCGCATGATATTATATTATGTGAAAATTGCATACCGTCACGCAAGGCTATCCGGTCAGATCAATGACTGTTGACATACTGTTGTGTGCAGGATATAATCACATCGAAAGGAGATTTGAAGTCACCGATAAGCAGGATTCTGCAGGAAACTTTCTGATGAAAGCCGGTAAATGGCAAAAGAATTGCATAAGGAGTTCCATTACCATGATGGTCGATGGTGAGCGGATCACCCGGTATCGTGAAAGTCAATGGGAGAAACAGCCGACCACGTAACAGATCGTGATGAGGTGAATGTAAATGCACAACCTTGAGGAATACCGCGAAACAGTTGGCGACAAGGTAATATCTCATATTTACAGGATGGCCAGGAAGCTCTATGGAAAACATATAATTAACTTGAACTCGACATATGAAGGCGGAGGAGTGGCGGAGATTTTGAGCTCGCTTGTACCGCTTATGAACGACACAGGTGTGGATGTCGGCTGGAGAATACTGCATGGTAATCCCGATTTTTTCAATATCACAAAGAAGTTTCACAATGCACTCCAGGGAGGATCGATCAATTTCACCCAGAGAAAGAGAGATCTGTATGTGGAGACCAACAGGGACTTCTCACAATACACGCATATTGACCATGACTGTGTGATTATCCATGACCCGCAACCTCTTCCCATGATCCAGTTTTATAAAAAGAGGCAGCCATGGGTATGGCGGTGTCATATCGATTTGACGGATCCCCATGACCAACTTTGGGACTTCCTCAAAAGGTTCATACTCAGATACGACATAATAATCTTCTCGAGCGACAGGTACATAAAGAAAGATCTGCCCGTTCTGCAGAGGATCATACCTCCTGCGATAGATCCGTTGTCCTTGAAGAACAAGGAGCTTCCTGAGAAGACGATTGCAAAATATATCAGGAAAGCCGGGATCCCAAATGACAAACCGGTGATCACCCAGGTATCCAGGATGGATCCATGGAAGGATCCGGTCGGGCTCCTGGATGTATTTTACCACGTGAAGAAGAAGGTGGATTGCAGGCTTGTATATTGTTACAACATGGCTTCAGACGATCCCGAAGGATGGGAAATCTACGCAGAAATATCAAAGAAGGCAAAGGAATTGTCCGAAAACAGAGATGTCATTTTCGTGATGGGTAACAACGACATTCTCGTTAATGCGATACAGAGGTTCTCGACTGTAATCGTTCAGAAATCAATCAAGGAAGGGTTCTGCCTGGCTGTGACGGAGGCACTCTGGAAAGGGAAACCCGTTGTGGGAACAAACGTCGGTGGGATTCCAATCCAGATCAATGACGAGGAGAATGGTTTCCTGGTCGAACCCAATGACGCCGAAGGCTTCGCTGATAGAATCGTTGAAATCCTCAAGAAGCCATCTCTCCGAAAGAAGCTTGGTGAAAAGGGGAAGGAAACTGTCAAAAACAGATTCCTCCTGACAAGGCTCTTGATGGACTACCTCGATCTCATCAACGATGTCATGGAGTGAAGAAAGAGGGAGCCTATCCTCAATCATAAAATCCCCACCCCATCTCTGACCAATCAAAAGGATATTACCCAAAACCTTAAAAATGTGAGGAAACCCAGGATCGCAGAGCAGATTGACACGACGGCGACACTCAGATATAATCAATGCTGGCCTGGAAGTTACAATTTGTGCTTTCAAGACCGCGTGATCCCGTCTTCTTTGGCAAGACCAGAAACGGAGTTGCATGGATGAATAAGAGAGAAATTATCTTTTTATCTCTTATCATACTTTCTACTTGGATACTTTACCACAAAACGCTCGAATACGATCTCATGTGGGACTCGAAGGCGGTTATAAACCAGAATGCCCTGCTCAAAGGAGAATCTTCACTTCTGGATGCATTCCGCTATGGATACTGGGAGGTCACCGGGGAGAAAGCCTCGGGCTATGACTATTACCGCCCTTTGCTTTCCCTCTCCCTCTTGATCGAGAAAAGAGCCTGGGGTTTGAGTCCGGCAAAACTCAGGTCGATCAATCTGATCATTTTCAGTCTGGCACTCCTACTCCTCTATGCATTCTTCAAGGGCCAGAATGAGCAGGCCCCATTCGCCGAAATGGCGACAGCTCTTTTCGCCTTCTTCCCTGGTCACGTGGATAACATCATCTGGGTGGTGAGCCGTGGCGATCTGCTCATGCTGCTCTGGGGGATCTTTGCATTGTTTTTTCTCGATCGTTATATTAAGCAAAGAAGATTGCAACTGGGCCTTTACTCATCCCTGTGCTTTGCGGCCGGTATCCTTTCAAAAGAGGCTACGGTATTCCTGCTGCCCTTTCTGGTCCTGTATGAATACCTTAAACGCCGGAGGATCTCATTTGGGCTTCACGTATCAAACACCGTGCTCACCGGCTGTTACCTGCTCCTCAGAGGCCGCGTCATAGAAGTGAGTGGCGCCCCGTTCCATTTTCAGGCCGGGTTTCTCGCAAACACCAAAACATTGATTGCTTCTTTCGGTTATTATTTCAGATCGCTCATCCTTCCCCTCTCCCCTGACCTGTTCATGCCCGCTGATCGGGTTGTAACTCATGTTAACCTGCTTCTTGGAGCCGTTGGGATAGCTGCTTTTCTCGTGCTCATCCGGTTTGGGAGAGGCCGTCGGGAAAGGCTGATCCCAATCGCCCTGATCATCATTGTCTTATCAGGTCACCTTCTGGCAGTCTGCACGAGCCTTTTCCCTTTCAGTATTTACACCCGCTACCTTCTGGTACCGTCAATCGGTTTTGTGTGGATCATCTCCCATTACCTGCTCAGAATGAATAAGAAGGTCAGATACGCTATCCTGACCCTGATCCTTCTCGTATTTATACCCCATGTCTATGCGAACACGGATGCCTATCGGGACGAGTCTACCTTCTGGGAACGCAACTACCGCTCGGCTCCGGAGAACAGCTTCGTTCTCTTCAAATACGCCCAGACATTTTTTCTGAAGGGCGAGTATCTCCCCGCTGAATTGCTTCTTAAGAAGGCGATGAACAAACGTGTACAGGCTCAGACAGCCGTGGCGATCGGTTTAACAGTCGCCAGGATCGAGTTCGAGAAGGCTAACTACATGAACAGCTTCCTCTGGGTCGAACGCTTGAAGTCACTTAGAAAGACAACTCTCCAGCAGCTTGCTTTGATCGACCTCGAGTCATCTCTGTATTTGTCACAGGGCATGTGCGATGAGGCGGAGAAGATACTAAGAGATTCGTTGAGGAAATTCAAAAGAGAGACGATTTACCTGAAACTCTACCATGTGTATCTGGGCTGTAACCTCTGGGAGAAAGCAGGAGAAATGGAGAAGATCATCCGCGCTCAACTCCCACACACAGAGCTCAGGGAAAAAACAGAACAGCTCGAGAGAGACTTTAGAACACTCGATCCCTTGCAGAAGGTTGACTTCTACATCCGCTACCATAATTATCACCAGGCTCAACGCATCCTGGAAAGCCTCCCACCTCGGGGGCTCGATCAGGAAATACTGCTGGCGAAGCTCTTGTACAGAGCCGGAAACACTCAGGAGGGCAGAGACCTTATGGAACGGATCCATCGCGAACATGATCAGGATTTTATGGTTTTGAACAGACTCGGTGATGTGTATCTGACCGAATTCAGCAGGCTCGAGGAAGCACTGATTTATTTCGACGCCTCTATTAAGTCCAATCCCTATCAGCCTGAGATCCTAGCGAAGAGAGACTACCTGCAGAGCCTTTCAGAGGGAGATATCAAACCATGGGAATGAAACACACTGCGGCAACATCAAGTCACCTTTCCGTTCTCTGGATTTAAGAAAAAATGCCTTGCGCCCGGGTCCATTCAGCAGTAAAATTTCATTGGTGGCCTCTTTTCGTTTAAAGAGTTGAATTGCCTCTGTCAGAACAACCACTGATCATAATATTTTCATGAAGACTTTTGAACATAAGCCAGGTAACCACAAAGTGATCTGGCATGGAAGGGATGATTGTGGCAAGAAGGACAGGCGGGTGCATCATAGCATGTATGGACCCAAATTTTTCAGGGGCAATATTTCGCCCATTGGCGGCCGCGAGGTCACCGGTATTGGCGATGCCAAAGAACCTGTCATGATTCACTGACTTTGTTTCATTATGGATACCAGGGCATATGCCCATACCTGGTGACGACATACTCGACGGCGATGGCAATGTCACCACGATAGGCAGCGATGACGGTGAGTCATTAATGAATATCACATCGAAAGATTTCGCGGTAATGGAGAAGCCGACCAGAGTCACGCGAGGATTTCCCGGTTCTTAATGAGTGTTCTTTTGTTCAGGTATACCTATTCTGGTTTGTTGGAAGAAGAGGCGTTTTTCTGTTTAAATAATACCGCACTTAAAAGCTGAGTCGAAGCTATCAATTTGCTTACACCATCACCGTTGCCAACGTGTCGGCTCGAATATACTTGCTGAAAGCTGGTCGTATCGATTCCATCAGCTCCTCTCGGCACTTTGTCTTCAGGGGCTTACCCACGTAGATCTTTCCCATGCGCTTCGTCAGCCATTCCGGAACAGCCCCCGAAAACATGAGAAGAGGCCAGGTGAAATTAGGTCCGTTGAGCCGTCGAAGGCGGAAGAGCCAGAGCAGGAAGGCGCCAAAGCGCCATGCCATGGGACCCCACCAGCTGTACAGACCCAGATAGAGATTCTCTTTCCAGCATTTAAGTATCAACTGCCATTGAAGCCGGGATAGTTCGCGCGTTTCGGTCACGCCTCTCTCGTTGACCATCCGTGTGTCGTGGAGAGGTGTAAAAATAGACGGAATCAGAAACGCATGAAGTCCCCTTCTTTCCATCTCGAAGACAAGATCCAGCGTAGCCTTCACATCTTCGTCGGTCTCGCCCGGGTTTCCGATCATCAACGTGAGCATCGGAAACCAGTTGTTCTCATTCATCACCCGAAGGGCCTCCAGCACTATACTAGGCCAGTCCTCGATCGAGAACGGGACTGCCTTGCTCGGCATGATCCTCCGGGCCAGCCGAACCGATCCTGTCTCGAGACCGGCCAGTGGTGACAGGACTTTCTTCTGGGGATGCCGGCTGACGCTCGGCAGATGAATAGGACTCTTTGGCAACAGGATATCAGTCAGCTCCCTGATAAGGATCGGATCCACGACGAAGGGGGCGATCGTGCAGTGGCTCAGGACGATGTGCTCCACGCCTGGGATATGAACGACCTCCGAATAGAGATCGAGCAACGCTTCCCGGTTGGGAAAGAAAAATGGGGTGTAGCTCCCGACCTGGCCCCATATGAACATGTCCTCCGTAGCCAGGGATATCAGTCCGTTCCCCTCCCGTACGTTGGCTCGGACTCCTTCGATGATCCTCTCCTTTGGGATATCGATCTGCGGATTGAGATCCGGGACGCAGAAGCGGCATCTCCGGCCGCATCCCGTCGTCATCTCGACGACACCGAAGGTTGTACGAGCGTCTGCCGTCAGGATCGACTCCCGCTCGGTGGGGTGTGACACCTTGATCTGTTGCGGCAGATCCTCCCCGCGAATTGCCCTTCCTATTATCGTCATAAAGTCATCGGACTCGCTCCGGCCCTCGACAACGCAATCGACACCGAGTTCTTCGAATGCGTCAGTCTGGACAATCTGCCAGGCGCCTGACCCGCCTACGATGACTTTGAAATTTTCGCGGTAAGGACTCGCATTGATCTTTTCGAACATGATCCTGGCGTATTTAGCGTTGATCGGCTCTTTCGAAGAGCCGAAGAGCGAGGCATAAACGCCTGCTGCGAAGGTCACGCCCATGGGGTTGTGCGTCGATACCGCCACGACGCGGGTGCGGGGACCTATAAACCGGTCGATATCGTCGGGGTAACATGCTGCTATATCGTCTTTCCTGTATTCCCTCTCCAGTGACTTCTGCACCAACCGAACGCCGAGAGGCATGCACTTTGCTGTACCATCGCCTTTTCTCTCAACGTTTCGCCATCGTGGATACTTGCGATCCATCACACCTTCCAACCAGACAGGCATCGAGGCCATGCCCATCTGGATGAAGTATCCCGCGTGGTCGACAGTCTCGGTGAGCGGTGCGGTCAGGACGATGAGCTTGCCCCCATCCCACGGCACCCCATTTCTGGAAGTACTTTGAGTCTCAAAGGTTTCTCCCAGATCTCGGATGATTTCACTTGCCGATTCAAATCGCCTCATTGGTGATTCCCCTCGAGTTGATGAGATGCGCTTATAATCTGATACCCTACCAAAGTGAAGCTCGCGATTACAATTATTACAATCTCAGAGATTTTTATCAAGTATTAAGTATGGTATTATGGTGAGTTCGCTTGAGGTCAATCTGGGCAGGATTGATCACAGGTCTTTGCTGAATCTGTAATTTATCATTGACAAACTGGAAAATAAATGTATATTATATATGCAAGTGAATAAGGGAGTGGAAATCTTGTGCCGCAAGGTAGGGAAAAACTCGCTTTGCGGCTTTTTTATTGCCTTTATTTACTTATGATATTCCTTAAGAGAGGAGGTGATGATTAGTGGCAAGAGGCAGAGTCAAGTGGTTCAGCAACCAGAAGGGTTACGGGTTTATTACCACCGATTCAGGCAGTGACGTATTCGTACATCACAATGAAATTCAGGGCGAAGGCTATAAGACTTTAGAAGAAGGTCAGGAAGTCGAGTTCGAGATTCAGGATGGCCGCAAAGGCGATCAGGCCGTGAGGGTAGTGAAATTATAACCCAAAAGACGTACAGGCCCGGCACCAGTTGCCGGGCCTCATCCTACTTTGAAATTCAACACTTGCATTGACATCCCGCACACGGCTCCGAAGAATCATAGCAAACCTCTCAGCTTACACCATGCGCAGGATCAGGAACAATTCGGGACCTCGATCAACGCGCGGCGCTTTTCGAATAACTATACAGATAGTAACAGAGGAATATGTAAAGAAAGAGGCTCAGAACCTCACCGATGTCCCTCTCGGCAATGCCGAAGTTGAGCCTGTCCCCAGCCCCGAGTGCTATGAGAGCACTCACCACGCCCATGATCGCCCCGCCCGCTATGAATCCAGAGGCAATGAGGGTGCCCTTCTCCCTACGACGGCTGTTGACCGCATCGTCACTGGAACTGGTCGAGACTAGATGGGCTATTATTCCACCGATCAGTATAGGCGTGTTCAGCTCTATCGGCAGGTACATACCGAGGGCGAAGGCGAGGGGAGAAACGCCGATCATTTCAACCGTGAGGGCCATACATATTCCAGCACCATAGAGTCCCCATGGTACATGCGAAGTCTGAAAGAGCACATTCAACACTGCAGCCATGGCATTGCCCTGTGGGGCCGCAAGCGGTGCCGGGTGCTCAACTGTCTGTACAAAGCCGTAAACCTTGTTTAGCAGAAGGATCACACCTCCCACCGTGAGCGCTGCGACGAATGTTCCAAGGAACTTGAACCGCTCCTGGTTGTATGGAGACGAACCGATCCAGTAGCCGATCTTAAGATCTGTTATGAAGCCCCCTGACATTGAAAGGGCCGTACACACCACCGTTCCAATGATGAGTGCACTCACCATTCCACCCGCCCCCGAGAGTCCCGCCTTGACGAGGATCACGCTAGACAGAATGAGAGTCATGAGCGTCATGCCCGATACCGGGTTTATACCGACTATGGCTATCGCCCGCGCCGCCACGGTTGTGAACAGGAAAGAAATCACACCTGTGAGTACGAGTGCGATGACGGCGAAGCGCCAGTTTTCCACCACAGTGCCGCGGAAAAACAGGAGTACGGCAACCAGACTCACCAGGATCAATGCCACGATAACCGCCATGGGGACGTCGGTGTCCGTTCTTTCGGGGCCCGATCGTTCCATGCCGCTACCTCCAGCCGTTCTCCTTCCGAATATTTCCTTGAATCCGAGGCTAAACGCCTGCACTATTATTTTCAAATTCTTAACGACTCCAATAATACCGGCCGCAGCTATGCCACCTATCCCTATGTGCCTCACGTAGCTGGAGAAGATTGCCTCAGCGTCCATCTGGCTGAGCGGTATCTCACTCGGCAGGAGACTGATATCGACATGCTGGCCAAAATACCAGATGGATGGGATAAGGACCAGCCAGGAGACGAAGCTGCCGGCACATATTATTGCGGCGTATTTCAGACCAACGATATAACCGAGACCAAGCACGGCTGCACCTGCGTTGACCTTCACCACCAATCTCGCCTTGTCGGCAATCATGGTCCCGAAGTCGATGACACGGGTGGAGACGACCTCTCTCCAGAGACCGAAGGTGGCAATCGCAAAGTCATATATTCCACCGACCGCCGCTGCTATGAGAAGCACCCTCGCCTGCTCGCTTCGAGACTCTCCCGTCACAAGTACCTCGGTTGTCGCCGTTGCCTCCGGGAACGGGAGTAGCCCGTGTTGGTCTTTGCAGAAATATCTCCTCAGTGGGATAAGGAACAGTATCCCCAGGAATCCGCCAAATAGAGAGGCAAGGAATATCTTCAAAAAATCCGCATTTAGATCGAGGATGTAGAGTGCAGGGATAGTGAAGATTGCGCCAGCCACAACAACACCTGACGCCGCACCTATTGATTGAATGATGACGTTTTCGAGTATGGTGCTCCTGCGCGCATACATCCCGGCGATGCCGACGGCAAGAATCGCTATCGGTATGGCAGCCTCGAATACCTGGCCGATCTTGAGTCCCAAGTATGCAGCCGCAGCAGTGAATATCACCGACATCACGAGCCCCCAGATGACAGAACGTACCGTCACCTCAGGCGGATGCTCTGATGAAGGGACGAAGGAAATGTAGTTCTCACCCTCCTCGAGCGGGGTGTAGGCGTTGGGTGGAAGGCTCACTCCCTCCTTTTGTTCCATCATCTGCCTCCGGATGAGTCGTCTTCTTCTTCGCCTTGTTGCTTCATGAGGCTTGAAGAACCTTGCATCACTATAGAAAAAAGCCGTATGAATGTCAATGATAAATTCAGTCATGTGAACAGAGACTTGCATCGTTAAGGCATCCGATATATGTAATTAAAGTGCAAGCTGTCCAGAAGCATAGCAGGTGGTCGTGGATTCTACGAGCAGGAGGTTTTTAATGAGGAGCGCACTTGTTCTGATGATTGCAAGTTTCCTCCTTTCCCAACCGGTTGTAGCGGGTAAGGCACGTCCGATCGAATTCAACGATCTTATGAGGATGAAACGAGTGAGGGATCTGACCGCCTCACCAGCCGGTGAGTATATAGCCTTCACACTGTATGAGTTCGATCTCGATGGCAACACAACCAACAGTTACATCTGGATCGCCTCCCTTGAAACGGGCGAATCGAAACAGCTAACGCGCGGCGATGGTTCGGACCATTCACCCGCCTGGTCACCTGATGGAAGCCACATTGCGTTCATTTCAGAGAGAAGCGGGACGAGCCAGATCTGGACTATCAATCTGAGAGGCGGTGAGGCTGAGAGACTCACCGATATCTCGACCGGCGCAGACAGAGTTATATGGTCCCCGGATGGCTCCATGCTATGTTTCACATCCCGTGTATATCCCGACTGTCCGGACGATGACTGCAACCGGTCGATGGAAGAGGAGAGGGAAGAGGAAGGGATAAGCGCCCGCCTCATCGACCGGCTCCTATACCGTCATTGGAACAGGTGGAGGGATGGGAAGTGGCAGCATCTCTTCATCATAAGGGCCGAGGGTGGCGAGCAGCGAGAACTGACTCCCGGCAGGATCGACGTACCACCGGTGTCTCTATGGGGCAGAGTTTTCGGGGCCTTCACGCCAGATAACAACTACATTGTCTTCCCCTCAAACATGGAAGAGTTACCCGCTGCGAGCACGAACATAGACCTCTACCGTGTGAGCATAGAGGGTGTCAAATTGGAGAAGCTCACCGAAAATCCTGCAAACGATAACACACCGGTGTTCTCACCATCTGGCAGATACCTCGCATACAGGGCGATGGAGAGACCCGGTTATGAATCGGATAGATACAGACTCATGCTGAAGGACTCATATACCGGAGAGAGTAGAACACTGGCAGATGATCTCGACCGCTCCATTGGGAGCGACCTCTGCTGGTCGCCAGATGAGAATAGCCTCTTCTTCAGCACCGATGACACCGGCAGAAAGAGCATCTTCCAGGTCCGTGTCGAGGACGGAGGATGGGACAGGTTAACCATGGAAGGAGATTGCTACAGTGTCACCGTCTCCCATGATCCACCCATGCTCGTATTCCTGAAGGAGAGTCTCAACAGGCCGGCCGAAATTTACACCCTCGAGCTAACTCAGGGTGAAGTCTGTATGCAACCTGTCTCGAAGTCTCAAAAGCTCACCGGCTTCAATGATTCCGTACTCAATGAGCTCGACATGAGGCGAGGAGAATCATTCTCCTACGCTGGCGCCGATAATGATAGCGTATGGGCCTGGATGGTGAAACCCCCCGGTTTCAATCCACGAAAGAAGTATCCGGCGGTATTTCTCATCCACGGCGGTCCCCAGGGGGCATTCACGGATGAGTTCCACTACAGATGGAACGCCCAGATGTTCGCCTCGCCGGGTTATGTGGTCATTATGCCCAATTTCAGGGGGAGCACCGGATACGGACAGGTCTTCACGGACCGAATAAACAGGGACTGGGGAGGGAGACCGTTCTGGGACATCATGAGATGCGTGGATTATGTCACAGAAGAATTCGGGTTCGTGGATCCCAATCGCATCGGGGCAGCCGGAGCCTCCTACGGCGGATATATGATAAACTGGATAGAAGGGCACACAAAAAGGTTCAAATGTCTCATCTCACATGCAGGTGTCTATGATCTGACGAGTGAATACGGTGCAACGGAGGAGCTGTGGTTTCCCGAGTGGGAATTCGGGGGCCCGCCCTGGGAGAATCCCGATCTGTACATCGGGCTTTCCCCCTCCACGTATGCATCGAATTTCGAGACACCGTGCCTTGTGATCCACGGCGAGAAGGATTACAGAGTTCCTTTTTCCCAGGGACTCGGGCTGTTCACGGCGTTGCAACGGCAGAGGGTCCCCTCCAGGCTGCTCTTTTTCCCTGATGAAGACCACTTCGTCTCAAAACCTAAAAACAGGAAGCTCTGGTGGAGTACTGTGCTGGACTGGTTAGAAAAGTATCTAAAGTGACATTATTCCTGGAACAGTTCGTCTGCCTTAACGATCCTCACGTTCTCGGGATTGATGCTGATCTCATAGTTTTCGATCAGCTCATCCTCCTTCAGTATGCGGTCAGAGGTCGTGGCGTTCCCATAGTTAATCGGTGAGGGTTCATTGGAGAGTATTCTATCCCTCAGGGCCTTCGCATCCTCCGTCACGATGGCGACCTTGATATTGCCCCGGCCGAGGTGCCTTTTCGCAGCTTCGAGGATTTCTTCATCTTCAAGGGAGCCGAGCTTCTTCTCTATCTCTGCTATATAATCTTCCATCCCGTAGAATTCCGAGTCCATCTTGTAGCCCAGCCTTCTCGTGAGTGTCTGAACCCATAGCTTCGAGTAATTTGCAAGGAAGCTTCTTGTATCTCCAAGCGCCTCCAAATCGACATCGCCACTTGTCAGTCTGTCCAGCTCCCTCAGCGCCGTCCTCTGGGCGAAGTGTGCATTTTCATGCGCGACAGGTCGTATCCAGATGCTGAAATACTGCGACCTTCTCAGGACGTTCGGGAGTGGAAAAGTGGATCCTCCATCCTGGACGAAGTGCTCTATGTATGAGTAGTCACCGTAGTTCAGGCCCCTCTCTTCCCGGATCTTCTGCATCAGGACACCATTTAATGTCCTATGCTCACCGAGATAAGAGTTTGCGACAAGAAGCGGGAAGAAATCCTCGTCCTTCCTCCCAACATCGATGGGAAAGCCCATAGAGATCGCCGTCGCCCTGCATGGTTTCTCGACCAGAAGCATATGGACCCCCTCGAATTCCTTCGGAGGTGGGATTGACACATCATCGGTTTCACCTTCCGGCAATGAGCCGAAATCCCTGTCGACCCACTCGAGCAGCTCATCTGGATAGCCTCCGGCAATTCCTATGGTGATCCGGTCTCTTGTGAAATATTTATTGTGAAAACCTTTCAGGTCATCGATTGTCAAGGACTCAAGACCATTGACCGTCCCCTGGTTTACATGCCCATAGGGATGATCTTCATAGATGAAAAGAGAAAGCGCCTCCTTGCCTAGGGCTTCATCATCATTTCCCCTAAGTACCTTCGTAAGATAATTGATGTGATTATCCCTCTCCCGCTCGAAGTCATCGGTGTCGAACCTGGGTGAAGTGATGACGTCTTTGAATATCTCGTAGAACTCCGCCAGCTTGTCCCTGTGGACTGTGCCAGTGAAAACGGTGACTTCCTTATCGATGAACGCTTCGATCTGAGCGGCCATGGGGTAGAGTTCCTCCAGCACCTCGCTGTAAGTGAGACCTGGGGTTCCTCCCTCAGCCATGGTCGTAGCGGTTAGAGAGGCAAGACCTTCCTTACCCGGCGGATCGTACGCCGCCCCGGTCTTGACAAGGACTCTGAAAGATATGAGCGAAGAGCCGGGGCTCGGGAGTAAGACCTTTTGCGCTTCTTTGGCAGGTGCTCGTTCGTATACTGCTATACTTAGTACCATGATAGCCAAACTCCTAACTATACCATTAATGATTTTCATGATCCTTTTCCTCCCTCATAGCTGAGGGTGACAACCGTCCTGTTCTCAGGCTTGAAATATTTTGCTACAACTTCTTGAAGGATCTGTGGCGTGACCTCTTCATACAGCTTGTAAACTCTGTTGATACTCTCTATATCTCCTGTAAGATTGAGATAGTGACAAACCCTCGTTGCTATGATATCAGGTGAGTCCAGTGAGAGAGCGATCCTGTATTTGACGTGTGACTTCACACTCTCGAGTTTCTTCTCGTCTATATTTCCCCTCGCCACCTCATCGATTGCCGCATCGATCTCCCGCTTCACCAGCTGGATATCCTGATCCTTTTTAATGCGAGATATTATGGTGAACAGGTAGGGATCCCTGTGGTCTCCATATCCGCCTTGCAGAAACTCTACGATTCCCTCTTCTATGACTAGTTTCCTATAGAGATCGGATACTTCCGAGAAGAGGATCCAGCCGAGTACATCTAGGGCCATTATCTCCATATTACGATCAGAGAAAGCCGGCACATGATATCCCATGAGGAGATACGGCAGGGTGGGATTTTTCCATGATATCTTCACAACTTTCTCTTTGGCCTGTGCGGGCTCCTGAGGGATTTCCTGGACATAGTGCTTCGGTTCCCAGGTGCCGTAAGAGTTCTCGATCAACTCAAAGAGCTTCTCGCTTTCGACATCCCCCACAACCACAATCAGGCAGTTCTCAGGCCTGTAGAATCTATCGAAGAAGATGAGGCTGTAATCGTACTGGTTCGGCATATCCTCGATGTCTCTCAAGAACCCCATCGTCGTATGCTTGTAAGTGTGGGCTTCGAATGCATTGTCTCTCAGCTTTTCGAACATCTCCATGTATGGTATAGAATAGTTCTTGTTGTACTCTCCAAGTATCGAGCCGGCCTCCTTCTTGAACGCCTCTTCAGAGTATTTGAGGTTCTGGAACCTGTCAGACTCTATGTCTATTATGGTCTCAAGGGCATCCTTGCTCGCAACGATATGGTAACAGGTCCAGTCATCGGTGGTGAAGGCATTCGAATCGGCCCCCAGTTCCTTCAGTATTTCGTTGTACTTGTCTGATGGATACTTCTCAGTCCCTCTGAACATCATGTGTTCGAAGAAGTGGGCAAACCCCGAATGCCCTGGCTCCACCTCATTCCTGGAACCTGCCCTGACAACGGTGTAATAGGCGACAATGCCAGGACTATCGTAGGGTATCGCTATTACTCTGAGGCCGTTTGAAAATTCCCTCATGGCATAGTCGAAAGGGAATATCCCCTCGGATCTCATCATACGAACCGTACCCATAACAAGCATAAAAAGGACGATGCAGGTACAAGATGCCAGTTTAAGCATTCACTGTCTCCTTTCAGATCGAAAATCGGCCGATAAGAAGTTATTATAATATGTCTTCCACCGTCAGATTTCAAGATTGGTGCAGTATGAGCACTTTCACTAAAAATTTAAACTTTATTTCTGTAAACGTGTAAATACCAAAAGGTTTAAATTCAATGTTTCTGGAACTTAGTGGTCGCGTTCGCAATTACGGTAACATATTAT
>JBHIFB010000048.1:0-22366 GCA_046760905.1 Candidatus Glassiibacteriota bacterium | reverse complement strand
TCCCCTTCCTGCTCGACCAAGATGGGTACCCAAATGCTCTCACGACTCGCTCAAGAGCTCTAAGTTCCGGGAAAAATGGGGAAGGTCCTCTAACATTCAAGATTGAAATTTAATCCGTTTTGCCTAATTTAAATTACAATCCTCCCTCTTGAAAAACATCATCAGGATTCGGTCTGGTGATCTGGATCTTTCTGTATATTTTCTGATTAGGAGAAAGGAGATGGCTTTATTATGACTGATGGAGAATTCCGTGGTAAGGTGGCCCTCGTGACAGGGGGAACCCGAGGAATAGGCAAAGCGATTGCCGTAAGACTTGCAGAATCGGGTGCAGATGTGTTTATTACTTTTTTCAGAAGCAGGGATACTGCCCAGAAGACCGTTAAGGAGATCGAGGACCTAGGTGTAAGGTGCATAGCCGTGAGATCGAACATGAGGGACAGGACCGGCATCGTTCGTTTATTTGAGAGGGTGAGGGAGCAATACGGGAGGCTGGATATCCTTGTCGTTAATGCAGCCATGGCTTTCTTCTCGAACGCAATGGAGTTTTCTGAGAGCAAGTGGGATGTGACTATAGAGTCCAATGTCTCCTCCTATCTCGCATACGCCCGTCAAGCTCACGGCTTGATGAAAAGTGGCGGCAAGATCGTTGCCATCACCAGCTATGGATCGAGAAGGTATATTCCCGGATACATAGCGATGGGGGCTTCTAAAGCGGCGATAGAATCGATGACTCGATACCTGGCAGTGGAGTTCGCCGGATCGAACATTAATGTAAACTGTGTGTCAGGGGGTCCTGTGGAGACTGATTCGTTGCGGCTCATCCCGCAATATAAAAAGCTAATAGAGGAATCGATCGCGAGAACCCCTCTGAGGAGGATTGGAACGCCAGAGGACCTCGCGAAAGTGGTAGCATTCCTTTGCTCCGACGACTCAGAATGGGTGAGAGGGCAGAACATAATCGCTGATGGGGGCATGTCCCTTTTATAGTGGCAATGAATGTTCCAAGAAGACATGGAATTGAATCGATCTCCATTCCGGCGACCGGGGCCCTTCGCCAAGAACACTGACCGTCTCTATCGGGATATTATGCGTGAGTGAAATATGAGGATCGTGTATGTGCTTCCAGTCTACTGGCCAGCGGTTGGTGAGTGCGGAATATACACTCATGAGCTTGTTCGCCATATGTCCGGGAATCACGATGTACGTGTCATAACGCAGATAAATTCACAAAAAGACAAGCTAAAGGCGGAAAGAAAAAGCCCATTCTGTCCATACCTCTGGTTCGGTACCACCGCTGCGTCCCAGGGACCCTGGTCATACACCGAGGCAGGGGCGCATGTTCATCTTTTGAAAGTTGGTGAACTCTCTAGGATATGGCTCTATCCGCTTGTGAGATACCATCACAGATTCCCAGATCTCTCCTTCAATCTATTGAAGGCTTTTTTCGGTAGAAAAATGGATGGGAAGATGAAGCGATGTGATATCATACATTCGGTTCACGGTGGTGTATCCTACCTCGGGCATGCTGCATATGATATCGCCAGAATGAAAGGCGTTCCATTCGTATACACACCCGTACTGCGTCTCGTCAACGGGGCATTGATAGAAGAGTACAAAAAGCACCGGGGCAAAATTCAGGAATTACCCGGGGAGCCGCCCGATCAGGAGAAATCGTTTAAAAGCTGGCATTATCGCTACTGGATAGAGCTCTGCAGTAAGGCAGATGCCCTTATAACAATGACGAAATTCGAAAAGGATTTCTTCGTGGGTGAGGGTGTGGAGGCGGAAAGGATCTTCCCACTCGGGGCTGGACCGCTGCTTGCGGATGAATACGATTCCAAGGCGTTCAGGGAAAGTTATAATCTTTCAGGAAAGTCATTGGTGCTATTTCTGGGGCGAAATCACATCATAAAGGGCATGCGAGAATTGCTCGAGGCAGCTCCTACTGTTTGGGAAAAACATCCTGATACGGAGTTTCTTTTCGTAGGTCCTCTCGAAGGAGACGCTCAATCTGAGTATGCGAAGCATAAAGATCCAAGGATACATGTGCTCGGTGAACTGAGTCTGGAAGAGAAAACGAGTGTTCTGGAAGCGTGCGACCTTCTCTGCCTGCCGTCACTGAACGAGGGCTTCGCGACTGTTTTTCTGGAGGCATGGTACTTTGGAAAGCCTGTTATCGGAGGTGATATACCACCTGTGCGGGAACTTGTCGAGGATGGAAAGGGGGGATATCTAGTTACGCCACAGCCGGGAGAGATAGCTAACAGGATCTGTAAGCTATTGGATGACAGAGATCTCTCGATGAAGATGGGGGAATGGGGCAGGAGAAGGGTTATGGAGGAATATACCTGGGATAAGATTGCTGAGAAGCTGGAGGGAGTGTATGAAAGATTCTTGAATGGAGAATTAACTTTCAACCCGAAGCGCTTGGAGGAAGGTGATCTATGAATGGAATCGATATAACTATAGTAGTCTGTTCTGGAGCACTCCTCATCTGGGGATTGGTAAAAGGGCTTACCAGGATGGTTATGGCCATAATTGCGATATTCGTCGGCCTCATCCTCGCCACAAGAAGCTATGATGTAGTTGGAGGCTGGTTCCAATCAATCGTTTCGAGCAGATCTCTCGCTATGATGATAGGCTTCATATTCGCTTTCATGTGCGTTATCGTCGTTTTCACACTTCTCGCAAATGTGATGAAAAAGGCCCTGGATGCTGTGAATCTTGGATGCCTGGATCATGTACTCGGCGGTATGCTTGGACTCACTGCAGGTGTGTTGGTCTCCTCTATTATTATCATAGCTCTCGCGTTGTTCTCCCCTGAACGGGAACAGATCCTGAAGAAGTCAATTTTGGCTCCTTATGTAATAGAGTTCTCGAGTGTCGTGGTAAAGCTTGTTCCACAGGATCTCAGGGAAGATTTTCTGAAGAAGTATTATGATATAAAGCGTCATGCAGAGGGTGAAGCAAAAGCCTCACTTTTATCGCATCAGTACCTTGAGCAAAACACCTGATGCCACCGCTATCAGTGCCATTGCCGTTCCCTGGTGGGGAAATCCCAGCAGGAATTTCCCGAAAGCGAATAGCGTGGAATAGACAAGAAACGAACCGACCATCCACATGCAGATCGGTTTGAGGATCCCGTTGCAATCCATCATGTGTTTCTCTTCTTTGATTCCACCCCAGGGGGTACCAGAAGGCTTGATCTTCATCCAGAATTGCGAGAGTGTCTCGTCACTCTCTGGAGGGGTGAGAAACGTGACAGAGAGCCATGCTATGGTTGTTAACGCGGTGGTGAACACGAGGAGGAGTACAAATTCGGTTGGTGCATCGGTTGAAAAGTTCCAAAACTCCTGGAGTGAAATCGACACAACAAATGCTGCCAGCATGGCCGAAATCTCACTCCACGAGTTTATCCTCCACCAGTACCATCTCAGGATGTATACCGGCCCTGTTCCGGCACCGATTGCGATAAGGAACTTCCATGCCTTTTCCACCGAATCCATGTGCATGCTCACAATGGCGGCAAGAACTACCAGAGTGACGGTGAAAACTCTGGATATTAAGACATAGTGCCTCTCGTTCTCATTCTTCACCAGAAATCTTCTGTACAGGTCGTTAACGAGGTAAGAACTCCCCCAGTTGAGATGTGTACTCAATGTTGACATGAAAGCTGCCAGAAATCCCACTAGCAGAAGACCTCTGAATCCGACAGGCATCACCTCTGCCATCAACCTGACATAACCGAGCTCGGGATCCTTCCCCTTACCGTAAAGGGCGAGTGCCACGAGTGCTGTGAGTATCCATGGCCACGGCCTGATCGCATAATGTGCGATATTGAACCAGAGGGTGCTGAGCATTGACTCTCTTTCGTCCGTTGTGGAGAGCATTCTCTGCACAATGTATCCCCCACCACCGGGCTCGGCCCCCGGGTACCAGCTTGCCCACCAGCTCATGCCTATATAAATCAGAAACGTACCCAGTGGCATCCATACGGAATCCGGTTCGGGAATGAATGAGAAAAGCCCCGTGACGTCACCATACCTGGTGGTGAGAAGATCACGCAACCCGTGGATCCCACCGACCGAGTCCACTGAGAAGTAAGCGAGCGCGACTGTTCCGCCCATGGCGATTATGAATTGCAGAAAGTCGGTTATCACCACGCCCCATATGCCGGACAGGGTTGAATATATACCCGTGAAGACAACGCACAACATCACGGTGACCAATTTGTCCACGCCAAACAGGTAGCCGAGTATCTTCGCCATTGCCAGTATCACCCATCCCATTATGATGAGATTCACCGGCACCGAAAGGTAGAAACCTCTGAAGGCTCTCAGGAGTGCCGCCGGTTTGCCACCGTAGCGGATCTCGGTGAACTCGACATCCGTCACAATGCCTGCTCTTCGCCACAATCTTGAGAACAGAAAGACCGTTAGCATCCCGCTCAGAGCCATGTTCCACCAGAGCCAGTTGCCTGCTATCCCGTTTTTGGTCACGAGACCGGTCACCGCCAGAGGCGTGTCGGCTGCAAAAGTAGTTGCGACCATTGAGGTGCCGGCGAGCCACCACTTCAACCTTCTCCCGGTGATGAAGAAGGATTCCATCGAAAGAGAGGCACGCCGTCTGTGGTAAAGCCCTATAGCCAGGGTCAGCATGAAGTATAACGCAACAAGTGTCACGTCCAGTGTCTGAAGCTTCACCTGTCTGTACCTCTTCCCTCGAGGATGATGCCTGTCCCGACCTTATACCCGCCGGGTATGGCAACCGGAGTCCTACCGCTTATCGGAGCCTTCCCGAGAAGCGCCCTTGCGGCTGCACGCTGGCTGCTACGGTCTGTCCCGTAGGAAAGAAGGATGGAGGGGGCAGCCGGGAAGCTGCTGATTATGTATGGGTTTCCGAAAGACAAGAGAACCGAACGCCTGTTCGAGAGCATGCGGCGAACGAGTTCGACAAGCTCTCGGGGAAGGCCCGGATATCCCTTGTACGCTCTAACCTGTGAGACGATTGTTACGATGAGAAGGTCGGCCCGGAGAGCCTTCCGGATGGCCTGGCTCACAATGAGAGAATCAGTATCAGGTTGTATCGAGAGGAATCGATACCCGTTTCCGAGTGATTCCCGCATCACATCGTGAAATGGCGAAGCGTCGGGCAGAAGAGTGTCACCACGCACCGTAACCGAGAAAACCTCTTCGAACCGTCCTTCGACGGGAATGAGGTTGCCTCTGTTAGAAAGCAGAGTGACTGACCGCTTTGCGAGTTCACGTGCCACCTGCCTGCCATCGGCGATAAGCTCGCCCATGCCCTTCCCAGATGAGTATCCCTTCACCATGGGCATATCAAATATGACGCGCTCCTTCGCTTCGAGAATCCGCCTTACAGACTCATCGATGCTTCTTTCCTCTAGCGCTCCGTTTCTCACGGATTCTATGATCGTTTTCAAACAGAGTGAAACGTCTTCCGGCATGAGCAGGATGTCAGCGCCGGCTTCAAGCGCCTGTCTGCAGATGGAGCCGGCATCCCGTCCATGCTTGATAGCATCCATTATGAGGGCGTCTGTTACCACCAGCCCGCCAAATCTTAAATCTTTTCTGAGTAAGCCCTCTATTATGGTATGAGAGATCGAAGCGGGCGTGCCGGTAACATCGAGTGAAGGCACAGAGAGGTGTCCGACCATGATTGCATCAACTCCAAACTCTATTGCACTTTCAAAAGGGACAAGCTCTATCTTTTCAAACTCCTCTCGTGACGCCCCGATCACGGGTAGCCCCGTGTGCGAATCGATCCCGGTATCCCCGTGGCCGGGGAAATGTTTAGCGGTGGTGAGTATCCCTCCCGACTTGCAGCCCCTGATGTAGCTAGTGCCGAGACTTGATACAGCTTTGGGGTCTTCCCCGAATGATCGGACGTTGATGATGGGGTTCGCCGGATTGTTGTTCACATCCATTACCGGTGAAAACGTCATGTGTACGCCTATTTGCCTCGCCTGGAGTCCTGTGATGAGCCCGACCCTGTAAGAAAGTTCATCGCTTTCTGCCGCTCCGAGAGCCATATTCGGGGGGAACACTGTAGCACCGCCAATTTTCTGACCGGCACCCCTTTCGAAGTCAGAGGCGATGAGAAGAAAAACGGGAGAAGAATTCTGAAGCTTAGCTAGTTTCTCCATCACCTGTGGATATGTGCCGCCGAAGAGTGCGAACCCACCCACAAAATGCTTCCTCACAAGCTCCTCCGCTTCGACCCACACATCAACCTCCACGGAATCTTCCCCTGGCCTCAGAGCCGGGAAGACCATCTGGCCTACCTTTTGTTCGAGGGAGAGGGTGGCCAGCACTGAGTCAGCCCATTCGGATCCCGAAAGTTTTCCGTTCGAGGCGAATACGGTCAAGGTGATGATAGCCAGGTAAAAGGAAGCTTTCATACTCAGTCCCCGTATAGATAGTACCTCCTGCTCTTCTGCTTGAAAAGTTGAGCCTCCTCATTCCATCTCAGAAGGAGTGCGGTGAGGTCTTGCGAGTCGTCCACGGCCTTCCGGAACTCATCTGTGCCGACGAGTCTATCTATGTAGTAATCCCCCGTCCACTCGAACTTCTCAGGTGCAAGCTCGGCTGCCCTCCTGATGAGGAGTGTCCCAAAACTGTACGAACGTAAATCATCCCTGCTCGTTACAAAGATCCTCAGACCACGGAGCGTTCTACCCTCATGTTTCGGTCTCTCGCATTTACCGGGAAGGGAGACCGGTGTGAAGGTTGTTTCAGCGAGGGATATGCCATTGATCTCATCCTGCCCCAGAGATTCGAGCAACTGATCATTCGGCAGCCAGGGTGCTCCCACCAGCTTGAACGGTATGGGGGTGCCTCGTCCCTCCGAGAGATTCGTTCCCTCGAGCAGGCACATCCCCGGGTAGAGAACCGCGCTTTCTAAATCGGGGAGATTGGGAGACGGAGGCTTCCATGGAACGCCTGTATCGTCGAAGTACATCGATCTCTTCCAGTTCTTCATTTTTACAATCGTGAGTTTCGCCTCGGCTCCTGAGGGAAGGTACCCTTCCGAATTCGCCATAAGCGCCAGTTCCCCAACTGTCAGACCATATCGTATAGGGATTGGATACATCCCCACGAAGGACCTGTAATCCAACTCCAGGACAGGTCCCTCGACGACAATTCCCCCGAGGGGATTCGGTCTGTCCAGCACGATAAATTCTATACCGGCCTCCGCTGAAGCATCCATGGCGAGAAGAAGGGTGCTTATGTAAGTGTAGAACCTGCAGCCCACATCCTGCACATCGAATATGATGGCATCTAGTCCGGATAGTATCGCTACATCCGGCCTCCTTCTTTCGCCATGGAGGTCCACTTTCGGTATATCTTTCCATCGCTGCCGCGTCTCGTCATCGAGTAAATCGAGACCGTGCTCCGGGGTAAAGAGAATCTCAACTTTCAGATCCTTCAGGCCAGAGAGAGCATTCAGTATCCATTCACCGCTAAATGTTACAGAGGAATGATTTGCGATCACCCCGACTCGTTTATCCTCAATGAGGCCTCGCGCCTCGGTGATCAGAACATCCAGGCCCGTCTTCACATTACCGGTTTTGGTGTTTGTCCCGTTATTGGGGTTGCCGGTCAGAAGCAGAAGTACAAGTAGTGTCGGTACAGGTATCACGGTGCAAAACCACCCTGTATTGATGTTGGATCCTTCGAAGTGGATTCCCACACCCAGCCGATAAATATAAAGACATCCCGCCGCTTTTGAAAGAGTCCAAGAATATAGCACTTGCATTAACGCCTGTTTCTATTATATTGTGGAAAATCATTCTCAGAGCTTCCCGCCTCAATCACAGGGCATATTTATTGCAAGGAATAATTGCAATGGATATCCGCAAATCACACATGAAGGCGGTAACGCATTATGAAAAAAGATGACAGTACATACATGCGCAAGCCCTGTATATTCATTACGTTTCTAATCGTTTTTGGCGTAGGATGCGCCTCCATTGTCGAGAAGCCGCGCACAGAACCACCCGAGCCTGATAAGGCGGAAACTTCGGAAACGGACCGAATTGCCAGTGGCGGTGACACTGACGCTGTAACCACCTCCAGCATCATAGAGAAGATTGAGGCCTCGGAGAACGCATATAATGAGTCTATGGTCAGGTATGAGCTTGGAGACCTTGAAGCCTCAAGAGAGCTTCACGAGAAGGCCTTCTCTCTACTGCTCGAGGCTAAGCTGGAATCGATTAAAGATCCTGCCGCCCACGAAATACTGCAGGAGGCCATCGATGAGCTTTACGCGAGTCTGAGCCGCAGGTTCCAGGAGCTTTCTCAACCTATGGAGCATGAGCTCTGGGCTTCCAGTGAAGAGTTGAATAACGCGGCCGATTCGATTCCTTCCATTGGGGGGAAAGCCCAGCTCGAATTCCCCATCGACAGCGAGCAGGAGCTTGTTAAGAAATATCTCAGGCTTTTCAAGGAGGGGAACCGGAGGAAGTTTCTAGAAGAGTCCCTCAGGCGATCCGGTAGATACAAAGATATGATCATAGGGGAGCTAAAGACGAAGGGTATGCCGAAGGAGCTCTGGGTCATACCTGTCATTGAGAGCGGATACAAAATAAGCGCCTACTCGAGGAAGAGAGCAGCCGGTTTGTGGCAATTCATACCTTCCACCGCAAGGCATTACGGCCTCACCATTAATGAATGGCTGGATGAAAGAAGGGATCCGGTTAAATCAACAAGAGCGGCACTCACGTTTCTGGAAGAACTCTATGAATGGTTCAACAGCTGGGAACTCGCACTTGCTGCCTACAACAGGGGGGCGAACAATATCTCATCCGACATACACAACTCAAAGATGGTCGATTTCTTCGAAATCGCCAAGCACAACATGACACATACCCAGACCAAGAACTTCGTACCGCAAATCCAGGCCGCGATACTCATCACCGAGTATCCGGAGGAATACGGGTTCTCGATAGAGTACGATGATCCCATAACGCCGGATGTTATCACGATAGACTACGTGGTCGATCTTAGTGTCGTGGCGAAATGCGTCGGCACGACAGAGGATGAGATCAGGGAGCTCAATCCTGAACTGAGAACATGGGTCACACCGGTCCTATCCAAGGACTATCCCACATACGACCTGAAATTACCTCAGGGAACCCGAAACCTCTACCTGCAGGAAATTGCAAAAATTACAGATCTCACCCCGGATCGTAGGGTGAGATACATAGTGAAACGCGGCGACACACTGGGAGAGATCGCCAGGAGATTCGGAGTTTCGTGGCGAAGCATAAAGAAGTGGAACAATATCAGGGGTACAACGATATATCCCGGCCAATCACTTTACATCAGACCAGGCAAGGGCTGGACCGGATCCTCACGCTCTATTGCCAGCAGAAAGGCCCCATCTTGGTCAGATGATTATGTTGTCTACAAGATCAGAAAGGGTGACACGCTGAGCAAGATAGCTGAGGATTATAATGTATCGGTGAGAGACCTGAAGCAGTGGAACGGCATCAGAAATAGCAGGAAGATCCGTCCCGGTCAGAAGCTCAGGATTTATATTAGCGGTGAGAGTTCCTAAAGGCGGCTTCAACCCCTTTAACGAATGAGAGACATTTTCTTACGTACCGTTTCCTTGCCCTTCTTCAGCACGATAAAATATGGGCCCGTAGCAACGGCTACCCCGTTTTCGTCCTTTCCATCCCAGTTGAATGTGTGAACTCCCGGCATTAGTGCTCCCTCGAACAAAGTTCTCACTGGCTTTCCCCTCAGGGTGTAAACACGCAAGGAAACTTTCTCCTTGAGTGAGTGATCTATCCCGGGAGCATCGACGTGGATTGTAATAGTGGTTGAAGGATTGAAGGGGTTTGGAAAGTTCTGCTCGAGGGAGAGAGTCTTAGGAAAATTCACCTCGCCCGTCTCCTGTTCTATGCCCACGGGAGAGAGGTCTATCATGTAGATTCCCTTCCCTGTGGTTCCGGCATACATGGTGTCGGGATTTATCGGGTCCTGCTCAATCTCCAGTACTGCCAGTGTGTCAAGCCCGGCATTGAGACCGCTCCATGATTCCGCGGCATCCGTGCTTATGTAAACTCCATATTCGAGGCTGGAAGTGAAGACCCTATCGTGATTGAATGAATCTATGATGACGTCAGAAGCACTGAAATCGAGTGGAAGTCCCGTCATTCTCGGAAACCAGCTCTCACCGGAATTTGTGCTTCGGAATACGCCTGTCGCAGTGGCAGCAAAAAGGATCCGGGGATCGGCCGGGTCCATTGCCAGGGAGAAGACAAATTCGTTTCGCTCTAGGCCATTGCTGGCGGCATGCCAGCTGCTGCCGCCATCGGTGCTTCTGTAAATTCCACCACCGACCTCGCCTACCGGTTTCGTCCCGGTATAGATCGTGTCCGGACTTGTGCGGGAGACGAGTATGGAGATCGGTACTCCCTCGACGCCGGTATGAGTGGAATCCCAGCTTTCTCCACCATCGGTGCTTTTCAGGATTCCTGATGAAATAACGAAGAGTAAATTCTCATCGAATTGTGAGCCGGCTATCTTTGTTGTGATCCCTTCGAGACCCGAATTTTTCGGTACCCAGGAATTGCCATGATCTGTGGTTTTGAATACCCCACTATCTGTGCAGGCGAAGACCGTTTGGCCGTTATTTGCCAGCCAGAAGTCGTATACACCGGTGAAGACAGGCAGGCCGCTATGCCTGAGTTCCCAGCTCCTTCCGGTGTCTGTACTCACGAGGAGATCGTTTTCACCTTCACTGAGTCCCGTGTAGAAATACTGAGGCTCCTCCGTTGATATCGCCATCGCTGAGATGTAACCCCCGGAAAGGCCACGGAAAGAGTATGTCCACGTCTGCCCTCCATCTCCTGACATGAAGAGGCAGTCTTTTTCCATGCCTGCGTATATGCGATTCTCTCCCGCTGTGAAGAGAGAGTTGATTCGATGGTGGGAGAGGATGTCAGAGAATTGCGTGAACGAATCCCCGTTGTCCGTGCTCACATATATCCCCCGGCCCTTAGTCCCTGCCAGAATCATTTCCGGTTCGGAATTCAGGTGAGCGAGAGCGGAGATATCAACCGCAGGCAGGTTTGCCCCCACCTGCGACCACAGATCACCGGCACTCGTGCTTCTGAAGAATCCACCTGAGGTTGTTCCGGTAAAGATCAGATCTTCCGTCGTCGGGACAGCAAGGAAAGATCTCTGATTCGTATTCGTGAGCCCCTCTATCTCTTGCTGCCAGAAATCGCCCGAAAAGATCGTCCGGAACATCCCCTGTTGCTCCGATGAGGCGTAGGCCCTCGTGTTCACATTCGGATCCACCGTTATGTCTGCATAATTGAGAGGCGGGAGGCCTGCGCTTACTGTCGTCCACGCCTCGCCGAAATTAGTGCTCCGGAACACTCCATTGGTCATCCCCGCCGCAAAGAGTCTCGCAGGCAGGATTGGGTCGATGGCGATGAGGAATGAGAGAGTCGTATCCATCTCGGTGCCACTAGCGAGAGTCCAGCTTTCGCCCCGGTCTATGCTTTTATACACTCCCCTTTCAGTCCCCAGATACAACCTGAGCGGCTCATCCGGATTCTGGACCACGTTGTTTATCCTCGAAAGGGGCAGTCCATCCTCTTTCCTAATCCAGCTCTCTCCTCCGTCTGTGCTCTTATAGAAGCCGGAAGATTTCGTCGTTATATACAGAAGAGAACTGTCTGAAGCGTCTTCTATGACCGATGTTATTGTACAGCCTCCCGGACCGATGCTGACCCAGTTGGCCTCCTGTCCATGGAGCGAAGAGGCGAACATCGCCAGTAGAGTCAAGTAAAACGCTGTGCGATATATATATTTCATGTTTTCTTCTCCTCTCTTTCTTGCCTTCGGGAAAATATCGTTATAATATTATATTCAATTGCAGTCTGGGGGTCAATAAAAACGGCTCAGAGAACTACCCCCTGCCACGATTCTGAGCCGCATTTCGATCCCCGTGTTGGGAATTTTCCCATGCGGATTTTAATCTCGCACCGGCTCCCTGAGCCGAAGCATTAAATGCTGGAGAACTCATGCATACCGAGCTAAATCCTCTCATCTTCAGAGAATATGATATCAGAGGAGTCGCTGAAACCGACCTCACAGACGAGGTAATTGAACTGATCGGCAGATCCCTGGCAACAGTGCTGACCGATGACGGGGTCGAGGAATGTGTGGTGGGGATGGATGTGAGGTTGAGCTCGCCGAGGATAAAGGAAGCCCTCGTGAGGGGCCTGAACGGATCGGGAATGGATGTTGTGGATATAGCTACCGTCCCGACGCCCCTTTTGTATTATTCGGTGCTGAAGCTGGGCACGGGTGCAGGTGTCATGGTCACAGGAAGCCACAATCCGATCCAATTCAATGGCTTGAAGATAACCAGGGGAATAACCACAATTTACGGTGATGAAATAAAGGAAATATACAGGGTAGCCAAGAGCGGGATCCTGAGACGGGGGCAGGGGGGGAAGCGGGAAATGAACATCATTCCGGACTACCTTGCCGATGTGAAAAGCAGGATAAAGCTGGCTCGTGAGGTCAAGCTGGTGATAGATGCGGGAAACGGCACCGCCGGGAAAATCGCCCTCGGTCTTTTCAGGGATCTGGGTTGCGAGGTCATAGGTTTATACTGTGAACCAGATGGTAATTTTCCTCATCACCTTCCTGACCCGACCATCGAGGAGTACATGAGGGATCTTTCTGAGAAGGTCACAGAGACAGGTGCCGAGGTGGGAGTGGGTTACGACGGCGATGCGGACAGAATAGGGGCGGTTGATGAGAACGGGGACGTGATCTTCGGTGATAAGCTGCTTGCGATTTTCGCCGCCGATACCCTGACGCGGCACCCTGGTTCCACTGTAATCTTCGATGTTAAATGTTCACAGGGCCTGCTTGAGTACCTGAAAAAACACAACGGGAATCCCTTCATGTGGAAGACGGGCCACTCGCTCCTCAAGGCTAAGATGAAGGAGCTCGGCGCCAAGATCGGTGGTGAGATGAGCGGTCACATGTTCTTTGCGGACGATTATTATGGTTTCGATGACGCCATCTTCGCCTCTCTGAGACTATGTGAGATAATATCACGCCATAGAGGAAAAGTATCTTCCCTCTTAGATGGGTTCCCGAAATACATCTCAACACCCGAGATAAGGATCGATTGCCCCGATGATGAGAAATTCAGGGTCGTGCGGGATGTGGGCTCGGAGTTGACCAAACGCTTCGATGTGATTGATATAGATGGGGTGAGAGTGGTCATAGATGAAGGCTGGGGCCTCCTTCGTGCTTCAAACACCCAACCGGTCCTCGTTCTCAGATTCGAAGCACGCGACCAGGAGGGTTTCAGGGAAATAAGAGAGCTCTTCAGGGAAGCATTGATGAAATATCCATTTGTAGACTGGAAGGCCATCTAGGGTATGAGCGGCAGAGTGTATGCAGTTATTATGTCAGGTGGAGTCGGCACCAGGTTCTGGCCCCTCAGCAGGGAAAAGAAGCCGAAACAGTTCCTCTCGATGGGGCTCGGCAAAAGCTTTCTAAGGGAAACATTCGAACGAATCGTCCCCGTGATCCCAAAGGAGAGAGTGTTCATCGTAACCGGCAGAAAGTATGAGAGTCTCATAAGATGTGAGCTTCCGGAAATTCCTCCCGATAATATACTTCTTGAACCTGTGGGCAAGAACACCGCCCCCTGTATCGGCTACGCGAGTGCAGTTATTTCAAGAATCGATGAGGGCGCATCTATAGTAGTGCTCCCTTGCGACCATTTCGTAAAAGAAGTCGACAGGTTCCGTGAGGTGGTTAAGATGGCTGTTGATTTCGCCGTGGATATGGAAGCGATTCTCACTGTGGGGATAACGCCCGAGCATCCTGAGACCGGCTACGGATACATTCACACGACCGAGACGGTCACATCACCTTCGGGGGGGTGTGCTCTGCGGGTTGATTCATTCACGGAAAAACCCGATTACGAGACCGCGAAGAGGTTTTTGGAAGAAGGGGATTATTACTGGAACGCGGGGATCTTCATCTCTCCTGTAGGGAAGATGCTGGAATCTATCGCGACACATATGCCGGATATGCACCGTGCACTCGAGAAGCTGTCGAGGGGCCTGGGCACAGACCGGGAAGAGGAATGCCTCAATGACTTTTTCAGAAATGTCGAGCCGGTCTCAATCGACTACGGTGTGATGGAAAAGGAAGAGCATGTCTTCATGATCGAAGGAAACTACGGATGGAGCGATGTGGGAAGCTGGCAGAGTGCATACGAGCTCATCGATACAGACGGCGATGGGAATGCTGTTTTCAGAGGGGATCTACTCTCAATTGATTCACAGGGATGCTACGTCGATGCTCAAGGAAAACTCGTGGTAATGATCGGTGTCAAAGACTTGATTGCCGTGAGTACAGATGACGCGATACTTCTCTGTGAAAGGAAATCCTCCCAGAGGGTGAGGGAGGCGGTCAATCTTCTGAAAGTGAAGGGGAGGACTGATCTGCTGTAGAGTCGAAGGGATATATCAATCCGGCTCAGGCGATTGCTCGGAAAACTGCAGCCGGCCGGTCGAAGCAATACAAGAGGTGATATGGAGCTCGATAAGACACAGAAGAAAAGGGTGTTCGACCTCTGCCTCAAAGACCTCGAGAGTAGCTCCCATGGTGACCTCGCGAGTCTGAAGCGGGCGATCTACGCGGTAAAATGGCTTGAGGGGGAAAAGAAACTCCTGGAGCCGCTGCTTAATTTACTCGAGAAGGGAGCTGCTGAAATAAGGATCGGGGTAATCGAATGTCTCGGGCATCTCAAGCTGCCCGATTGCATCGAACCGCTCATTTCTCAGATAGAGCGAAGTTTCGAGATGGAGGATGAGGAAAAAAGCAGGGCGATCAGGGAAGAGGCCATACGCGCCCTTGCGACAAATGGCCAGGAGGGAGCGATCGATTACCTGGAATCTGTCATGCACGAGAGGATTCATTGCGGTATGTGGAGTGAGGACGAACGTTCGCTCGCGGTTGAATCCCTAACACGATTTGCACTCTCCGGGAGTATGCGGGCACTCGAGATCCTCTCTGACGGTCTCGATGCTCCGGACAGGTTCATAAAGGAGCTCGCCAGGGAATCGATGCTCGAG
This sequence comes from Candidatus Glassiibacteriota bacterium, assembly GCA_046760905.1. GTDB lineage: Bacteria > Gemmatimonadota > CAZMKB01 > CAZMKB01 > CAZMKB01 > JBHIFB01. The sequence continues at coordinate 7,209 of JBHIFB010000048.1, read as the reverse complement.
ATAAGCGAGAGAAGGTTCTGGCTAGGGAGAGGATACCATTCTTTCACGGCAAGGTTCGAGGAAGAGAAAAATGGAGATGAAGCAGGAAAGGAATAGGGCGATCGCCACGAGTCGCATCAAGCTATATGAGGCTCGAGAGGTAACGCTGGATCGGATCGTCTCACACATAGGCAGCCCGATCGATCTCGACAGGTTTCTCCAGGGTACGGTTAATGAGATAGGGAAGATGATGGGTGCCTGCCGTTGTGATCTCCTCGTGTTCACAGAGCATGAGAAGATGAAGATAGACTACGAGTTCAGGCGAGATGAGTCCGTCCCCTCGAGCCTGAATCTTATCATTCCGGCCGAGAAGGACTTCCTGGTCGAATTTGCCCGGAAGAAACTGGCTCCCATCGCGATCAACGACACGGGTGATGAGAAATATCCTGATATTTTCAGGGGCCTGGCCCAAAAGCTCGCCACGCGATCACTGCTCATCGTGCCTATCGCTCACAGAGGGGAAGTGCGTGGGATACTCGGTATTCACTATACGAGGACGAAGCGAGATTTCAGCGTTCACGAGATCGAATTCGTCGAGTCCCTGGCGAAGCAGGTCGCTATCGGATTCGAATACACTCAACTGTACCTCGAGAAGGAGAAGGAAGTTGAAATAGCTAAGATACTGCTGGAAATAGCAACCAACCTCAGTTCGAAGATGGACTTCGGAGACATATCGGAATTCATAGCGCGGAAGTCTCTTGACTTACTCAGAGCTGATATCTCGATGATAGGAGTCGTTGATCGAACCAGCGATTCGCTCCTGATCACGACTTTCATGCAAGTCGAGAGAGGGGGGGTGAAGATACATCGTAAGGGAGGCATACCGCTAGGCCGGGAGCCGGAATTGAGAAAAGCATTGCTTGGGAGGGAGACCCTTTTCCTCGAGAAAAACGATGGGAGCAAGCTTTCCAATCTCATGCTGAATACACTCGCTGAAGGCAGATCGTGTTTCTTCGTTCCGATTTATTTCGAGAAGGAGCTCTTTGGATTGATGAGTCTCGTTTGGACGAAGGAGGATTACAGCGCCTCTACCTACGAACACAATCTCGTGGAGGGAATAAGAAACCAGCTCACGACGACGCTTGAAAACAACCGGTTGAGTTCCGAGGTGGTGAGGCTGAGACAGGAGCTTAGGGGGAGATCAGCCAGCGAGAGAATCATAGGGAATAACGAGAAGCTGAGAAGGTGCATAGAAATGGCCCTGCACGTAGCGAGCGGGCCGACTACGGTTCTGGTGCAGGGGGAGAGCGGCACGGGTAAAGAGCTCATAGCCGATTTGATACAGGAAAACAATCCCCGGAAGGATATGCCCTATGTAAAGATCAACTGCGGGGCAATCCCGGAGACGCTTCTTGAATCGGAGCTCTTTGGTCATGAGAAGGGGGCTTTCACCGGTGCGAAGTCCATGCGGATAGGGAAGTTCGAGCAGGCCAATGGAGGGACCCTGTTTCTGGATGAGGTGGGCGAAATGAGCCAGTCGGCGCAGGTGAAGCTGCTGAGAGTCCTCCAGAACGGGGAGTTTCAGAGAGTCGGCGGAAGGAGAACAATTAAAACTGATGTCAGGGTCATCGCCTCGACAAACAAGTTCCTCGAGGAGGAGGTGGATAAGGGGAAGTTCAGGAAGGATCTTTTTTACCGGCTCAACGTATACCCGATAACGCTCCCTCCCCTGAGGGAAAGGAAGGAGGATATCCCGCTTCTGGTGAATCACTACCTCCAGGTCTACCGGGCGAAGAGCAACAATTATATTGTGGGAATTGCCGAAAACGCTATGAGACTCTTAAAAGCGTATGACTGGCCAGGCAATGTCAGAGAACTGGAGAATGCAATCGAAAGAGCTGTGGTGATGTGCGCGGGCAGGCTTATCACGGAGAGGGATCTGCCTGAGTCGGTGAGAAATGCCGACGAGGCTCTCAAAGAGAGGACAATAGATATAGAGATCGGGGTACCGCTCCAGGAGGCTGAAGATAGGATAATCATGGAAACACTCACCTCCGTGAAAGGTGTGAAAAAGAAAGCGGCGGAAATACTCAAAATAGGGAGAAAGACATTATACAGAAGGCTCGAACGAATAGAGAAAAGAGCTGAATAGGTGTCATAACGACACATTTTATTGGTTGTTTTTAGTGTATTTGTATTGAAATGATACCCTTCCTGAATTAATTAGAATAATATGTGTCATTTTAGTACATAATCCAGTGAATATCGGAAAATTTCAAACCGGTGAGCTCAAATTCTCTTCACAAAATACTTTAAATATTAACTCTAATTAACATTATTTCAATAGATTATATTTTATTAAAAAATGCCAAACCTTAGGTGTATATATGGAATACTTCTTGCTCTTTTCGTTGGGATGGATTAAGAGGGATAATCATCTGAGAAAGGACCGGAAAATGGGAATGAAAAATTATAAGCCAGCTCAACCGGCGAGTACCTACCTGGGTACCCCCATTGCTCCCAAGAAGAAAGGATTGCCGAAGCAAACAGAATCCATATGTCCTGAGTGCATCAGGGTGATCCCGGCGATCCTTTATGATGAGAACGGCCGAGTCATGATGGTGAAGGAATGCCCAGAGCACGGCGAGATAAAAGATATTATCTGGTCTGACACGAAACTCTATCTGCAGATGGAAGAATGGGATTTCGGTGATAACTGCGGGATTTCAAATCCCCATGTGAAAGACGCAGTAAACTGTCCTGATGACTGCGGCCTATGCAACATTCATACAAGCCATACAAGTCTGGCGAACATTGACCTCACAAACCGCTGCAATCTCACATGCCCTATATGCTTCGCCAATGCTAACGCCTCGGGGAGCTTGTTCGAACCGTCCTATGAACAGGTTGTTCAGATGATGAAGAACCTCCGCAACGAGAAGCCGGTTGCGTGCAGGTTACTCCAGTTCTCCGGTGGAGAACCGCTCGTTTACCCCCATTTTCTGGAAGTAGTGAGAAAGGCAAAAGAGCTTGGATTCACTCACATACAAATAGCGTCGAACGGGTTGAAGCTGGCCGACAGGGATTTCGCCATGCGCTGCGCTGAGGCGGGATTACACAGTATCTATCTACAATTCGATGGTATAGGCGAGGAACCTTATATGAAGACTCGAGGCGAGCCTGTCTTCGATAAGAAGCTGAAGGCGATAGAAAACATCCGAGAAGCAGGTATGAAAATCGTCTTCGTGCCCACTATCGTGAAGGGGGTGAACGACCTCCAGGTCGGTAAGATTCTTGAATTCGCCCTCGAGAATATAGATGTGATGAGCGGTATCAGCTATCAACCTGTCACTTTCACGGGAAGGATATCTTACAAGGAGAGGCAAGAGAAACGATTCACCCTCACAGACCTCGCACGCTGCATCGAAGAACAGACTGGGATAGCCGAGATGTACAGAGACTGGTACCCTCTCAACAGTACGGCACCGTTCTCACGTCTTCTCGGCAAGATAAGGGGTGAGGAGACAGTAACCCTGACATGCCACTCCCATTGCTCGATTGGAACGTATCTGTTCGTTGACGAGAACAAGAAGGGCGTGCCGGTTACGAGATTCATGGATATTGGTGAGATGTACAGGGATATGGACAAGCTGGCTAGAAGCGGGGGTTTTATATCCAGGATAAACAGCATGACGAAGGCGAAAGTCTTCAACTCCCTGAGGAAACACTTCCATGAAGACCGGGCGCCCGAAGGGCTCACATTCATGCGATTTCTCCAGACGCTCGAGGGATTCGTCGATAAATCCAAGGGCAGGGGTGACATGGATGGAAAGTACACATACAAGACTCTTCTCGTCGCAGGGATGCACTTCATGGACTCATACAACTACGACATCGAGAGGGTGAAACGGTGCGTTATCCATTACGCATCGCCGGACGGGAAGATATACCCATTCTGCGTATACAACTCCGGGCCAACTATCAGGGACAGGATAGAGAAGGAATTCGCGCTCTCGGATGAGGAGGTCCTGCAAAGGGCGGAAGAGGAAAACTACCCGCCAGAACTCGAGAGGCTTGTAAAAAGAATCAAGGCCCGGGCAGAGAAAGCCACATCTCTAACCAGTTGATTCCACTTTCCAGCCGGCTGCGCCACAACTCTTTTAGCCGATGCTTTAACATGCGATCATGGACCGGGGATAGCTATCTTATGACCCATCGCAGCGGGCGAAACTTCATCGTGATAGAACAGGAAGTTACCTTCATCGGGATCCCAGTTGCTCACTCCCAGGTCTGGAGAGGTCGTATGTTTGTATGTAACTTTTACCTTTTCCCCCGATTCCGGTGCAAATGAGAGGCTTATCCAGCCGGCTGCGGGATCGTAGCAGTAGGCGCTGCTGGGTATGAAGGAATTCCCCACTCTTACCCACATGATAGAATGCACAGGAGGATGTTGGAGGTAGAAGACCTTCTTAACGCCGTCAGCGATGTGCGCTTCGTTAACAGTCACCCTCAACCCATCTCTGTCCACATCACCCCAAACCATCGCCTCAATGACGCTGTTTGTGGTCGATACCCAGGCGGGGGTCGTTGTGAGAGTGTTTCCGGTGTTCTCATATATCCTGGCCTGAGACCACCACCTGCCTGCCGCGAGATCAGAATCACCATCCCGATCGACGTCCATGAAGGAAACCGCCGAGCCGTATCCCGATGTATTCGATTGCCAGCCCGGATTCGATTGGAGCGTTCCTGTTCCATCGTTGAAGTAGACCTTAAAGTGTCCGGTGCCTCCAAGTTGATAATTATCAGCCACGGCTAGATCCAGCCATCCATCACCGTCAACGTCTCCCCAGGTCAGCGTATTTCCATCCTGAGATCCGTCCGTCGAGCTCCAGCTCGCTGTGGTCTCGATTATGCCGCCCTCGTTAACATAAAGCCTGTTCGGATCCCCGGAATTGGTAAAGGCGAGGTCCAGGTCCCCATCGTTGTCGACATCCCCCCAGGCTGCGTCGAAGCTGTGGTCGAGGTCATCGGAGAGCCATCCGGGCGTAGATTCAAGCTCGCCGTCAACGTTATAGTAGATCCTGTTGGGCGTGGGATTGGGACCGTGGTAGTAAGATTCTCCGGTGGCGACGGCGAGGTCGAGGTCACCATCTCCATCAGCATCGCCCAAAGAACACCGGAAACTGAAAAATGTGTCGGAGGATATCCAGGAGGGGATTCGTTCCAGTTCGCCGGTACCGTCATTCATATAGACCTTTACCCAGCCTTCCTCGCTGAAGCCACCTGGTCCGAGAAATACGGATACTGCGAGGTCATTCCAGCCGTCCTTATCGATGTCCCCAACGGAGAGGTGTCCATGGTATTCGACCTCGAGTGATGTCCAGTTAGGCATCGTGGGGAATGTGCCATCTCCGTTGTTGTAATATATCGCCACTTTCTGGCGGCTCATATCATTGCCGTTTGAAACGATGAAATCGAGCCAGCCATCGTTATCCATATCTGCCAGTGCAGCGCCTGTGGTATAGTTGTACTGATCGCCCGAGATCCAGGAAGGTGTGTTCTCGAGAGGGATTACAGGCACAGATTTTATTGCGAACAATCCTGGTGTGAAAAGAACAGTAAGCGAGATTATCAAGAGCAGAGTTTTCCATTTCATGATGATTACTCCTTTTCTCATGTCATGTGGTTTACAACCCCATTTTACTCCATCCCTGAATATTTGTCAAGCGCCGGCAGGAGGTTGGTTTCCTTGTGTCTCCGGTGTACTTACCGACTATAGGATGCCGTTCTTTGAACAGATCCCAGTTACATGAGCTTGACATTCACTTATGAATCATTAGAATCGAAACATAGAAGAAAGTGAAGCTTTAGATTTTACTATCCATAGAAACCCTTCTGATGAGTCCTGCGCCAGGGCTCTGTCGATTGCACGACGGATCGTGGTCAAGTCACGGTACTACGAGGAGGCTCGTAAACTTGCCGTTCTCATTTCAAGCACCTGCCAGACATCCTCCCGATGCAGCTTCGTCATCATCACCGGCGGCGGACCGGGGATAATGGAGGCATCGAACCGTGGCGCTTTCGAGGTGGGTGCCAAGAGTATTGGCCTCAATATCGTTCTTCCGTTCGAGCAACGTCCAAACGCCTATGTGACACCGGAACTCAGTTTCCAGTTCCACTACTTCGCCATCAGGAAGATGCATTTCCTCTTGCGAGCCCGGGCGCTCGTGGTGTTTTCCGGGGGATTTGGCACGCTAGATGAGCTTTTCGAGACACTCACACTCATACAGACCAGGAAGGTGAAACAGATCCCCGTGCTTCTCTTCGGACAGGAGTACTGGGATAGAATCATCAATTTCGACGCGATGGTCGAGGAGGGAACGATCTCTCCGGAGGATCTTGACCTCTTTTCCTACGTCGAGACAGCCGAGGAAGCGTGGGAGACGATCAAGGCCGCATACGGGCTCACTGAGTAGCCACGGCAAAGAGGACAGTGTCACTACTTATCCTCGTATGGCACCCTTCTTGCTCATTTATCTTATCTCTCTTATATTAAATCGGTAAAGCGGGCAGTCAGGCACGGATTCTCATGGTTCCTGGAATCGGGTTTCACACGATGTCAAGAATTCATTCACTCATTCTCCTCTTCTCCCTCGGAGCCATTCTCTTTGCCTTCTTCCACGTGACGATAACCGGCATTCACTTCGGGCTTCCCCAGACGCACTTCAAGGCTGAAGAGAAGGAATTCCTGAATCCATTGAAGAGGTTCTGAGAAGGGGAGATGGACCCAGGGGTCTACAAGTATCCCTCCCTCTACATGTACGTCGGCTTCCTTTTCACAAAAGCAGTTTCTCTCTTCCACCGCCCCTCCCACGACACAGTGTCATTCGACTCCTTCCTGATCCTGTCATTGCGCTACCTCTCTCTCCTCTTTGGGCTGGGCAGCCTCATCCTTGTCTATCTCATCGGCAAGAGGACATCGGGAAGCGCACTCACTCCGGCACCGCTCACCCTCCCCTCTCACGCAACCATAATGACCGGCATGTACCCTCCAGGTCACGGGGTGAGGAACAACGGGAACTACAGACTTCCCCAGGCGGTAAGCACTCTCGCAGAGCTCCTTAAATGTGGAATGAGAGGCTAATGATCCTTTGATTGGTGTGTACAGTGCAACCTCTATCGATGAGGGGGCGAATCTTCTTCCCAGTGACATGAGAGTTATAAGGTTTG
>JBHIFB010000047.1:0-23431 GCA_046760905.1 Candidatus Glassiibacteriota bacterium | reverse complement strand
GCGGCCTCAGGTACCTTCAACAGCTGGATTTCTCAAGGATGCGGGAATCCATCACAGAGCGCAGCACGCTTCTTCGAATCGCTCCTCACCTGGTTGATCCACTCCCATTCCTACTGCCGACATACGGCCACATGAAGAAGGGGAAGGAAGCCCTCACAGTAGCACTCAAGATCGCCGATTGTGTCGGTTTCGACAGGAACAGAGGGCTCGATCCATCGAAAAAATTGCCGGCCGGCAGAAGCATTTCCAGGAATGAGTGCATACGGCTCATCCCGGGTATCAAAGAAGAGGGATTGACCGGGGCTGTGACCTGGTATGATTGCCAGATGTACAGCAGTGAGCGTTTGCTCCTCTCCTTCCTCCTGTCGGCCACCGAAGCCGGAGCCGCAGTCGCCAACTATGTCGAAGCTGTCCGTTTCATAACTGAAGGCGGGGCGGTGAAGGGCATCACCGCAAAGGACCTGCTAACCGGCCAGGAATTCGACATCAGAGCGAAGGTGACCCTCAACATGAGCGGGCCGTGGCTGGATGAGATCATCGCAGCTGTGGGCCCAAAGGCGAAGAAAAAGAGGGTATACCCCTCGAAAGCAATGAACATCGTTGTGAAACAGATATTCAGGGATCATGCGGTAGGCTTCCCGAGCAGCCACACTTACAAAGTGGCGGGCAGGATAGTCCAGACGGGTTCCAGGTATATCTTCACCGTGCCGTGGAGGAACCACACTCTGATCGGCACCACTCACCTCTACTACGATGGCTCCCCGGATGATTTCTCGGTGACTGACGATGACATCATTCAATTCCTCGATGAGGTAAACAGTGCCCATCCGGCACTCGCCCTCAAAAGAGACGATGTGCTTTTTACATATGGCGGCCTTCTGCCAATGACACCCGGAAGTTTACGAAAAAACGCGGTGGATCTCGTCAAGCATTACAGGATCTATGACCACGGACTTGAGGATGGTATAGGGGGTCTCGTGTCTGTACTTGGAGTAAAATACACCACTGCGAGGGGTGTCTCGGAAAAGGCGATTGATCACGTGTTCAAAAAGCTCGGTTTCAGTCCAACGACTTCGGTGTCCGCCAGGCGGCCAATATACGGTGGCGACATCGAAAGCTTCGACGATTTCATATCCCAGAGCAGAAGGAAAAAGCCACCGGATATCGGAGATGATTCTTTCGATCACATCCTCCACTGTTACGGATCGAGGTATACGGATGTTCTGAAACATGCAGAAGACCCGCATGCTTACGATTTGATCACACCTTCCAGCCCCGTCACGAGAATTCAGGTCCTCCATGGTGTACGCGAGGAAATGGCGGTGAAGCTCGCAGATGTGGTGATGAGAAGGACCGAACTGGGATCTACCGGGTTCCCCGGTGAGGAGGCGCTCACCGCCTGTGCCCACATCATGAAGAGGGAGCTCGGATGGAGTGATGACAGGACCGAGCAGGAACTCGGTGAGGTAAGAGCCCTCTTTGGCCAATTCGGGCAGGGTTAGAAGAAAAGAGGCACTCCGCTCCGGGTGGCTTTTTCAGAGACTTTTTTCATGCTTGACAAAGGAAACCAGCCGGTATAGTAATTGAATAATTGGGTAGTCTCACCCCAGAGGGAATTTATTGCTTCGTTCGCATCAATTTCGCGGAGGTATGAGTGCAGCAACCAGATGACCAGAACAAATTGGAAAAGCTGCGGGAGGAGATCGGCGATTGTAAGCGTTGCACCCTATCGGCTAGCAGGACGAATATAGTGATCGGAGACGGGGACGAAGGTGCGCGGGTGATGTTCGTCGGCGAAGCCCCTGGATTTCATGAAGATGTGCAGGGTCTCCCATTCGTAGGTTCCGCGGGAAAACTGTTGAGCCAGTTCCTTGGAGAGATAGGACTCAGGCGGTCAGACGTATACATAACGAACATCGTGAAGTGCCGTCCTCCCGACAACAGGGATCCTCTCTCAGAGGAGATCGAGACGTGCAGGCAGTTTTTGTCCAGGCAGATCGACATAATTAAGCCTGATGTGATCTGTACCCTTGGTAATCACGCTACCCGGACACTCCTGGGACGCTCGGTGAGTATAACCAGGATCAGAGGACAGGTTCAGGAGGCGGAAGGATGTTTCATATTCCCGATGCTTCATCCTGCGGCGGCCTTGCACAAAGGGAATATGATGGATAAGGTAAGGGAGGACTTCCAGAACCTGAGAAAATTCCTCGACAGGGGAATAAAACCAGAACCCGCTCAAAAGCAACTGGAATTGTTTTGAATACCCAGGGTACATCGAGGAGCGGACCGATTCTCATTTTACGGTTCTCATCCCTCGGCGACATCGTCCTCACCGAGCCGGCCACAAGGGTTCTCAAAGGGAGCTTCCCTCACTGTGAGATACACTACCTCACGAGATCCGATTATTGTGATATCGTACGGAGTTTCGAAGCGGTCGATCGGGTGATTCCCTACGATGCCGGAACCGGCCTGGGTGGGCTCTTCAAGACGGCGTTGACACTCAGGAAGGAGCATTACAGGTTCATTATAGATCTCCACGGGAGCATTCGGAGCATTCTCACAAGGCTTATCGTTCCATCCGGGCAAACCAGGAAAATAAGGAAGAATGGCCTGCGCCGGTTCTTTTTGGTGAAATGGAAGGTCGGCAAAGGCGGCACGTGGCCCACCGCCGGAGATCGGTATCTCGACTGCATCCCGGTTTTGGCTGGACATACTGCCCCTATCAGGCCTTCAATAGAGGTGTCGCCCGGAGCCCTTAAAGATGCAGAGAGACTCCTGCGCGGCGAAACCGTCCCGGTTGAAGAATCGGCCCTGGCCAGGAAACCATACCTGGCTCTTGCTCCAGGGGCTAAATGGCACACAAAGATGTGGCCGGCGGAGAGGTTCGCTGAACTGGGAACCCGGCTGGGTGAAGTGACGGGTTTGAAGACGATACTCATCGGAAGCGTTGAAGATGGGACGCTCTGCGCCAGCGTTGCCGAACGTATCGAGGCGCCCGTGAGAGACCTCGCGGGAAAGACCACCATAATGGAGGCGGCTGCTGTACTCGCGAGATCTGCTGTTCTCGTGACAAACGATACAGGGCTGATGCATCTTGCCGCTGCCGTAGGAACACCGGTACTGGCGATCTTCGGGCCTACAAGCAGAGAACTCGGCTTCTACCCGAACGGTGACAGGTTCTCGATTGTGGAAGTCGATCTTCCATGCAGGCCGTGTACTACGAAGGGGGGCGAAGTCTGTCCCGTAGGTACCCATGACTGCATGATGAAGATTGCGCCTGACCAGGTGCTTGAGAAGGTCTTGGAGCTTCTCGAAGAGAGAAGGGGTGTTACTGCATAATGAGAGAGAAATCAGCCTGGCCGATCCTTTACAATACGCTTGGTGTCCCATCCATCGAGGCGGCCCTTTTTGTCACCTCGTTCTGGAGCGACAAGGCAGGACTTGCGAGGAAGGGGCAGAAGCAGACCCTGGCGACGATTGCCGGATCGGTTCAGAAGACGAAGGGGAAAGAGCCGCGTTTATGGTTTCATGCTGCTTCAGCGGGGGAACTCTTGCAGATAAAACCACTGCTTGAGAAGCTACATCAGATGCACAGCCGAGGTTCGTTCCTTTTGACTTTTTTCTCGCCATCGGCCGAAGACCTCGCCACTTCATGTGAACACAAGGACATGGCATTCTATCTGCCCGGCGACAGAAGGCGCAGCGTCCATCAGATGCTCACCACTTTCAAGCCGAACGCCATCCTCTTCTCCAGGTATGACATATGGCCCAACCTGGTGTGGGAATCCTCGCGGATGGGAGTCAAGCTTGCCATCGTGGGCGCTACGCTTCACGAGCGTTCTGGAAGACTGAGGTTCGGGGCGAAATCGCTATACCGAAGCGTACACAGGCACTTCGATTTCGTGGGGGCCTCCACAGAGGAGGATGCCACCCTTTATATGAAGCTAGATGTCGACCCGGACTGCATAGTGGTCACGGGGGACATGCGCTACGATCAGACGTATCAAAGAGCGCACTCGCCTGCCCTCGACCACGCGATCCTCGCACCGCTCAAGCTTAAAGGAAAAGTGCTGGTGGCAGGGAGTACCTGGCCTGATGACGATAAATTGCTCATACCTGCTTATGCACAAGCCAGAGAGAAGCACGGAGATCTCAAGCTCATTCTCGTTCCACACGAGATCAGGGAATCGCAACTTTCCAATGTGGAGGCACAGGCCTGTGAACACTCGCTCTCCGTACAGAGATACTCACAACTCAAGCAGGACCCTAATCTGATTCAGAGCATCGATGTGGCCCTTGTCGATGAAGTGGGCTTTCTCGCACATGTATACTCCCTCGGTGCGATCGCTTATGTCGGAGGGGGCTTTGGTTCCGGCGTGCACAACGTCATGGAACCCGCCTGTTTCGGTGTGCCGGTATTCATCGGCCCTCAGTGGTCAGGTTCAAGGGAAGCCGCGCTTATGTTACGGAAAGGAGCGGCCTTCGAGGTCAGGAGATCTGACGGTCTCGCGAACCTCCTCGTTGACATCCTCGAGAGGCAAAGCTGGAGGAAGGAAGCGGGAGAAAAGGCCCTGGAGGTGGTAAAGGAGAACCTCGGCGCTACCGAAAAGACGGTCGCTGAACTCCACAAGAGGTTCCCCGGGATATTCGGATAGCATCATTCATAGTCGGTCAATTTATTTAACCTCTTCATTCTATCAACATTCACTTCGGCGAAGCAGACTCATCGATGGTCTCTGCATGGATTCGATTTTCATTGACAGTTCTCTCCCACAAGGGTAATATTCACCGGCGACCTGTCTGCTTGGTTTTGCTGACCCCAACTTGTGAGTTCCAACATGACAGAAGGAGGGCATGATGAAGCGTTCATGGGCTGTTTTTGCAATTCTCGGTTTTCTATTTCTTAGCTTCTCGATCGAGAGCTTTGCACAGGAGCTTCCCTACACGGAAGGCTCTGTATGGCAGGTGACATTCGTAAAGACGAAGCCGGGTATGGGATTGAAGTACCTCAAGAATCTCCAGACAAACTGGAAGAAGGTGCTGGATGAGGGGAAGAAAGAGGATCTCATCCTATCCTACAAGATTCTTTCCGGCTCCGCTGCGACCAGGGATGATTGGGATCTCATGCTCATGGTCGAGCTCAAGAACATGGCGGCCCTCGATGGACTCGAAGAGAAATTCATGGCAATAGCTAACAAGACGATAGGACCTGAGGACGAGCAGGATGCACTCATGACGAATCTGGGTGAGATTCGAAAAATCATGGGGAGCAAGATTACACGGGAGTTGATTTTCAAGTAAGCCAGTATAATAAGCCTGGCCCGTTTCAGGGACCGATCATTGCATACCTGTAGACTGGCATTGACCGGAGGCAGGGGAAAGAAAATTCACCCAGAAGAGTCGCTCTTGAAATAATCGTTCTCTCTCAGCAGGCTATCCAGAGGAGGCCGAGCAAAAACAGGATGCTTGCCACGATGGGGATCGCGAATAGACCGGTGATTCCGAGGATGAAAAGGAGCAGTATCTTCAGTGGCAAAAACAGGAGCCAAAGTAGCAGTCCTAGAAACCCTATTAGAATCTTAAAAGGGAGCGTAATAATCCAGAACAGCGACTTGAAGAATGCCATTCCCAGATGGATCATGATGAAGAAGGCTGCAAATCCTACAAAGATCGTCAAGAATAAAAATGGCAATACGTGCATCAGACTTCCTCCTTCCCGGAATCAGGTCCGTATATGCAGTGCATTGAAAGCGGGCATTCGATGCAATTGAGTTTCTTTCTGCCTCCCTGACACAACCCCATTATTCCAAGTCTCGTCAATGCATAATCATATTTAGTCGGGTCGGTGGCGTCAAGCCTTCTCAGACGATTCGTGATTTCCACCGCCTTTCTCCAGGAGCTCCCCTTCCCGCCTACCAGCCCCAGAAACACCGAGATTCTTTCTATGTGTACATCCATAGGTACTACGAGATCAGCGGGCTTTAAGTTTCGCCAGATGCCCAGGTCTACCCCGTCAGGCCCCCTTACCATCCAGCGGAGAAAGAGATTTAGCCGCTTGCAAGCGCTCCCATTCGAAGGGGAAGGGAAAAAGAACCTTACACCAGCATCGTCGGGAATCACACCTCCGGGGTAGAGGCCAGCCACATTCATGGAAAGTGCCCTCGAAGAGAATGAGCTCAACAGCCTGCCTACATCCCGCGTCGGGTTTTTCCCGTTACACATGAAGCCCTCGATGCTTCCCCATCCCCTAACCATCTGACCGAGCAGGACAAATAGCGAGACCATGTCCTTCCCCCTGGTGAACCTATGAACGAATCCGTCGAAAGGCTTCCCGTGAAGGTGCGGGTCGAAATGCTCGATGAACCTCTTCGGGGTCTCCCCCATCACATCAAACACGAATTCCAGCGACCGTTTGATAATAGCCACCCTGCCGTATGCGAGGGACGCGGCGATGAAACCGGCAATCTCTATATCAGCCGGATCCTCGTATCGGTGGAGATAGCTGACGGGGTCGGAGTCTATGAATGCCGGTCCGTATGCTTCTGTGAGTGCATCGAGGCTCCTCTTGAGCCTCAGCTCGCTTTCGGTCAGTGAAACCGATTCAAAATCCATGTTAATCTCAATGCTAAATGACCTGCTTGAAGTGTTCGACCTGGATTCCGTCCTCGATGGGCACCAGGGCATCGAAAGATGGGAACGGTCGGGGGGCTGATATTATGACCAGGTCCTTGTTAACCAGGAATCCCTTCATTGAAATCGGCAGTGGATTGCCGAATCCATAATCATCCGGGTTTATGAAAAGGAGATTATCAGTAACGCTGTAATAACCTGTCTGCTCGATCTCACCTCCGGCCGGCAGAACCCTCGATACCGCCCTGTAAGTGCCGTCCCTCTCGAATTCCAATCGCACGGAAAGCTCGTCTATGTATTCTGTGGTGAGCGTGTCGCCGTTGGTGGAGGAGGTTACGAGTTCATAAGCTCCGACCATGTCTGACTGAGTGAGCGCCATACCTTCGACATTCACAGATACCAGCCGTCCCATGTCAAGACCTCCAGTAAGTTCAAATGTCCCGGCTAGAAAGTTAAGATCGAAGGTCGTCTCGAATTTGAGCGGTACCGTTGAGATATGGGGTATAAACACGCTGAATGTAAGTGTGTTACCGCTGATGGAAATGTCCTCAAGCTGGTATGTCTCGGTAGTGTCTCCGGGGGTCGTTGCCGGAATATTGAGATTCCCCGTAGCCTCTTTCTCTTCACGCTCGAAGGAGCCCTCGATCGTGAATAGGATGGATTCGCTCGTGTCCGCTATTATCATGAATCCCTCATACTCCCGTGTGATGGACGCTGCCGGTTCCAGTATCGTGTCCTCAATGCAGAAGCAGCCAGGTGAGATTGGGAGGAAGAAGAGAATAGGAACCATTGCAACCAACATCTTGTAGCGAATCAACCGGTCAATAAAACCATTCATCCAAACCTCCGGAAAATCATTCGAATCTCAACTTGTAGGGCATAACCAGATAGAAGCCTCCGCTTCTTGTTAATCTCTCCCAGCTTAATAGCTCTTCATAACTGTCCCTGTACAGTAGCGGGAGTTTTGTGACATCGATCCTGCTTTCGAGGTTCATACTCAATAACCTCTCAATGAAGCTCTTCGGCTTCGGATAGATTCTAAGCCGTACCTCCTCTTGGGGGCTGATCCCTGCCCGAGCCTTTGCAATTTCCACTGCATCGGAGATGGTACCAATCCTGTCAACGAGTCCGTTTGCGAGGGCCTGATTACCCGACCAGATCCTCCCTCTGCCGAGCGCATCAACCGAATCAGGGGAGAGACCACGATTGTCGGCAACCCTCTGGACGAAATCGTTGAAATAGAAATCCCAGAGGTCCTCTTTGAGTTTCTCCCGCTCCTTCTCAGTGAAACTCGCCGTCTCGAGAAAGAGCGCCGCGTGTTCACCTATTTTTATCACCTCGGGATTCATTCCGATTTTCTCATACAGCTTGCTCATATTGAACTTGCCGGCATACACCCCTATAGAGCCTGTGATCGTACCGGGGTTGGCCACTATCGCATCACAGGCTGTTGCTATGTAGTACCCACCCGATGCGGCAAGATCAGACATCGAAGCGACAACCGGTTTCCTCTCCCTTGTGAGCATCGCTTCCCGCCACATGATCTCCGAAGCCATGGAGGCACCGCCGGGGCTGTTTATCCTAAGCACCACGGCTTTCACATCATCGTCCTCCCGGGCCTTCTCGAAGGCATGCAGAACCGTTTCCGAAGTGGTGAATCCCTCCTCGGGCCCACCCTCGTCCTCCCCAAGAATGATGTCTCCTGTCGTGTATATCAAGGCGATCACCTGGCCTTTGTCGAGGCCGAGAGATGAGGGCTTTATCTTCGCATATTTGTGTCCAGAGATGGTTCGGGCCTCATTGTCCACTTGAATGAGGCTCTTTATCTCATCCCAGTATATCAGACTGTCGACAAGACCCTCGGCAAGCGCCTCCCTCGAAGTGAAATAGCCTCTGTCTATTATCTCCCTCATTTCCTCCCGCGTCTTCCCCCTGGCACTGGAAATGTCGGCGAGATACTGCCCGAATACGCTCTCGAGGAGGCTTACCGTAGCCTCTCTGTGCTCATCCGACATCGTCTTCCGCACGAGAGGATCGGGGGCGTTCTTGTAAGGGCCTATCTGGATGAAATCCGGTTCCAATCCGAGCTTATCGAGAGTTCCCCTCAGAAAAGTCGTCTTCACAAGGACCCCGTCAACAAGCAGCACACTGACAGGCTGAAGGTAGATTTCATCTGCGGCAGTCGCCAGGTAGTATTCCTTATCACCGCCAAACTCGATGAAAGAAATGACTCGTTTGCCAATTTCCCTGAACTTGCCTACGGCTTCCCTCAACTCCTGCACTTTCGCCAGTCCAATGGTCGAGGGATGTATTTTTAGGATGATGCCATCGATCCGGTCATCGACGCTCGCCTTCTTTATGTTTTCGAGCCAGTCTTTGAAAGAGAGCTGCTTTCCGAAGAATAACCGAAAGGGGAAATCCGGAGGTTTCACCTCAGCTACATCACCACTAACCTCTAGGATTAGGTAACTATGAGGTTTCACAGTCGGAGGCCTGGTTATCGCATAATAGAAACTCACTGCGCTGAGCAGGGATAGAATGATCAGGGCTATGAATATACCCCTGATTATTTTACCTATCTTCATGGCTGAGCCTCCTCACCGCAGTACCGTCTCCCGGCTCTTGTGACGGTCCCTTTCTTTCGAACCCGTCCGCCGACCAGCTGGCCGCACGCTGCCTGAATCGCCTCTCCCATGCTATTTCTCAGCGTCACCGGCTGCGGCAGGAGCCTCATGAGTAGCTCCTGAAACTTTTTTACCTCCCGGGCGCTCGGCGCCCTGAATGCTCCAGGACAGGGTCGGTTCAGCGCTATGAGATTGAGCTTGGACGGTATGCCGTCGATACATTTCTTCAAGGAGTAAGCGAGTGAGGGTGAATCGTTAACGCCGGGTATGATTACGTACTCGAAAGTCACCCGTTTCCCAGTTGTCTCCGTGAAGTGCTTCACGGACTCCATCAGCATCCTCAGAGGATATCGCCTGTTAATGGGCATCAGCCTATCCCTGAGTGAATCCACCGGTGCATTTAGCGATACCGCAAGTTTGACCTGTGGGAAATCTTTCGCCAGCCGCTTTATACCGCGAGGGATACCGGCAGTTGAGACAGTTATGCGCCTGGCCCCTATCTGGAAAAGAGCCGGATTGTTCAGGATTCTGATCGCCCTACCGAGATTATCATAGTTCAGGAGAGGTTCGCCCATCCCCATGAAGACGATATTCGACACTTCAGCGCTGCCTCGCCTCCTAGACCTCATCGCCAGCGCCTGCGTTACTATCTCATCTGCCCGCAGGTTCCTCCAATAACCGACTTCTCCGGTTGCGCAGAAGGCACATTCGAGAGGACATCCCACCTGTGTCGAGAGGCAGAGGGTCGCCTTACGGATCGAGGGCATGTAGACCGATTCTATCGAAAGCCCATCATTTGTCATCCAGAGGAACTTCTCGGCACCGTCTTTGGCACTCAGGTGTTTAAGGCACTCAAGCGACAGGATGGAAAATGTCTCACTCAGCAATGTTCTCAGACTTCTTGGCAGGTTGTCCATCTCTGAGAACTCGGTCCTTGCCTGATTATAGATCCAGTTTATGATCTGCTTCGCCCTGAAAGGCTTCTGTCTGTTCTCCTCCAGGAAACGGATGAGGCAGGTGGTGAGTTCATCCAGATCATAACCGGTTAGGTATATCGAACAGTCGGCACTCATATGAACTTTATCCATATCTTTCTTCTTCGAGGCCCATCAAACTCGCAGAAATAGATGCCCTGCCATCTGCCGAGTTTCAGATGGCCTTCTTCTATGAGAATTGTAACCGAAGGCCCTATTACGCTTGCTTTTGCGTGTGCATCGGAATTTCCTTCTGAATGAGCATAGCCCCCATCGATGGGTATGAGCTTTCGTAACTGGTGCAGGATATCGTCGACAACATATGGATCTGTGTTTTCATTTATGGTAACTGCTGCGGTGGTGTGGGGTACATACACCGTACAGATGCCATCCTTCTTCCCCAGCTTTGTCAGCTCACTCTCCACGAGCCTTGTGACATCGATGAATTCCTCGCGCTTCTTTGTCTGAAGATCGACTATGATCACTGGAAACCTTCGTTCTATGAATGTGTCTCTCACCCTCTGCTTTGACTTCACCTTGCGATACTTTACTAGAGTTTAGATTAATACAAAGCCGTAATGTGGTCAAGCCCTCTTGTGGGGTCAAGCTTTTAGGTGGCGCAGGCCTTTGCTTTAGGTTGCGTGTGGGCGGGAAGACATAGTCGATCAACGAATATTATTGCTGGTTCCTAGAATTGGAAGAAGAACGAATATATTCCACGTGGCATGAGCAACCCACGCGCCCCAAATACAGCGAGTACGATATACTATCCAGGTCCAATATGCATTGACCGCTATGGTAATAACAATTGAGCGGATGTCGAACTCTAAAAACCGATGTGAATGAGCTAGAGAAGCTACGAGTGCTACTATAAGAATAATGAGTGTTGGTGAGATCTTTTTACGCATCAACCATAATAATAGAAATCCACGAAATTCCAACTCTTCCACTGCACTGAAAAACACATTATTGGCTGCCATGAAACAAAATTCTGGCAAATCTGGCCACAAAGGTCTGCCATAACTCAGAAAGGCATCTCCCAAACCGAAAATAAAACCCAGTGGTATTGCCAGTAATCCCCATTTGATTGACAGTCTTATCTGACCACCACGCAGATAAATAACCTCCAGATCATGCCGAAGGATAAGTATTGAGATGAATAGAAAGAATGCTTGCAGCAGTTGATAAGGAAGGGGACCGCCGGTAGCAAAAATCCAATCGCTCGCCATACGGAGAATAATTGCGAAAGCAGCAAAAATGAAAGCGAGCCTTTCCCTTTTGCTGGTTAGTTTATTTTCAGTAGGTTCCCGCATGCTAATTATTAATCAATCTATCCAAGGTCCTGGAGTTAAGCTGCGAGGCGACTGGGTATGAATAATCTATTATGGGTGAGCGGTGCCAAACTGATGTTGGCGCTCCTGAAGACAGGATCTCCGTTCCGAAGGAACTTGTCCTGACGCCCCGGGCCAAAGACATCTATCCCGGTATTTGGACCCGTGGTCACCGCTCATCCAAAAAACGTGATATCACAAATACGATTGATCTCTCTTGCGATTATCCAGCTAACAGAAAGTTACAGGGTTTTTCTAATGAGGGCTCAGCTTCTTTTACGTCTGGGATTCTTCAGGCCTGTCCTGAGCTTGTTCCTCACCTCACGCTTCACTCGTGCTGCCAGCACATCATCATACTCTTTCAGAAATTCATGCACCGCATGTGGATCATGTACCACAAGCGCACGCAGCGCCCAAGACATAGCCTTAACTACCATATCATCATGATCATTCACCAACAGCCTACACACCTCAAGAGTACGAGGAACATCACCCATGCCCCCGTGAGACCGCATGTTTAGCACTACCGTGCTGACCAATGCCGCTCTTCGCCACCAACGGTCCCCAGACCTCGCCCACTTATGAATCAACATATCAGACACCTGCCCGTTAAGCCAAGCTGGCCCTGCCAGTATGCCCGCAAAAGAGTCCACAGATCCCCAGCTATTGATTCCACAGCCAAATTCTTCGAGTTCTTTTTCCCCAATGTTTTGGAAAGCGATTTTGTGACTCCGTATCAACTCAAAAGCAACCCAACGCTGGCCGTAATTCTCAAAGAGCTCCCTCGCTAATTCGAGAATGAATTCCGGCTTTGCCTTATTTAGAATCCGGGAATATTTTCGGCGGATTGCCCGCACATTCGGCGTATTTCGTACAGGCAATCCTCCAATCTCAGCAATGATCTCCGAAGCAACTTTCTTCGCATTGGTTGTATCCAGTTTTTGCTCCACTGATAACTCCTATCCAAAATGCTTGCTTACATGCCAAACTGCGATTGACTTCTTCATCGGTAGCTCCCGAGCCAGCGGCGGAACATTGTCGCTCAGGGAATCGAAAAAGGCGTCGGTCTCGTTTGTCCGAAAAGCAAATAATATTTTATGCGATTTATTCACCGATGACCTTTACGAGAACCCGCTTGGTTCGTCGTCCATCGAACTCGCCGTAGAAGATCTGCTCCCAGGGACCGAAGTCGAGCCTCCCTTTCGTGACCGCAACCACGACCTCCCTTCCCATGATCTGGCGTTTGTGATGGGCATCACCGTTATCCTCACCGGTTCGGTTGTGTTTATACCGCTCAGGCGACGGATCGAACGGCGCCAGCTCCTCGAGCCATTTCTTGTAGTCTTCGTGGAGTCCCGGTTCATCATCGTTGATGAAGACAGAAGCTGTGATGTGCATCGCATTGACCAGGCACAGGCCCTCTTTAATACCGCTCTTTCGCACGATCTCCTCGACTTTCGGCGTAATGTTTAAAAAATCCATCCGCCGTGGGATGTTGAATGCGAGATGTTCGGTCATGGATTTCACCGTTGCCAACCTCCTTCAAGGTTATCTCTTAAAAAGTGCCTCTTCACCTAGTTACTTCGCCGCTAATGGATATTTCATTCATCTCCCAAGTTTCGTTTTTATGTCATTAGCTTATCGTCTTCTTAAAACGCACGGCAGCAAACGCAAGGACTGCTATGCCTATGCCGAGCAGCGCCAGGCACTGGGGCCATAAGATTCCTATGCCGCTGCCTTTCAGAAACACACCACGTACTATATCAAGGAAATGCCTGAGAGGATTCAAGAGGGTGATGTACTGGAAGAAGCGGGGCATACTGCTGATCGGGAACATGAATCCGGATAGAAGAAGCGCCGGTTGCAAAAATAGAAAGCTGGCCATGGCTGCTTCCTGCTGGGTTTTTGAAACGGTCGATATCAAGAGCCCCACACCCAGAATAGACAGAAGATACATTAACCCCGCTGTGAACAGAAAAAGAAAATCGCCTTTGAAAGACACTCCGAACCAGACCAGCGCGAGTGTTGTTACGAGAGTCAGATCGAAGAGCCCAACTATTGCAAAAGGTATCGTTTTCCCGGCAACAAACTCCACGGGTTTCAAAGGGCTCACCATCAGCTGCTCGAGCGTTCCGATCTCACGCTCACGCACAACTGCAAGTGAAGTCAGGAGGAGGCAGATTATCATCATAATCGCCGCAACGACACCCGGCACGTTGTAGTTCCGGCTTGAGAGTTCGGGATTGTACCATGCCCGTTCCCGCAGGTCTATCACCACTGGTATCTCTACACCTCCTACCCTGCGAGCATAATCTTGAATTATACCTTCCGCATATCCTCTGGCGGTCAAAGCTGTATTTGAGTTTGTCCCATCCAGGATGAGCTGGACTGCCGCCTGGACGTTCCCCTGAAGAGAACGCGAGAAGTCCACAGGAATCACAAGGCCTGCTATCGCATCGCCGTAATCCAACGCACGGACCATATCTGCTGATTTGGAAGAATGCCCCACCACGCGGAAATATCCGGAGGCAGTGAATACGTCAACGAGCTCCCGTGATTCCAAGCTCCCGTCATGATCCACGATGAACGTTGCGGTGTCATGTATATCGGTCGACACCGCGTAACCGAAGACGATGAGCTGAAAAAGTGGTGGGAATATCAGTATGCGCACCATTCGCGGATCGCGAAAAAGCTGTCTGAATTCTTTCCGTAGCATTTCACGAATCCTGCCAAGGCTCTCGCGCATTCTCAATCGATCTCCTTCCTGAAGGCACTAACCGCAACGCCCAGCCCGATCACCGAGAACACAACAAGCAGAATGCCCTGTGTATAGAGTACCTCCATCCCGACTCCTTTCAAAAAGATACCCCGCGTGATGACGAGAAAATAACGGGCCGGGACCAAGTAAGATAAGAGCTGCAACGCCTGAGGCATAACCTCTATCCTGAACATAAAACCAGAAAGCAGAAACGCTGGAAGAAATGTGGTCACAAGTGCAATCTGAGTCGCTAAAAGCTGTGATTTGGCCACAGCAGAGATGAACATGCCCAGACCGAGCACCCCGACAAGAAAGACTAGAGACATCAAGAAAAGCAGAAGAGGGTCCCCCCGAAATGGTACTCCAAACATCAGAACCCCGATCACGCACGATACGACCAAATCAATTATTCCAATGACCATATATGGAAACAGTTTACCGAGTACCACTTCCACCCGGCTCACCGGTGTTGATGCGAGCTGCTCCATGGTCCCGCGCTCCCACTCACGGGCTATGGTGAGTGATGTGAGCATAGCGGCAATGATCATCATTATGACCGGGATAAGTCCTGGGACTATCATGTTGCGGCTTTTCACCTCCTCGTTGTACCATACCCGGCTCTGGACCCGGAGAGGCGTCTTGGGCGAAGCGCCGGCAATCCTCATCCTGGCTGAGTATGCCTCAACAATAGACCTCGTGTAGCCAAGGATGATCGTGGCAGTATTGGCATCGCTTCCATCGACTATGACCTGGAGCATGGCACAGCGACCGGCGTTCAGCTCACTTGAGAAATCGGGCGGTATCACAAGACAGACCTGCGCCTTCCCTCGTTCCAGAAGCGAAGCTATTCTCGAAGTATCTTGGAGATAGGCTGTTATTGTGAAGTAACCTGCGCTGCGAAATGAATCCAGCAGCTTTCGGCTCTGGGCAGAGTTGTCGAAATCAACAACCGCCGTCTTGATATCCTCCACATCCCAGGTTATGGCATATCCGAACAGGATCAGAAGCAGGGTAGGCAAGAGGAAGGCAAGCATCAAGCTTTTCGGGTCCCGGCGAAGCTGTATTGCCTCCTTCCTGGCAATGGCACACAGTCTTTTTGTGTTAGTCATGATACGTTTACCCTTATCACAACGCTGCTTGACCCTCCGCCTCCACAAGTGAAACGAACACATCTTCAAGTGAGGGCTGTATGCTCTCCATCTTAGATAGCATGATGCCGTGGGATGCAAGCAAGCCGGGGATCTCTAGCCTTGCACGTTTTACATTGCTGACAGTGACGTGTACACTTCTTCCGAACATCGTCGCTTCAATGATCCCCGGCTCACCCTTTAATGCCCTGATAGTCCGGGGGCTATCACTCGTATGCAGTTCGAGCAGAGGATAATCTGTTTCTTCACGCAACCGCGATGGTGTATCCACGGCAATCAGCCTGCCCCGGTTCATCAGCGCAAGCCTGTGACAGTACTCAGCCTCTTCCATGTAATGCGTTGTGACGAAAACGGTGGTTCCTCCTTCGGCGAGTGAATAGATCAGGTCCCAGAAATTTCTGCGGGAGATGGGATCGACGCCCGAGGTCGGCTCATCGAGGAAAAGGATTGGCGGTTCGTGCATCACCGCGCATCCCAGCGCCAACCGCTGCTTGAATCCCAACGGAAGTCCTCTTGTGATCCTTGATCGCTGGTCAGTGAGCCTGGATATCTCCAGCACCCATTCCCGCCGCCGATCTCTTAGTCTCCCGGGCACGCTGTAGAGACCGGCGAAGAAGTTTATGTTCTCCTCAACCGTGAGATCATCATACAGTGAAAAGAGCTGGGACATGTAGCCGATGTGCTGCTTGATCTGGTCGGTCTCGGTATACAGATTGAATCCGGCCACAGAGCCGGTTCCCGAGGTTGGCACGAGTAGACCTGCCAGCATCCTGATTGTTGTCGTCTTTCCCGCACCATTAGGACCCAGAAAACCGAAGACCTCGCCGCTCTCTACTTCGAAGGATACTCTGTCAACGGCGGTAAAATCTCCAAATGTGCGGGTCAATTCATCGGCACGGACAGCCGGTCCGTTATTCATCATCTCCCCTTCGGGCCCCTGTCATGTGTTCGATGAACACATCCTCCATACCAGGTTCAGCCGTTCTCATATCCAGTACTTCGAAGCCTGATTTCTTCAATTGCTCTTCCACAACCGGCGCCATTTTTTCAGAGGACTCGACGCTGACATGCAACGTCTCACCGAATACTATAACGCCAAGTACGCCGGATATCTCGAGTACCACTTTCTTCGCGCTTCGGACATCACTGGTTCGAAGAAGGAGTATTTCACCCTTCATCGCCTGGCCGAGCCTTTGCGGAGTGTCGAGGGCACGCAGGCGCCCGTCATACAGGAGGGCGACCCTATCGAATCGCTCCGCTTCATCCATGTAAGAAGTGCTCACCAGCACCGTAGTACCCTGACCCACCATTTCATGAACGATGAGCCAGAGGTCTCTGCGCGAGATGGGATCCACGCCGAAGGTCGGTTCATCGAGGAGTAAAACAGCGGGTTGATGTATCAACGCGCAGCAGAGGCCAAGCTTCTGCTTCATGCCACCCGAGAGCTCTCCTGCCAGGCGGTTTTGGAACGGGGCGAGATTCGAGAACTCAAACAGGAGTTCGAGGCGGGCGGGCCTTGATTTTTCCGGTACGAGATATAGATCCGCGTAAAAGTGTATGTTCTCACTCACAGTCAGGTCTGTGTACAGGCCAAAATGTTGTGACATATAAGCGATTTCATGTTTCACTCCTTCCGGGTTATTCACAACACTCGTGCCGTTGATTACCGCATCGCCAGCACTCGGTTTCATGACACCGGCCAGCATACGCAGTGTGGTTGTCTTTCCCGCACCGTCCGGCCCCAATAAACCGAATAGCTCACCCCTTGAAACAGTGAAACTCAGCTCATTGACTGCAATAATATCTCCAAAAGTACGGGACAGTCCGTTGACAACAATTGTGGCCTGCTGATCTTTCATGGGCTGAGGGTCAGTTCGACGTCGGCGGGCATACCCGGCTTGAGGTCGTGAGATGCATCACCTGTAATCCGCACTTTGACTGCATACACGAGTCTCACGCGCTCTTCCGTCGTCTGTACCGTCTTAGGGGTGAATTCGGCTTCACTCGAAATGAATGTTACCTCGCCTGAATAGTTCTTACCTTCGTATGTATCGGTGGTGATCGTCGCTGGAGATCCATAATGGACTGCGCCTATTTTCCGTTCCGGCACGAATATGCGGACCCATCTGTCGTCTATGTTCTGCAGTGTCAGAATCGGAGTTCCAGCCTGTACGGTTTCACCCGGTTCGTGGTGTCGGACGCTGATGAGGCCATCGAAAGGGGCCATAATGACCATGTTGGACAGTGAAGCTTCTATCGCCAGGACATTAGCCTCTGCCTGCTTTAATTCAGCCCGTCGCGCATCGATTCTTTCCCTTCTGGGACCCGTTTCAAGCTGCCTCAGTCGTTCCCTGGCTTCGGTGTGCTGGTTCTGCGCCACATCAAAGTTCGTCCTTGCCTTATCAAGTGTCTCGCGGCTGATGGCCCCATCATCAAACAGCTTCTTAGCCCTCTCAAAATCACGACGCGCATCTTCCAGACGTTCGGAAGATGCGTCGCTCGCTGCTCGGGCCTGGGCAATCTCCTCGGCGCGAGTTCCCCGCTCCAGCTCCTTTAACAGAGCCCGAGCCGCCTCAGCCTGTGCCAGTGCCTGTTTGTGTCGTGCCTGCATCTCGGCACGGTCAAGGATGGCCAACGTATCGCCTGTTTTGACCATGTCACCTTCATGGACAAAGATTTTCTCGATGCGGCCGGTGGAGAGAAAGCCGAGCCGGGCTTCTGTCGCCTCCACGGTACCAGAGGCTAACATTTTCTTACCATCATCACGAGTGCCAAACACACCGAGCCAGAGGCCGAGGCAGACTATGATAACCACGACGATAATCGCAATAGGCCGTTTCCTGTTCATGGCCGATTCTCCAGATAACCAGAAATCCATTCGATCAGATGCATGTCAACTCACTTAAGCACTCGCCTAAATCTTCACCCTGTGGGCATCCGGCCCAGGCAAACATGATGGACGACCGGGGATTTTCAGAACCTCAACCATCGGTCTTTCGCGAGCCTTTCACCAGGTGTGTGATCCACCACCAGAACCTCCTAATGTCATCGCCTATCACATACAGACTCGGCACGAGTATCAGCGTTATAGGAGTGGCAAATAATAAGCCGTATGCAAGGGCAAGCGCCATCGGCGCCATGTATGGATCGGTTCCCCCAAGACCGTAAGCGAGTGGGAGGAGCCCTACAACGGTGGTAAGGGTTGTTAATATAACTGCCCGCAGGCGGTTTGTGGCCCCTTTTGCCACCAGGACCCGGACACTTTCTGTGGGACTGCTATCCCTGAGCCTGTTTACATGATTGACAAGTACCAGGGAATCGTTGACGAGGACACCACCAAGACCAATCACTCCCATCATTGCGACAAAACCGAGCGGCTCTTGGTGAAGGGCAAATGCCAGGATGACTCCCATGATACCGAAGGGGATGGCAAGCATAACTATAACCGGCTGGGTCATCGAGTTAAACAGAAGTATGAGTAGGAAATATATGGCCACCACGGCGAGAATAAAAGCCCTGAAAAGGCTCTCCATGGATTTCTGGGTCTCCTCTGCTTCACCACCTACGACAAAGCGCATGCCAGGCCAGTCCCTGTCCAGGTCGAAATGGTTCATGACAGCATTCGTCGCTTCCAGCGATGTGGTTTCACCCTTTGCAATGTCGGCCGTTATCGTGATAGCCCGATCCTTGTCGAAGTGAAAGTAGTTTGAGGGACCCGGGCCTGTGTCTAAATGGGCAGCTTCTTTCAATGGAATAAGGCGCCCCTGCCTGTTTGGGATCAGTAGCTCGGCTAGAAACCTGGGTTGAGCGCGGGCACTTTTCTTGAGCTGCACCCTGAAATCCACATCTTCATCACCGTACCTGACACTTGTCACCACCTCGCCGTCATAGGCTATACGGAGATTCTGTGCAACATCCGCTACTGTGAGGCCCAGCCTCGAAAGCTTGTCATAGTCAATCTTCACCTCCACCTGGTCTTTCCCCAGTTTATCATTCCGATCGATGTCCTTCACACCCGGCAGTGTCGTGAGGAAAGTTACTACTGAATCAGCGAGCTGGGTCCTCAGCCGATCATCGGGACCGACAACTCTTATAGTGATGGGCTTACCTACCGGGGGACCTCCTGTGTTTATCGAGTAAACGACCTTGCCGACACCTTCGAGTTCATCGACCTTGCGTCTCACTTCCTCAACTATCTGGTCTGCCGTCCTCGAACGCTCAGCAAACGGTGTGAGGTTTACGGCAATAAATGCCCAGTTTTCGTTCTCACCAGGAGGAAATCCCTCACCCTGCATGGCCTCCTGAGTTCCGATACGGGTTACGAATGATTCCAGCTCATCTCCCGGTAATTGGGCCACACATTCCTCTATCTCTTTCACCTTATCCGACGTTGCCTCGAGGGATGAGCCGGTGGCAAGCTCGATCAGGATATAAAATTGATCCGCCATGCTGGATGGGAAAAGGGTAAAACTCATGAAATTCGCCGCATACCAAAGCGAACCCAAAAGCAGGAATATGAAGATTCCGACAAGGGGGTAGCGGAACCGGAGAAGGCGAGTCACTAATCGCCGGAAGGGCTCCTCCAGGCGGCGGAACCAGCTTCTTTTCGGATTCCCCTTCGATTCGCTGGGGCGGTGATGCATTCCCTGAATGAGGTGAGCCGGAAGAGCCACGACTGCCTCGAAGAGAGAGACGAATAGAGCCAGGCCGATCACGAGAGGAATGACAAATATGAAATCTCCAAGTATGCCCGTCATGAAAAAGAGCGGCGCGAACGCGAAGAAGGTCGTGAGTATGGTTGTCAACACAGGACCGAACACATCGTTTATCCCATCAACAGCAGCTGTGAGGAGTGCTTTTCCTCTCTCTATGTACCGTTGGACGTTCTCGGCGATAATGATCCCGTCATCGACGATGATCCCTATGACTATGATCATGGCGGCGAGGGTTATGCTATCGAGATACACGTCGAATTGAGGGAGCAAGAAGGTGACACCAAGTAGGCTCACGGGTATGCCCATGGCGACCCAGAAGGCACTGCGAAGAGGAAGGAAAAGGGACAGCATGATGATAACGAAAAGGAGTCCGATCATAAGGTTCGAACGAACGACATCGAATCGATTACTAACGTAACGGGAGAAATCATTCGAGTAAAGAATCTCCACGCCTTCGGGAAGATTACTGCTCTGTTTTCTGGCCAGATCTTTGATGGCATTGACCGTGCGAATGGCATCCGCAGATTCCTTCTTGTTCACAAGAAAGGATATGGCCTGTTTGCCATTGATGCGGGAGATGATCCTCTCGTCTTCGAAGGCATCTCTAACTACTGCCAGATCCTTCACTTTGACAGCCGGCCCATCGAATGTGGACCTGACTATGACATCTCCCACTTCGAGTGGATCCTTGAACTGAGCGAGTGTGACGAGGTTCTTCTCACTCGTGTACGATTCTAAGGAACCGGCAGTGGCGCGGATGTTCCGGCTCTGAATGGCCGCGATTATCTCCTTCAAGGGAACTTGATACTTCCGGATCGCTTCGGGAGATACCTCGACTTTGATTTCACGTGCAAGATAACCGAATTTCCTCACGCTCGAGACACCAGGAATGGCTTCCAGCTTCTTCTCGAACATTCTTGCAATTTCTCGCAGTTTTTCATACGGCATGTCCCCGGCAAGCCCCACCTCGATCACCGGGAATATTGAGCTCTTCATCTCGGTCAGAAGCGGGGATTCAGTCACCTCGTCCGGAAAATCCGTCACACGGCCTACAGCCTCCTGAATATCGGTCTTGATCTCATCATGATTGCCCACGTCAGGATCGAGAACGACGAAGATAATGGAAATGTTCTCCATGGAAACGGAAGTGGTTCTTTCGATACCGGTCACCGTTTTCAGCTCCTCCTCGATCTTATTGGTGACGTTCAGTTCCACATCTTCAGGCGAAGCCCCCGGATAGCGAGTTGTGATAATGACTATACCAAAGTCGACTTCGGGCCATATGTCGCGCTTTATATGTGTGAGAGCGTTTAGTCCGAGCAGGAAGATCATGATTGTGACTAGGTTTGCAACGATGTGACGCTTGGCGAAGAAGCGGAAGAATGATTTCATGTGATCCTACCCCCTACTCAACCGTGTAGAGCTGGTCCATCAGCGACCGATATTCTATCAATAATTTGTGGTAGGTGATCGCATTCGCCGCGTAGGTGAGCTGGGCATTCTGTTCATTGTCCCGACTCTGTATCACGAAGGTCAGCTCCCCGCGGCCCTGGTTGTAGAGTTTCAGCTCCTCCTCGGTCCTCTCGCGTGCCGATTCAATCTGCTCCTGATTTAGCCTGAGCACCTTCTCCAATTCCCGGATCTGGATATATATATCTGTCAGGGCCGCCTCGAGCGCAAGCGTCAGGTCTTCGAGCTCTCTTTCGAGCTGAGCGATCTGAAGATCGGTCTTCGCAATCTGATAGTGGGCTGTCCTGTTCCCCAGCGGGACACTCAGCTGCAATCCCACCAGCGCATCAGGTTTGTCCGTTTTAAGGGAACCTCCAAAACTCTGAGCCGCATTCTTTATGTTGAACTGCGTCACAAGCGAGAGATCCGGTTTCAGCGTTTCCTCGAATCCTTGCCGGGAGTGCCCCAGCTGCCCCAGACGAATGTCCAGTGCCGCAAGTAGGCGTGAATTCTCCTTGAGCTCGTTGACAGCTTCCTCAAGGGGAATTAGCTCTATGACCTCATAAAGTGGAAACTCCGGTCTGAGTTTGTAGATATCGCTGTTTTTAGACAGGACCGCCAGCTCCGCCTGGGTTGCCTTCCACCGAGAATCGACCAGCACCTGATTCTGCTTCCATATTCTCACCGCATCCTCAGCTCGGATGACATCGGCCTGCTCCACCAGGTTCGCTTCTCTCTTCCTTCTGGTCCTCTCGAGCTCCTCCTTTGAGAGTTTCAAGCGTTCCTCCACGATACGCCTCTGCTCCGTGAGAAACACCCAGTCTAAGAACTGCAAAGCAACGCCTGCCAGGAAATCTTCCCGGTTTTCGAAGGACTGGACTTCGGAAAAATCGATGTCAAATTTCTTCAGGTCATACTGAAGGCGATCCAGAAAACCGTTTTTATTCTTCAGAAGAGGATGAACGTATGTCACAGCAAATTGATTCTGAAACCATGTATCCGGAACCCCGAAGATCGGGTCTATCTCTATCTCCGCATGGAAAGAGGAGAATGAGGCCGTGAGCCTTCCACCTGTTTTCCAGAACACCTTCTCAAGACCACCTTCCAGGGAGAACGCATCTGTTTTCTCGGGACCTGCTATGGCAATGGCAGGCTCCTCATGAGAGTAATTCAGGGAGGAGAGAAGGTTCCAATCCTGGGCGCCGAGTAAACTGTTCCTCTCCTTTTCCTCGATACGAGGCATCAGCCTCTCTTTTTCGAAAAATGGATGCACCCGTACGATTTGCTTCAGGAACTCATCCTGTGTGATAGTCTGTGCAGGCAGAGGAAGGTGGAACTGACATATGCCGACGAGAAGCACGACGATCGATCCCATTTGTTTCATTGCACTGTTCTCCCTTACGCACAAGGTGATTCTCGATTTTGAGACTCATCAGATTTATCTACACTACATGAATCATTATGCTGTGGTTTCGTGCTGCTGTGTCAAATACATGAGAGTTGACAATATTCATATATCGTTCACATTGCAAGGTAGAATAGCCGAGGATTTTCCCCATTTTTCCTGGAACTTAGAGCCCTTAAGTGAGTCGTGAGAGCATTGGGGTACCCATCTTAGGCGAGCAGGAAGGGGAAAACCGCGCGCAGTTAGCGCGGAAGGGGCAGGATGTTTTCACCACCTGTGAGCTTTAGATGGGTCAATGCGAAGCGTCGAACTTAAGGGCTCTAAGTTCCAGGAACATTGAACCTAAGTGGTCGCGTTCGCAATTACGGTAACATATTATCACTCTGGGAAGCGA
>JBHIFB010000046.1:0-23578 GCA_046760905.1 Candidatus Glassiibacteriota bacterium | reverse complement strand
ATGGGTACCCAAATGCTCTCACGACTCGCTCAAGGACTCGGAGCCCTGTAATACTGACCGCTAAGACCGGTGCCCAATCCGCCTGACTCACAAAATGAACACTCCCCTGATACTTAAAAATGCGGCTTTCCCCTTCCTGCTCGACCAAGATGAGTCCCAAATGCTCCCGGGAATCACTCAAGAACTCCAAGCCCTGATACCGTTCCAAACCCTCTGTGACCGCGCGTCTTCGTTGACACCATTGGAATAAGTTGTTAATTTAGATTGAGAACACAACTCGGTGGCGGAGAAAAGACTTGCGGAGGACAACATGAAAATTAAATTCACATTGCTCACACTCCTTACCCTGACTGTCTTTCAATATTCCTACTCCCAGTCCATATTCGACTTCGATCCGACCGACATCAGGGAAACCCATGAGATGCTTCGCGAATTCAAGAGAGCTCACCACGAACGGAACCTAGCCCTTTTTGGGGCAAGAGGCGAACGCCCATCGACAGGCGAAGATTACGATGTCTTCTACTATAAATTGAACCTCACCGTTGATCATACAGCAGAAACCCTCGACGGCAATGTCATCATGGCAGCGACCAGCCTCGCGGACGATTTCCACCTGGTAGCAGTGGATTTCTTCAATGACATGACGGTCGATTCTGTGAAATCCGGAGGGGAGAACCTACTGTTCAACCACCAGAACGAGGTCATAGAAATCGAACTCCCTGACACCCTCTCGAATGGGGAGGATTTTTACATAAACACTTTCTATCATGGGACTCCCGTAAGCTACGGATGGGGGTCATTTGGCTTCGACGAACATGACACGGGCCCCGTCGTATGGACCCTGAGCGAACCCTTCTATGCACGATCCTGGTGGCCGTGCAAGGACATCCCTTCAGACAAGGCAGATAGCGCAGATATATGGCTCACAGTAGACGAGAGTCTTATCGCCACCTCCGAGGGCAGGCTTGAAGAAGTGATCGATAACGGCGATGGGACGAAGACCTACAAGTGGCATGAGTACTATCCCATAACCACATACCTCGTATCAATGGCAATATCTAACTATGTGACTTTCGCCGACTGGTATTACCCGCAGAGTGGGGATTCGATGGAAGTCCGCTACTGGGTCTTTCCACAGGATAGCCTAGACGCGGAGATCGATTTCTCCGTTACCGTTCCCATGATAGAGGCCTTCGTCAGCGCCTTCATGATCGAGTACCCTTTCCTTGACGACGAGAAGTACGCAATGTCGGCCTTCCCCTGGGGTGGTGCGATGGAACACCAGACAAACACGAGCTACAGCGCATGGGCCATAACCGGCGATCACAGGCGTGACATGATGGTGGCACATGAGCTCGCTCACATGTGGTGGGGCGACATGGTCACCTGCTACGATTTTATAAACATATGGCTCAACGAGGGGTTCGCCACCTATTCCGAGGCCATCTGGGCTGAACACCTTGGAGGCGCATCGGGACTGAGGGATTACATGTTAAGCATCGACTACGGAAGCTTTCCGGGTTCCATCTACGATCCTGATGATACCTTCAACTCAACGGTTTACGAGAAAGGCGGCTGGGCCCTTCATATGCTCAGGCACGTGGTGGGTGATTCGGTGTTCTTCGAGATTCTCAGGCAATATGGAACACATCCCTCATATGCTTATAATGTCGCAACGACCGAGGACTTTCTAGGCATTTGTGAGGATGTGTCAGGCATGGAACTCGACTGGTTCTTCGATGAATGGATATACGGTGAAGACAGGCCGATTTACGAGTACTGGTGGCTGAAGGAGCAGGAACAGAGCGATTGGACCGTGCATCTCCATATAGACCAGACCCAGACAAGTGTAGGACCATTTAAGATGCCCATAGACATAAAATTCGATTTTTCCTCTGGGGATACCACCGTTGTTGTCTGGGATAGCCTTGCCACGCAGGATTTCTACATTTCACTCCAGGAAGAACCCATTGGTATAGCATTCGATCCCGATGCCTGGATTTTGAAATATGCGAGTCAGATACCACCGGTAGGAATCGGTGATGATTCACCAAAGAGCTCACCAGTTCCAATGGTCTATTCACTCTCACAGAACCATCCCAACCCGTTCAATCCGCGTACGACGATCTCGTATACGATCGGTTCTGCAGGAGAGGGTAGTAAAGATGAGCCGGTCCCCGTCAGGCTTGTCATTTATGATGCACGTGGCAGGTTGGTGACAAATCTGGTCGATAGAATGCAGAAGCCAGGCGCATATCAAACTGTTTGGGATGGAAGGGACAGAAACCAAACAGAGGTTGCCTCAGGGATCTACTTCTACCTCCTTGAAGCAGGCGATTTCAGAGCTACTCGAAAGATGGTACTTATGAAGTAGTTACAGGATGCCCCCTCTATTCATGAGTGAGGGGGCATTTCCATTCCCTCCACAGATCCAAAAACGGCTGGCACTATCCTTGCTCTTTCGATTAAGTTATGCAAGTTTTCGAGTTATATCTTCTTGCCAATAAAACAACCGCCGTTTAACTTTTGTTAAAAGCATCAAGGTGAATCCGAAGGCATAAACATGTGCGGAATCTGTGGTAAAATCAATCGTGATCCCGAGAGGCCGATAGATCAGCCTTTGATACACGGGATGTGCAACGTCATAAAGCACCGCGGACCAGATGATGAAGGTTTTTTCTTCCACAAAAATGTCGGCCTCGGGATGCGTCGCTTGAGCATCATTGATTTATCCACCGGAAAACAGCCCATCTATAACGAGGATGGAAACGTTGCAGTCATATTAAACGGTGAGATTTATAATTTTCAACAACTGCGGGAGCAGCTCTTGGCGAAGGGACACCACTTCACGACTCGCAGCGACACTGAGGCTATCGTTCACCTTTACGAGGAGAAGGGGGAGGAATGCGTCCATGATCTGCGAGGGATGTTTGGCTTTGCGATTTACGATAAGAAGGCCGAAAGACTCATGGTGGCTCGAGATCGGCTCGGTATAAAACCAATTTATTACTCATTCGATAACGATAAGCTGATCTTCGGCTCCGAGCTCAAATCACTGCTTCAAGATCCCACTCTCGATACCGAATTCGACTATTTTGCACTGAATTGCTACTTTTCGTTCATGCACACCATCGCTCCGGATACGATATTCAAGAATGTGCGAAAGCTCCTACCTGGACAGTTTCTTATTTATGAGAATGGACGACTCCGCATTGAGCAGTACTGGAGATTCAATCTGAATGAAAATCCCCGGCTGACCGAAGCTGAAAGCAGGGAAGAGTTGATGGACCTGCTGAGAGAATCTGTCAAGCTCAGGCTGATAAGCGATGTCCCGCTCGGGGCTTTTCTGAGTGGCGGTATCGATTCGAGTGCCATAGTGGCAATAATGAGTCAGGTGAGCGATTCGCCCGTAAAGACATTTTCCATAGGCTTCGAAGCGAAGAGATACGATGAGCTAGACTATGCTCGGCAGGTAGCCAGTTTATTCAACACCGAACATCATGAATACGTAGTTACTCCCGATGCGACGGGAATCATCGATGATTTGATCTGGTACCTGGATGAACCGTTTGCCGATCCTTCAGCGATTCCCACCTACTTTGTTTCGAAGATCGCCCGTGAAAATGTGACAGTTGTACTTACAGGCGATGGAGGAGATGAATTATTCGGAGGGTATCCGGGATATCACGCAGAGGCGGTCCTGAACTCCTACCGTAAGATTCCCGGTTTCATCAGAAACGGTGTCATTCAGAATGTGCTGACCGTCCTCCCGAGCACACCTTCCGCCAGGTTCAACGAAAGCAAAGAACGCCTCAAGCGCATTCTTAAACGAGTCGAACTAGCACCAGAGGAACGCTTTTTCAGCAGGCATCAGGTGTTCGATTTGCGCTCCAAGCAGTTGCTCTATTCCGATGATTTTGTGTCTCAGTTGAATGGCCAGTTCCATGTCGAAGAAAGAGTGCTGAGTTACCTGAATCCTCCGAAAGAAGCTTCTTCGATAGATAAAATGCTTTATCTGGATACGCAAGTATATTTGCCTAACGATATGCTTGTAAAAGTTGATCGCATGAGCATGGCAACCTCACTGGAGGCGCGAGTCCCTCTGCTGGATCACAAGCTGGTGGAATTCGTTTCAACCATACCCTGGCGTCTAAAGGTAAAGGGAACCATGGGAAAGTTCATTCTTAAAAAGACATTGTCGGAGTTGTTACCGCAAAACATCCTGTATAGGAAGAAGCAGGGATTCAACGTGCCGCTCGGTGAATGGTTCCGGAACGATCTGGCCGGGCTTGCAGCTGATTTTCTGCTCGATAACACAAGCGGCAATCATGGCCTTCTGAGACGAGAACACATCGAAAACATCCTGTCTCGTCATAAGCGCGGGGAAGAGGATATGAGCTTTCAAATCTGGTCGCTCATCGTTTTCGAGAAATGGTGCAAGACGTTCGTCGATAAATAGCGGGTGAAAAATCTAAAGTGAAAGTCCTTGTGAGCAATTGTCGTTACTTCGTATCGGGTGGGCCTGAGAGGTACATGTTCTCCCTCAAGGAATTACTCGAAAATAATGGCCACAAGTTCATCCCTTTCAGCGTCGCATACACGAGAAATAAAAATAGCGCATATCAAAAATACTTCATAAGGCCACCTGGTGATCCATCAATAATCTATTTTAGTGAATTGAACTTATCCATGCTGGATAAATTGAAATTTGCCTTAAATGCCATCTATTCGCTCGAGGCAAAAACAAAGCTAAGGCGGCTCATTGAAGACATAGAACCGGACATCATGCACACGCTTCAGATTCACACGTTTATGTCATACAGCGTCATAGACGCCGCGAAAGAACATGGGCTTCCGATCGTGAGCCGGATGTCAAACTATCAATTGATGTGCCCCTCAGAGCTTTTCTTCCGGAAGCAAGGGGTGTGCGAGGAATGCAAGAAGACGCTTTTTAACGCAGTGCGATATAAATGCATCCAGAAATCGACTGCGGGGAGTGCAATCCGGGTCGCATCGCTAATATTCCACAGGATGAAAAGAACGTTCAGTAAAATAGATCGATTCATCGTTCCGTCCAGGTTCCTGGCAGATAAAATGATCGATTACGGCTTCCCTGCCGATAAGATCAGCCATGTGCCCAGCTTCATCAACACGGAGGATTTCACACCCGAGTTCACCTCGGATGGTTATATCGTCTATTCAGGGAGGATTGCAGAGGAAAAGGGCATTCAATTTTTGATTGAGGCCTATGTCAGAGCCAGAATAAAGCCTGAGCTCTATATCATCGGAGAGGCTACAGATGAAGAAGGGGCACGGATCCAGAAATATGTCCAGGAGAGGAATATCTCAAAAGTCAGGATTCTGGGGTACCAGCCTCTGCCGAAGTTAAAGGAAATCATCAAAAAGTCGCTTTTCACAATATGTCCTTCCAAGTGGTATGAAAACACACCGATGAGTACGTATGAAAGTTTCGCGCTGGGAAAGCCCGTTCTCGGTGCAAACCTGGGAAGTATCCCGGAACAGATCATCGACGGAAGAACGGGATTGCTATTCGAGCCTAACAACATCGAGGATCTGGCCGAGAAACTGAACTATTTGGCGGATCACCCGAAACTGGTCATTGAAATGGGCAGGGAGGCACGACGTATCGTAGAAACCCACCACAGTCCCGAAATCCATTATAACCATCTTATGAAAATCTATGAGCAGCTGATATAAATCCCCTTTACACGAAAGGGGGGAAGGGTTGGGGTCCCGAAAAGGCATAGGAAGGAAAACAGCAGGTAAAAAAAGAAAGCGAGGCGTCCATACTCGGTCCCCTATCAGAAGGAGAAAGAGCGCTTTGAAATACACACTCCTGTGCGTCTTTCTCCTCGTCATCGTGATCTTTGCAACCAGAATCACAATCGAAAAGAGCTGGGGGAACCTCATCCTCATCACACTGGATACGGTGAGAGCCGACAGGCTCCACTGTTACGGTTACGAGAAGATAGAAACCCCGACAATTGATTCCCTGGCAGCAGACGGGGTGCTTTTCGAAAATGCAATAGCGCCGGCGCCAATAACTCTCCCTTCACACACAACATTATTGACAGGGCTTTATCCAAACATTCACGGGGTTCGTGAAAACACGACTTACAGACTATCTGACAAGGCCACCACGCTTGCCGAGATATTGAAAGACAACGGATACAGCACCGGTGCAGTCGTAGGAGCATTTGTTCTCGATTCGGGATATGGTCTTGACCAGGGATTTACATACTACGATGATGACATGTACGACCCGACTTCACATGATGAGATGGTCCTAGTCTCTCCCGAAGGGAATCGCCTGAGGATGACCAAGATTTCCGAGAGGACCGCCTCACCGGTTACGAAGAAAGCCGTCTTATGGCTCAGGAACAGGATGGATGAACGCTTCTTCCTGTGGGTTCACTACTATGATCCACACGTTCCCTATAGACCACCACCACCCTTTTCAACACGGTACCGGGAGGATCCTTACAGCGGAGAGATAGCCTATGTAGACTATCATCTGAAGTCTATCATCGATGAACTCAAAAACAAGAAACTGCTTGAGAAAACACTCATCGTTATAGCTGCAGACCATGGTGAGAGCCTGGGGGAGCATTCAGAACAGACTCATGGCGTTTTCATCTACGAATCAACCGTGAAGGTTCCACTGATTCTTCACTACCCAGAAAGACTTCCTAAGGGTGTGCGGGTAAGAAGTACTGTAACACTCGCCGATGTGGTCCCCACCGTTTTAGACCTTCTTGAAATAGAATGCCGTGCAAATTTTAATGGAATAAGCCTTGTCGATGTGATAGATGGAAGGAGTGGGGCGGATAGATATGTCTTCTGTGAGAGTATGCTCCCTTATCTTAACTACGGGTGGGGCAAAGTGTTCGGTTTGAGAAATTCAAGCTGGAAATATATAAAGGCGCCGATTCCCGAACTCTACAATATTTCCCGGGACCCCACAGAAACGAACAACCTCATAGACACAGAGAAGGACGTGGCTGAAAGACTCGACGTGCAGCTGGCCGAAATGATCTCCAAAAGTCCTGTCGAGGAAATGGATCTCGCCGAGACTGCCCGTCTGTCATCCGAGGACAAAGAAAAGCTACTCTCCCTTGGCTACGTTTCCGGGGCACCACCTGTTAAGAGGGATATTTCACTCAGGGATCCGAAGGAGATGATACAATATCACGAATTAATACTCAGAGGTCATAAGGAAATGCAAAACGGTAACCTGGATGAGGCTCTTGCGGCGTTTCAAGAAGTTGTCAGAGGAGACTCTTCCAATGCCATGGCTCATAATTTCATAGGGGCAATCTATTACCAACGCAATGATACCGCAAAAGCGCTTGCGGAGTTTCAGAAGGCGCTTGAATTCAACCCGGACCTCGTAGCCGTTCATCAGAACTTGGGCG
Source organism: Candidatus Glassiibacteriota bacterium (assembly GCA_046760905.1). Taxonomy (GTDB): domain Bacteria; phylum Gemmatimonadota; class CAZMKB01; order CAZMKB01; family CAZMKB01; genus JBHIFB01. The sequence goes on along the minus strand of JBHIFB010000046.1, from coordinate 16,142 downwards.
CTTTTTATTATCACCGGAATAACCTTTCCAGAGCAGCTTCGCACTATATGAGAGCCATTGACCTCGACCCGAGTGAAGAGGAGTACTACATCGCTCTCGCCAAAATATATGAGAAGACAGGAGATTACAGGAAATCGGAAGAAACCTACGATCGAGCATTCAAACAGGGCTGCAGGTCACCGCAACTTTTGCGTGCATATGCCGGCTTACTGATCAAGCTGGGAAGGTTAGAAGAAGCGAAGAAAAGCTACGAAGAAGCTCTCAGACGGGATCCAGGCAATGCTCTGGCATACAATGACTTTGGTAATCTGTTGAATCTGATGGGAAATACCGACGCGGCAATTTCGGCATACGAGCAGGCGCTGACCATAAATCCAGAATTCACAGCCGCCCATTTCAACCTGGCCCGCTTGCTAATTAAAACTGGCAGGAAAGACGAAGCGATGATAGAACTGCAAGCCACCGTTCAGAGAAACCCCCTTCACCCTGAAGCCCACTATCTGCTGGGGGAGCTCTATTATGAACAGGGCAACACCGAAAGCGCGAAGGAGAGCTTCCAGAGGTTCCTCGAACTTGGAACCCGAAATGAAGTTGCAAGGCAGCGGGCGGAGGAAAGGCTTTCTGAGCTCAGGACTACCTCGCCTGCCCCAACTGCGCCATAAAGATGAAGATTCTCCCCCCTACACCAGGAACCTCACACAGAACACCAACTGCTCCCAAGTCGTATATATCAAGGCTAATATGTTCCATCGAGCAGGCGGCATTTGGAAATAAGAATGAAATGGTTGACATAGCATTTTCTATATGATATGATGAAACAGTGAATCAGCATAGTGATAGATTTTTCCTCTGAGGGGCACCTTTATCTCACTCAGTTTGCGTTTATATTCATAACTCCCAGCTGGATGCCCCATCTAATTTACAGAGGGGCGGTATCTTTTCTACCGAAAAAACTGTAGATCAGTAAAGAAGAGGAGGCTAATATGCTTTTCAAGAATACAGCGGGAATTTTAAGAATTACATGTGCGATATCCATCCTCCTCACCTCAGCTGCTCTCGCCTCTGCATCATGGGGTTTTGAAGAGGGGTTCACGTATGGAGTGAGATTTACTGCCGAGTTTTCTGAAGAAGAGCTTGTATTCCACCAGGTGGCAGGATACGATCTTATAACTCTTCGCGACGCAAGCGTGACTTCTGAGCTGGGTAAGCCGGTACTTCCGGTTCAGATGATTCGAGTAGCTATTCCAGCAGGTACCAGGGCCGTGGATGTCCATGGTGCACCGCTGCATTCAGTAAAGATCCCTGGGAGCTTCAACGTGATTCCTGGTCAGCAACCGGTCAGCACCCGGGAAGAGAGGCCTCAGACTCTGATCGAACCGGATAGAGAGTTCTATAACTCGAAACAAAGCTTCCCTTCGGAACTGGCCTTGCTGGATCATCAAAGCGATTTAGCCGGCCAGGAGATTGCCTGGATACGAATATATCCCTTACAGTATCTGCCGGAGGAGAAAAGCCTTGTATTCCATGATCTCATCGAGGTGACCGTCCGCTGCAGAGAGAATGCATCGGGTATGATCGGTAATGGCTACAATAAATTTCCAGAAAGCCAACGACGCCACTATCAAGAAATGCTGGAGGCGCTGGTGATAAACCCGAATGACATTGAGTTGTACCCACCTTCACAAGGGGCATCATTTATCTTGCCACCTGGTGATTTTGAACATGTAGTAATCACTTCCGAAGAATTCGCCGAGGATTTTCAACCGCTTGTTGAATGGAACACGAAGAAGGGGGTGAAGGATACCGTAGTGACGGTTTCCTGGATATACGATAACTACACGGGACCAGGTGATACGCTCAAGATCCGACAATTTATCATCGATGCGAACTCAAACTGGGGAACCATGTATTTTCTCCTTGGTGGTGGAAATTCAACCGTACCGTTTGCCTACAGGTATTATTACGGAAGTTACCCTTCCCAGATCACTCCAAGCGACCAGTACTATTCGGACTTCGATGATGACTGGACGCATGATGTTTATGTTGGCAGGGCTTCGGCTGAAGAATCATATCAGGCAACTGTATTTGTCAATAAGGTTTTGAAATATGAGAAGGATCCTCCTCTCACGGATTACCCGCTCGACATCCTTTTGATAGGGATGGATGCCGATGCCTCCACGCCATTCGAGGATCTCAAGGAAACTATTTACGGCTATATCCCTTCGAGTTTCAACGTTACAAAAGTCTATGACAGCGATTCCGGCAATCACAGGGATGATGTGATTGCAGCTCTGAATGCCGGACAAAACCTTGTGAATCATGCAGACCATAGTGGTGAGACGATTATGGGTACGGGTTGGTTGAATCATGGTTTATATATCGATAACGCTTATGTGGACTATTTGAATAACGATGACAGGATGTCTATAATCGTCTCTTGGGGTTGTCTTGCGAATGCCATGGATTTCGATCCGATGGATTGTATCGCTGAACATTTCGTTATCATGAATTCCAATGAAGCCGGGGTTGCCTTCACGGGTAATACAAGAATGAGTTATTACTCAGTCGGTGATCCAGAGACATTATCAGGCCAGCTCGACAGAGATTGGTGGCAGGGTGTATTCATTCACGACCAGAACGAGTTGGGTAAAGCCCTCGTCTGGTCCAAGCTCCAATTCAATGAGGGCGAGGCCTGGGAGAAGCACTGCGAGTGGACATTCAATCTGCTGGGTGAACCATCTATGCCAATCTGGCTAGATACGCCGGCTGATATGGATGTGACACATCAATCCTCTATGCCGGTTGGCATCCACGAATTCATTGTAGAGGTAACGGATGGTATCGATCCGCTCGAGGGAGCTCGTGTGTGCATCATGAAGAAAACCGAAGTTTATGAGGTCGCATATACCGGCCCTTCAGGGGAGGCTACATTCTTCGTAGAATTTTCTAGCCCCGGAACGATGGATGTGACCGTGACCGCCCCTGACTTTCTCCCCTATGAAGGGGTCTGCAGAATCACACCTCCAATACATAAAATCCCTATCCCACGGTGGTGAAGTGGTATTCGCAATACGGCGGTCTCCCTTATAACTGATGTGCTACCTTGTGGATCTTGCCCCTCAGCACCTCGACGTCTTCGAGCTGACTGAAATCGCCCCATCCTCTCGATGAGTTGTATCCCTTCACCCTGTAATAGTAGATCCCATTCGGCCTGTCGGTAACATCGAAAAACAGGTCGGTTATGTTGGATGACAGAGTCGTTTCACTTCCGAAATCGGGCACGGGATAGATATCATCCACGTAGAATCCTGTTTCCTCTATATAATCGTCAGTGATGTACCTGAACTGAAAGAATATCCACTCACCCTCATAATCCTCCAGGCTGTGTGCCTTCCTCTGCCAGCTCATCTGATTCCCGGTGTAAGAAGCCAGGAGATCCCACTCCCGCTTATCAACTGAGACCTCTACGAAAGCGTAATCCCAGAGGTTCTCGATATCATACCAGCACCAGTATGTGAGCGAATCACCCGGCTCCACTTTGTATGGGTATATCGTTTTCATCGTCACCGACTGGTTTCCATTCTGCGTTGTGGAGTAGAAGCTGTGATTGTATGAGTGATAGCGGCTCGTCGTCAGGCTGAATCCATTCATCGTCCAGAGGCCGCTCCCGCTCTCAGCATCCTCCTCGGTAACCACGTAGTCGGTGAGCTCATCAAGCTGGAACTTGCTCGCCTGTGCTGCCGGGTTACTCTCACTCCAGCTCACCGTGTAGTCACCGTCTCTATCATGGCCCATTGGATCTATTACAGGCGGCATGACCATTGGATTGAGCAGAGCTCTAATACTGTCTGCAACGCTCAACAGGTGATACGCGCCATCCCAGTTTTCCCTCACAATCTGATCGAGCGCGGAGGGCGGTGGCTGGAAGCTGGCTCCTATCTCCACGGTGTAGGCGAGGGTGTTCGTACCGCCCACGTATAGGTTCCACCCATAGAAGTAATCGGTGGCATCACCTGTGGTCGGGTATAGCTGCGAACTCTGTTGCGGTGTGTATGAGCCTCCGTATTGTCCACCTATCTGATCTGCAAACTGGTTACCCACGCTCTGGAGAATGGACATATCGGGGGCCGGGGAATAGGTATATGCCCAGGACCACAGGACGAGCTCGCCGTAAGTGTGGTAGGTCACCATGAAAATGAAATCATGCTGTTCGGCGAAATCTCTCACAGCCATGGTCTCGAGCTCACTGAAGGGTCCAGGACCGCAGAAAGTCTCCATGTCTGGATTGTTCGATATGCTACCCTGCACCGAACCCCACTGGCCGATCCTGTCGCCGTTGTTCGAGCCGCTGTAGTTACGGTTTAAGTCGACACCCCATGAACCCCACTGCGAGAAGTAGTGTCTGTTCTTGCGCCAGTCATGACCCTGATCATGGCTGTATATATAACCGTCCGGATTCATGCACGGGATGATCCATATCTGTTGTGAGTCAATAATGTCGGTGATCTCGGGTTCCACCCCATAGGCCGTAGTGAGACTGTCAGCTATGAAAAGGGCGACTTCCAGGCTCGGCCATTCTCTGGCATGATGCAGCCCGATGAAGAGCACTTCCTCTTCATCATCTTCTTCTATCTCTACATTATCCGAGATCTTGAGCAGGAAAATCTCGTTATCCTGGTAACCCAGTCCTATCGTATCTAGCATGGCGATATCGGGGTAGTCATTCACTAGATCCTCGAGTATGCCAACCATCTGAGGGAAGGTGTGGTACTGCCCTGCAGCATCCCTCATCAATTCCTCTATGTCCTCTTCGAGAACCTCCATCGGTATGCCGAGCGCCATTATATCTCCAATCTGGTCCTCGGGCACGACGACATCGGTCCACTCTAAAGGCCTGGACCCGGCTATATCGAGCCATCCTGGCAGTTTCTGCATCTGTTCTTCAGTCGTTGTGTGAAGCCTGATTAGCATCTTCTTTCCAGCATCCGTGTGACCCGTATTTGCGAACCACGCTGCTAACATCAGGAAAAACAATATCATACAATAGTAGGTGACGTTCTTCATGAGGTGCCTCCTCGAGCTTTCGATTTCAGCCTTATCTACATCCGTCGACTTTGTTATTATATCACAGAACTAAATCTGAGTCAATTAAAACAGGAAGTGGTATTTCTCCACTTATGGTGCTAAGGTTATAATCCAGAGGTCTTTCCCACTCATCTCAGGAGTAACATCCTCCTCGTGAGGCTCCGGTCATCGACGAAGAGCCTGTATATGTACAGCCCCGATGAAACTTTTCTGCCGGAGTCATCCTTCCCACTCCAGGCGACATTGTGCCTGCCTGGTGGAAATTTCCCCTCAAGCAGAATCCTCACCCTCCTTCCCCTGATGTCGAAAATCACAAGCCTCACCTGATGGAATTTCCTCCCATCATCGGGGATATCAAATGAAATCGCTGTCGTAGGATTGAAAGGATTCGGATAGTTCTGAGAGAGCGAATAGGATCTGGGCAATGCTTCATGCTCACCACCACCCTTATCATCTTCTATTTCGACCCAGCCTTCCAGCCAGCTTAGGATATTCCCCATTATCTCGCCTCTCGTTGCAAATTCCGTATCAGGAGGGGAGGGCCGGTTCACCGCCTCGAAACCGAAACCCAAAAATAATATCCTTGAACCCAGATCGTCAATCCAGAGGCCCGCAACGACTGAATCAGCTCCTCCACTCTCTTCGGTGTAGTAACAGGCAGGTACCGATACGCCGTCCACAATCAAGATGTCCCTGGAATACTGGTCGTCTGCGCCATTTGGACCCTTCGTTCTCATCAGAATATCATCGAAAATAGGATCCGCGTCGTAACCCTCGACGTTCCCCATATCTGTATTCCCTCCGTATCCTGCATGAAGACGATCTGTGAGAAATGACGAACCCTGCGATGAGAGATCTTCGGCAATGTTCTGACCTGTTATGAAGAGCTTCCCTCCGCGATCCAGAAACGCTTCGAGGCTGTCCTGCTCCTCCTCTGTCAATGTCTCCTCTTTCATCCCTGTGTACCATATCAGTATGATCCCCTGGGGAAACTCATCAAGATTGTAGATAACGCTCTCCCCGTTTTCATGCACATCATGATGGTAATATGTCCACCCCGCGGTGTCTATTGCCGAGGTTAAGAACTGTTCATAGCCCATTCCATCATCGTCATCTGCGATGAGAACCCTTGCCGGTGCTGCACTGAGGTCGATATGTGATGTTTCACCTTCCTCCACAAATATAGTATCTGAATACAAAACAGATGTGGGATAAGGCATTATGAAACGTCCTTCCACGCCAGTGTAAACAACGAGAGGTGGTGAGGAGACAGGCACCTCCGGGAATAGAAAAGCGCCTGTTTCGGCATCCGTGATCACAGTGTCGACCGGCTCCTGGTTGGAATGTAATATTATGCCTGCACGGATGCCTTCCCCTGTCAAGGTGTCTGTCATCATGCCTTCAATCGCTCCTCTGGCAAGCGGGATGAGCTGTACATCATGCACAAGCGTTGAATCTCCGAGTGAAAGAACGTCTGATGTATCAGGATAGTAGCCGAATTTCTGGATGAGGAGTTGAATTTCCTGGACTAAAGCACCGATATTATATTCTCCATATGTATCCGTAAGGGTCCTCTGTCCTTTTCCCAGCGCCAATACCTCGGCTCCGGCAATTGGCAATCCGCTGCTCCCATCTGTCACCGTTCCCTCTACTTGATACGGGGATATCGCAAGAGCCGCCGCATACGCATTGACCACTCCCATCCCATATTCATTATCGTCACCTTCGGCTCCATGGTCCTCAGCTGTCGTGAGGATCGCAGTCTTTATCTCATCAACTGTTGCCTCGGGATTTAATTGCTTGAGAAGTGCAACCACCCCTGCGGCAAAAGGACAGGCAATAGATGTCCCCGAGGCGTTTGCATAGCCACTACCCAAACTTGCGGTCCTGTTGTTCACGCCTGGTGCAGTGACTTCGGGTTTTATCGTGATACCATCGCATGGAGAAGGGCCCCGGCTCGAGAAATTCGCTATCTGTTTCGAATCGTGTACGGCTCCGACAGCGAATCCGTTTATATCGGATGTGTTCCTGCTTGCCGGAGAAGCAACTGTTTCGGGGTCGGGACCGACATTGCCTGCGGCAAACATGACGACAACCCCTGCCGCCTCCAGGTTGTCGATCACATCCCAGTCAGTCTGATAGCACTCCGTCTCGGGTATATAGAACCAGGAATTGCTGACAACATCCGGCACATCGTCGAATGTATCAGGGTTTCCATCAGGGTCTGCCATCCACTGAAGGGCTTCTGTGGGCGTAACTGAATGCTCGTCCAATCCGAATCTCGCTGATATCCACAGGGCATCTATCGCCACACCTGTCGTATCTCCGGTGTCGCTGTCCCTTCCGGTAAGAATTCCCATCGTGGCAGTCCCGTGACCGCTGCTGTCAAATGGGAATTCGGTTCCGGGAGCAAGCCAGCATTCCTCCGGGGGCTCGAAGTTACCTCTCCATCTTTCAGAAAAGGCAGGGTGTGAACCATCCACCCCGGTATCGATGTGGCCGACGACTCTCCCTGCACCCGTGATCCCCTTTTTCCACAGGGAATCCGCACCTATCACGCCGGGACCAGGCTCGGCGCCACGAGACCCTGCAGGGGAATGCTCTTCCATGATGACATCTACGGGAACGGCCACAGGAGTGAGGTACACAATCTCCACAACTTCGAGATCAGAGAGTTCGGTCACCGCATCGGCCCTGCAGCTCACCTCAAATATGTTTGATATCCAGTAATTCTTATAAGAAACAACCTTTCCCTCATTCTTCAATTCCTCAAGAGCTGCAAGGACCGGCGGCTGAGACTCCTCGGCAACTTTCTGAAGCGCTCTTATCACTGCGCTATGTCTCTCGGCCGCCGGTGCCGATCTTGATTTTAATTCCTCGAGAAGCCCGTCGATATCAGCCTGATACAGGAGCTTAAGTGTGACCTTCACTATCTCTCCGGCATCTGTTTCATCGAGCATGCTGCGAAGATACGGATCAATCTCGGCCTGAGTGGATGAGAAAGCGGTAAGGGTTAGAAGGACCACGCAGAGAAGTCCGATTACACGGATGATCATGTACGACTTTTCTCCTCCAGTTTCTTCATAGACTCGTAGACGGAGATGGCTTCGAGTCTCAGTTCCTCGAGGCTGCCGTTGTTGTGAATGATGAAATCAGCCTTCACTTTTTTCTCACTGGCACTCATCTGAGAGCCAAAAACTCTTTCCACCTCCTCCCTCGTCAGATCCCTTTCCTCCATCACCCGCTTCACACACTCCCGGGGATCGGCATCCACCACTACGATCAAATCGTAATCGGCTTCCCGCCCGCATTCGAGGATCAATGCGGCCTCCACAACGCAGATTAGGCCGCTTTCTGAGCTGTACTTTTCCATTATATCCTGAATCCTTTTGATGACCGGAGGATGGACGAGTTCGTTGAGGGTCGCGAGCTTTTGTGGGTCGTTGAACACTATATCGGCGAGTCTTTTTCTGTCAAGCATTCCACTCTCATCAAATATTTCTTCTCCGAACACATAAACAACTTTTTCATGAGTAATGGAACCAGGCGTGAGGACTTCCCTGGCGATGATATCGGCATCAATTATGCATGCTCCAAGATCGGCCCATATTCGTGCAACGGTACTCTTACCGCTTCCTATATTTCCAGTGAGACCTACCCGCAGCATTGAACTCTCAGGTCTTACATGAGTACCAGCTATCTCCTACGCCAATATCAACGGTGACAGGAACGATAAGCTCCAGTGCTCTTTCCATCTTATGCCTCACTATCCGCCTCAAATCCTCTACAGCTGATTTATCGACATCGAAGACCAGCTCATCATGCACCTGAATTATCATCTTCGCATCGAGTCCCAAACTCTCGAGCTCCCTGTGGATGTCGATCATCGCTATCTTTATAAGATCCGCCGCTGTTCCCTGAATCGGGGAGTTTATTGCGGTCCTGATGGCGAATTCCCTCACGTTCCTGTTCCTGCTGTGAATACCCGGCAGATATCTTCTCCTGCCGAGGAGAGTGGTCACATAGCCCCTCTCCTTCGCTTCCTCGACCGTCTTATCAATATAAGCCTTTACACCACTGTATCGCTGGAAGTAACTGTCGATGAAGCCTCTTGCCTCTTCCATGGGGATGTCGAGGCGTCTGGAAAGCCCGAATGGTCCCATACCGTATATCACACCGAAGTTGATCTCTTTCGCCCGCGACCTCAGCTCCGGTGTCACCTCCTCCTGACTCACACCAAAGACTAGGGCGGCAGTTTGCCTGTGTATATCAGCGCCGAAGTTGAATGCGCTTATCATATTCTCATCTCTAGAGACATGAGCCACAATTCTTAACTCGATCTGTGAGTAGTCTGCGGTGAGCAGAACCCTCTCCGGTGCGGAGGGAATGAAGCCCTTTCTTATCTCTCTGCCCAGCTCCGTCCTCACCGGGATATTCTGCAGATTCGGTTCGCTCGATGAAAGCCTACCGGTGGCGGTCATCACCTGGTTGAAGGATGTGTGGACTCTTCCCGTCCGTGGATTTATTTGTTTCGGCAGGGCATCAACATATGTCGATCTGAGCTTTGAGAGCTCCCGATAATCGAGAAGCTTCCGGGCGATCTCATATTCCCGGGAAAGGGTTTCCAGAACCTCGCTGTCTGTCGAGTAGCCGGTCTTCGTCCTTTTCACAACAGGTATTTTGAGTTTCCTGAAGAGAATTTCTGAGAGCTGCTTTGTGGAATTGATATTGAACACTTCACCGGCAATTTCATAGATCTCGCCTTCTATTCCTCTCATCATAGAACCCATCTTCCTTGAGAGCTCTGCGAAAAACGGCGCGTCTATACTCACCCCGGTCCTCTCCATGCCCACAAGCACGGTGATGAGGGGAAGTTCCACCCTCTGTAAAAGATCGAAGAGATCCTTCTCCCTTAGCTCCGGCTCGAGCAGCCTGAAAAGCCTGAGGGTGTAATCCGCATCCTCACAGGAGTAATCCTTCGCCACCAACACCGGAACCCTGGTGAATGGTATCCTTTTTTTCCCCACTCCCGTGACTTCATCGTAAGAGCGCATCTTGTGCCTGAGAAAGCCGCTCACCAGCTGGTCAAGGCTGTATGACCTGCGGGTCGGATCCAGAAGGTATGCCGCAATCATCGTATCGAAGTGAATGCCGGATAGATTTATGCCATAGCCCGCAAGGACAGAGGCGTCGTATTTCAGATTCTGCCCCACTTTCTTTAATACTGCCGACTCGAGTAGCGGCTTCAAACTTGATAACACCTCGTCGACAGGAAGGTTCGCACCTTCCTCATGCATAAGCGGGATATAGTAGCCTTTCCCCTCTTCCATGGAAATGGAAATTCCGACGATCTCGGCTTTCACCGGATCCAGATCCGTGGTTTCGAGATCGAGAGAGATAAGCCCTCCCCTTGAGATTTTGGTTATAAGCTCTTGGAAACCGGACATGTCATCGATGAGCACATAGTTCACTTCAATTGCCTCCCCCGTTGCCTCCACAGATCCAAAAAACCTTCTCTTCAAGCTGTGAAACTCGAGCTCGTCGAATATCCTGAGCAGTCTCGCCTCATCAGGGGCTTTTGTTCTCAGGTGCTCCATATCGAGCTCCAACTGTAGATCAACATCTATAGTCACAAGATCCCTAGATAAGAATGCGCTCTCTCTGTTATCACTGAGCTTATCATGCAAGCTCTTCGATGATATCTTCTCCAGATTATCATAGATCCCATCAAGTGAACCATGTTCACGTATCAGTTTGACCGCTGTCTTTTTCCCTATGCCCGGAACCCCTGGAACGTTATCTGAACTGTCACCCATGAGTGCGAGCACATCTCTCACCATTTCCGCCGGAACCCCGAACTTCAGGTGAGCGTTTTTGGTCCCTACCCACTCATCGTCCTTCCCCGCCTTCCTTGGATCATAAAGCATGAGCCCTTCCTGAACAAGCTGATAGAAATCCTTGTCTCCAGAAACAATGACAGCATCAAGACCCTTACTTAGAGCTCTAACTGCAAGGGTACCGATGACATCATCTGCCTCATAACCGACGAGCTCAACAATCGGGATCCCCATGGCTTCGGCAATCTCCCTCGTCTTCGGTATCTGTTCGGCAAGATCTTCAGGCATCTTCTCTCGGGTCGCCTTGTACTCCGGATAGATCTCGTGTCTGAACGTGGGCTCTTTTGTATCGTAGACGAGACAGAGATAATCGGGGTGGTGATCCCTGACTATCTTGAGGATGGAATTCAGAAATCCATAGATGGCGCTGACGTTCTCTCCCTTTGAAGTCGTCAGGGGATTTTTCAGGAAGGCAAAATACGACCTGTAAAGCAGGGCATATCCATCTATGAGGAAAATAGTGTTCTTGCTGCCGACGTTCACGTACTCTCCATGGAAATGATTTCCTTCGCTTCGAGCTCCATCCTACTTACGGTAACCCCAAACTCGACAGGCAGGCTTCAATTTATGTACCTAAGCGACCAACCCGGATCTGTGCGAAGTAAGTTATTGAGGGTTACCGCTCTCCACTATCCCCTGTGGCGGTTATATCACCTCCTATCTTATCCTCGAAGATTCTCACATTGTACTTTTTCTTCAACTCAGACATGACTTCCCTCGATCTCTCCTCTTCCTTGATCCTCCTCACCTCTGATATGACGAGCTCCCGCATCTCATCGAGGGATCGTATGCTTTCCGGCCTTCTCGCTTCCACCTTCACGATGTGGTATCCGAACCTGCTCTTTACCACATCCGAGATTTCGCCAGGTCCGAGTGAGAACGCCACCTCCTCTATTTCCTTCACCGTTCTCCCCCTCGATATGAATCCAAGGTCCCCACCCTTATCATTTGTCCTCATATCAATCGAGAAATCCTGTGCGAGGTCCTCGAAACTCTTACCTTCCCCAAGTTCCTTCAAGATTTCCTGAGCCTCCTTCTCGGTCTCTACGAGAATGTGGCGGACCTTCACCTCCTCTGGCTTAACATATTCTTCCTTATGAGACTCGTAATATTCTATGATTTCTTCTTCACTCACATCGACCTTCTCCCTCACCTCGGTCAGGAAGAATTTCTCATTCAATATCTTCATCTTGGCATCGTGCATCCTGTTCAGGTACATTGGGTCATCCGTGAAGCCCGCTTCCCGCGCGTATATCTCAACTATCCTGTCTTTGATCATCTTGTCGAGAAACTCTCTCTTCCCTTCCTGGCTCGAATATCTCGCCCTGTACACTGCGGGAAGCCTTTCTATAGCATCCTCGAGCTCCATCACGGTTACAGGCTGTCCATGGACGACTGCCACATTCTCAGGGAAGTTCTTGTGAAAACATCTTTCGCTCCCCTCCAGGGCGTAATCGAGATAACCGCTCTCAGGGTAGTCAACGATGAGTTTTTCATAGAAGCTCACTGCGTTGTGGCACTGGCCTGTCTCTTCAAGCAATCTGCCTATCCTGTAAAGAGCCACATCGACGCCATCTAATCCTCTGAATACCTCCGCTATTCTCAGATACGTGTCGATGGCCATGACCGTGTCGGCCAGATCGTCAGAATAACAAGAGGCGAGCTCATAGGCTGCACCGATTTTATTTTCCTTTTTTACCGGAACCAGCATGGCTTCTTCATAGTGTGAAGCGGCGCATGAAAACAGACCAAGGCTCGCTTCGGCCCGGGCGATTGCGATAAGCTCATCGAAGCGATCCCTGTTCCCTCCTGCGATAAGACTCTGCATCAGTACAAGAATGGCTGCACATGAGATGAAGATTGTCCGCATGAAGAGCTCCTCTCAGATGAAATTTGAAATTAGATACATACACAACCCGCTCGAGATAGGAATGGACAGATTGTCGCTAAAAGGTATCGGGAGAAGTTCGACGATCGTCGCTACAAACGCCCCTGGCAACCAGACCACAAACTCGACTCTCCCTAAGAACGAAAGTATTATACATGAGGAGAGAAAAAACGCAATGGAGCCTTCCAGACTCTTGCCCCAGATTTTCACCCTGCCAAGACTCATTCCAACTATCGCGGCCATTGTATCGCCGAATATCAGGATGTACATGCTCGCCTCCGCTATCGGCCGTGGAAAGAGTGCAATGGACAAGAACATACCTGTAAAATAATATGTGGATGCAACGGCAGTATCTGTTTCATCCTTCCTCAGGAACGAACCGAAAATTCGGAAAAAGAAGGTCTTCACGGGACCCGATCGTCTCCTCGCAAAGTCGAGCCAGAGAGCAACGAGGGTCGATACGGCCACAATTATGAGCAAGGGGCCCTTCTGCAGCAGGTCGAATGTGGATACGAGAGGTATGACAAGTGGGACAAGATGAATGAGTTTTCTTCGTATCTCGAAGGTGATCGGTGCGCGGGTCACGTTCAAAGACTCACTGACATCGAAATGCGATTGCTCGTCCCGAGATCGTCATCCACCTTCCCAAGCCATGCATAGTCAAACCGGAACCTTCCGATACCAATGCCCGCCCCTGCAGACGGGACCTCCTCGTCGAGGCCTCCCCGCAAGGCCAGATTCAATCCCTTGAGGTGCTCGCGATCAATCAGGTATTCCCCTCCTATGTGATAGGTACCACTCACTGCTCCGAATGAGAAGTTGTCAACCTGCGATCCACGGTCCTCGAATCTGAAGACGACATCGGTTGCGAGGATGAAACTCCCATTCCACAGCCTGATGCCGCCGGCAGTGGAGGCACCGATGCGCATGGTGGGTCTTATCCTCTCGTGCTTCCCGGTTGAAAAGGCGAGAAAAGTGGTAGTGGCATCCTGGAAGCCTACCCCGATCTGAATGGGTGAAAGAGAGATAGGTTTGTAGAGGATCCCGAGATCGAACCCGAATCCTGTCGCTGATTCTTCGTGAAGACTCTTGTGCAGGACTTTTACATTACCGCCCATCCTGAGCTCTTCTGTAATCTCTCGGGAATAACCGAATAGAAACGCGTAATCCGCCGTTGAGAAAGTATCCACTACGAAGGGTCTGTTGCCAGGACCCACCGGTTTTGTCGAGTCGGGCAGAGCCGTCTCCTGGAAGCCCGACACACCCAGCCGTATCACACCAACTCCAAAAGCGCTCTTCGAGGGTTCTCGGGAGATTGGCTGTATAAAGCCCAGGTAATCGTAGTCAACCTCTCCCCCGAAACTCTCCGAGTGCATCGCCATTAGCTCCCTTGCTTCGAGTCCTGACATCCCTGCCGGATTCCAGTAGAGAGACGAAGCCCCCTGTGCGATTGAGACGTAGGCGCTCCCCATCGCAAGGCCCCTTCCCCCAACACCCCTGCTGAAAGATTCACCTGCGAACTTACTCTGTCCGAACAGATGATTAGAGAACGATAGGACCACGACAGCCGTCCAGCACAGTTTAAAAACAGGCGAGAAAATTCGCTTGATTGCAGATCCCGAATGCATCTCCGCCTCCACCATGCTCCCTACACCCATCCGTGACGCTTGTTCCGGGAGCCAGAATGAGTGATGAATGCGTATCAGTGCAGTTTGTCTCCTCTCATCGTATTACTCTTACGGGTAAAGTCACCTTCTTCTCGAAAGACTCCTTGGATGAATACGTTGGCCTTGCTTTTATGACAAGCCTGAGAAGGTCCCCGTATTCTTCTTCGCTCAGCTTGCCAAGGGGCAGAGTGAGATTGAGTGACTTCGGGAAATACCTTCTCCATTCGATGAGAGGAATGTTCTTTCCTTCACTCCCCTCAAGGTGCATATGAATTTCGGAAGGTTCGGTTATGTCGAAACTGACTTGTATGGTCGATCGGCCCCTCTCATTCTTTCTGATTATCGCGCTGTCTTTCCCGACCCCTCCCGGCAGGAGGACGTCGGTTCCGATCCACAAATATTGAACACTGACCGAATCGGCCACAAAGACCTGGCCGAACCTTCTCCAGATCGCGATTCCAGAGGGCGAGATGAATCCTCCATCACCTGTGCCTCTTTTGCCGAAGGTTGCGAGATGTCTGAGTTTCCTGTCGAATTTGTGTATGCAATGATTCTTGATATCGGTAACATAAACCTGGGAATAGTAGTCCACGGCAATCGAACTGAAGGATGCTCCCAGCATTCCTAGATCCTTAGCGTAAAAAACCTCTTCCCTCTCCCCCTCGGCCGACAATTTCTGAATCCTCTTCCCGTCCATGTCCAGGATGTAAAGAGAGTTGCTGCCAAAAAAGTTCCACGGCTCATCCTTGGTGAGTACTTCCACGTCTATTGGCTTGAATATTCCATTTTCGCCAACCTCGCCACCTTCAAAACTTCGGAGAAGATTTCCTTCCGGGCTGAATATGACAATCTCATTCTTCGATCTATCTGCGACAAAAACCCTGCCGTCATGAGAAACGCACACACCGACCGGTTCTCTCAGGACCTCTCCCGCACCAGCCCCATCGGGAAAAGTAGAAACAAATTTCAACCTGTTCTTCTCATCAAGGCTCAATTTCACAATATGTCTTTCGACGGTATCCGCCACATACACATTACCCGATTCATCAACGCCGACTCCTCTAGGATCTGTTAGGTTCAGTCCGGAATCACCACTCAGTCTCGTTATCGAGGTCATTGAGTTGTTGAACAGAATCTCCTTGCGGCCTCTGTTTACGAGCACAACGAAAAGTTCGTCGTCGTCCGATTCTGTCTTGGAATCATCCCATGCTTTGAGCTTCACACAGGCGATTCCGCTGGGGTCCTTGAACCGAGCAGATTTTCCGAGAAACAGCTTCAGATGATTCGATGTCGCTCTATGTCCGAGAGCGTGGCTTCTGGGAGGGTAGACGAGTGTGGTCTGTTTATCCCCACCTCCGGCCGTTGCCTCAAACGGGCCTAGGAGGAGTAAAGCAAGAAACATCAGTATGACAGTGAATGATGAATGTCTTCCGAGCAGGGATTTCATTTCTTTTCTAAAATAGCCACCCATTCGGTTGTGGTCAAGTGGATTCATCAGTGGACTTTCCCAAATTTTCCTGGAACTCAGAGTCCTTGAGCGAGTCGTGGGAGCATCTGGGTACCCATCCTGGTCGAGCAGGAAGGGGAAAGCCGCATTTTTAAGTA
>JBHIFB010000045.1:0-23792 GCA_046760905.1 Candidatus Glassiibacteriota bacterium | reverse complement strand
ATTAAGGCTCAGATGTAAGCCACGGATAAAAAGTTATATTTCCATAAAGCTTTGTCGTATCCGGTCCAGCTGAATTTCCCCACCAGTTATCTTGGGCAATTAAAGATTTATATGGAGTATTATTCGAGACATAAACATCATAAACTCCATTATCATATATACTGTTATAACCTCCGATTGCTTCAGTATGATCACCAAGAATGGGGATAGGATGTGACGATATAAATCCTTTTTTGGTATTTTCGATGATATCATTCCATGATAAAACGAGATTTTCACCACCGGAAATCTCTATTCCATTGTAATTGTCTTCTACTACGTTACTATCTATCGCAGAGGTACTATCGAGAGATTCTAGATATGAGGAGGCTTCTATTCTAATACCAGCCTGCAGACATTCGCTTATATAATTCAGGCTGTCTATTGCTAAATACGTTGGACCGATATTTCCTTTATCAACAAGCTTAAAAAATATTCCATAGTCATGCAGATCACCAGCACTCCCTTGAATAAGATTGTCAGATATCACTATATCACTTGAATCTCCATCTCCGGCTGTAATATAAATTCCATAGTCACCATTTCCATATAAATCATTTCCTGTTATCTCAGCACAATCCGGTCGTAGAAGTCCTATTCCAAACTGCCCATTATTATCAAACAGGTTATTAGAAATAAATAGATCTGAGCCAGGAGTGCTTCCAATGCCACTTAATTCATTGACTTTAAAACTGCAATGTAATATATCAGAAGTGGAAGCTTCGCTTCTTACACCAATATATGCATCTTCTATCTCACACCAATCAAGTGAATCGGGTCCATTAGCCAATCTAATTCCATACCAACCTGCTGGAAACGTATCTACTTCTGTTGAAATGAATGTAACAATGCTAGAATCGTTTATTCCTAATGCATGGAGTTGCCCTTCTACTATGAGCTCGCATTTTGTTGTATCAACTCCACTGGCCTGATCATCAGAATCAGAAAGCGCATATATGGTTGTATTGGTCGTGGAAGTATCAACCTCAACCGTGAGCATCACAGTGTCTTTGACTGTGACATCACCTGTCATTACCACAAGTTGGGACCAGGTTTCATTTGAATCAATTGATCCGCTTCTGAAGACATCTACTATTGCGCAGTAGATATCCTCATCTTCATCGCTGCGATAGTCTGTCCAGATCGGAAATGCCTTGCCATTAGCTGAAGCTATTCCTTGATAATCATTCCCGCGTGTATGGCGTGAATCCTGCTCAATATATGGACTGGAGAAAACGGAATTCACTTTGATATTTGGAGTTAAAAAGCTTTCTCCCTGATCTACAGACAAGGCTACATATACATCCATATCCCCTGCTGGTGCCTCCTCTCGTTGAGGCATATGCCCATATATTAAATAGAGTATTCCATCAGGCGAAGCTGAGAGCCATGGATGGTATTGTACTTCCTCTTCTTTATCAATTTATATTTCAGGATCACTCCAAGATTCTCCCTTATTTGTAGATCTAATAAAATAGATATTTGCATCATCGGATGACGTTTTTGCCATATAGGCAACATATACAACATTTGTATCCAATGCACCAAATACAATAACAGGGTAAGAAGAAAGTCTTACTTTCCTATACGTTTGCCAATCAGTTATCTTAGAGAATATTGAATTAGGTGAGCAATCAATAAAATTCTCTCCTCCATCTGTGGATCTCGCCACTTTAATTTCACAACTATCTTTTGAAAGCTCTCCAGGTTCAAAATTCTCTCTTGGAGGTTCATACATCCATGTAATATAAAGTGTGCCGTCTATACCTACCGTAGGACGCCCACTAAACACGGCTTCGTGAATAGGGTCTTCTCCCTCTAATTGATAAGCTACTGCAATATTTTTTGGATTAGACCAGGACTGATCCGATGAAGTTGAATAAGCAAATCGTATTGCAGAAGAATCAGTGGTACCAGGAGGATTCCCTTGTCCCCATACCTCACCCCAGGTGACATAGATCCTTTCATTATAATCTCCACTCGTATTATCCACATACATAAATGGACCATCACATCTATATTCCGTTAAAGAGTCATCGCTCACGTAAAACTGATCCCAACTCTGACCGAAATTACTTGTCCTTGCAAAATAAATGACTGCTATAGAAGGATCTTCAGGGCGATAAGAAGCACGAGTGCAATATGCATATCCTGAACCAAAACCACAGCTCGGATCAGCCGCATTCATAAGGATTGTCCCCTCGAATTCACCTACCTCTGGAATGACACCTGTTGAATCCCATGTTAATCCACCATCCATTGAAAAACCGTATCCAACATCCATCGCTTCTTCTTCCCAGTCTTCAAGAGTTTCAGCATTCCAGACTGCCATTAAGAGTGTGTCTGTATCAGGGTGTACCATAATGTAAGGTTCATCTTGATTTAAAGTGTCTTCTTCTGCTGCAACAACGATTTCCTGTACGACCTCCCGTGCCATGAGATTTCCAACGATTGAAAGGATTTCGAGCTTGCTCCTGCGACGTCGAGGGCGGTACTGGAGACGGCGCAGCATGTGCTGTTGCCATCGCTTGGGTGGGGAGAAGTACGTGAGGGGCAGATGCGCATGACGGTGGTGAGCAGAGATGAGCCAAGCGGGAAGCCGCTTTCAGCGATGAAGAAGGTTGGGGTGGTGGTGACAGTGGATGGTGGGATGGAAGACATGGAGGTTCTGAGTCGTTTTGGAGTGGTGGGTCTAAGGCGGTTTCGTCTGTTGCGAATGACGGAGGAAGTCATCGACCAGGGAGGGTTACTGACGCAGGAGGATTTGGCGCGGCTACTTCAGACGGATGTGCGCACGATCAGGCGTGATGTGGTTTTTTTGAGAGGAGAGGGGCATTGGGTTCCCACGCGTGGTGTTGTCCAGGAGATTGGTCGTGGGCAGTCGCACAAGGCGAAGATCGAGTCGAGGATGGCCGGCGGCGCGAACGGTTGCCCAGTACCTGATTATCGTCGAGAATTATCATCCAGAGCTCCTTGGCAAATCGCAGCGTGACTGGTTGGTTGCACGTCGCAAGAAAGTAAAGTCGACCAAGCTCTTTCCTCGTGCAGCTGTGGATCCCATGGTGAGAAGTCTGAGCAGGAATACGAGTAAAGGATCGAAACGTATCAAATCGAAAGTGAAAAAGTCACCGGACAAATGACCTAATAGTCGATAACGTGAGGGTCAGAACCTCGTAATTAGAAGGGAGGCGTATATGTCATACTCAAGAAATAATCGAACTTCAAGTCGCCGACTGAGCTTTTCGAGAAAACGCTGGCACATGAGAAAGGTGTTACTGCCGCGATCAACAAGGTTGTTGACCTTGCAAGGCAGGAGAAGGATCATGCCACCGAAGCCATGCTCCAGTGGTTTGTGACAGAGCAGGTCGAGGAAGAGGCCATGGCAAATGATGTGCTGCAGCAGTTGAAGCTCGTCGGAACGGACGGAAGCGGTCTTTTCATGATCGATCGCCAGCTGGCAACCCGAACATTCGCCCCCCCACCAGCGGAAGCTTAAGTATTCACTCAGCCAGGAGCCGAGCAAGAGACCGACCTCTATCGTGATTTGACCTTTAGGCGGACGCGGCAGCGGGTCATCTCGGCGAGATCCTCATCTCCTCTTCTGCCCGGAGGGATTTTCACAAGCTCTGTGAGCGTATCACGAGCCTTTTTTTCATCGATGGCCTCCTGTGGCTCTGCGGCATCTGCAAGCACACTCACCAGGTCCCCTGAAACCCGCATGTATCCACCGAAGACAGCGTAGTAATCCACCCTACCATTTGCCGTAAGTCTTAGCTCCCCCATTCCGAGGAGGCAGACCAGCGGTGCGTGCCCCGGCAGGACGCCGAGCTCTCCGTCTGAAGCCGTCACTATAACCTTATCGACTTCCCCCTCGAAGATAGTGGACTCGGGCGAGAGGATCTTCAATCTGAGAGTGCGGCCGGCCATCGGTTCAGTCCTTGATTCCCATCTCTGCGGCTTTCTCCTTGACCTCTTCAATGTCTCCCAGCATGTAGAAGGCCTGCTCCGGGAAGTGATCGTATTTTCCTTCGACGACCTCCTTGAAACTCCTTATCGTGTCCTTGAGCGGAACATACCTTCCCTCCGTGCCGGTGAATTCACTCGCCACAAAGAAGGGTTGCGACAGGAACTTCTGGATCTTCCTCGCCCGCTGTACAAGCACCTTGTCCTCTTCGGAGAGTTCGTCCATCCCGAGGATCGCTATGATATCCTGAAGATCCTTGTATCTCTGCAGAATCCTCTGGACCTCTCTCGCCACGTTGTAATGCTCCTCTCCGATGACCTGCGGGTCCATGATTCTGGATGTGGAGTCGAGCGGATCGACGGCCGGATAGATTCCCAGCTCGGCGATCTGCCTCGAGAGCACCGTTGTGGCGTCGAGGTGGGCGAAGGTCGTCGCCGGAGCTGGATCGGTCAGATCGTCAGCGGGTACGTAAATCGCCTGGATGGAGGTGATGGAGCCGCGCTTGGTGGATGTGATCCTCTCCTGGAGCTCACCCATCTCCGTGCCGAGCGTAGGCTGGTATCCCACGGCAGAGGGCATCCTGCCGAGAAGCGCCGACACTTCCGAACCTGCCTGCACGAACCTGAATATATTGTCTATGAAAAGCAGTACGTCCTGACCCTCCTCTTCCCTGAAGTACTCGGCCATGGTGAGGGCCGAGAGGCCAACCCTGAGCCTTGCCCCCGGGGGTTCGTTCATCTGTCCGAAGACCATAACAGTCTTATCTATAACACCGGACTGCTTCATCTCGAGCCAGAGGTCGTTACCCTCCCTGGTCCTCTCTCCAACGCCGCCGAATACCGAGTAACCGCCGTGAGCGGTGGCAATGTTGTGGATGAGTTCCATTATGATGACCGTCTTCCCGACCCCCGCACCACCGAAAAGCCCCGTCTTCCCGCCTTTCATGTAAGGCTCGAGCAGATCAATCACTTTTATGCCAGTTTCGAATATCAGGCTCTTTGGCTCAAGTTCCTCGAACCCCGGTGATTCCCTGTGGATGGGATACCGTAGCTTGGTCACCACGGGCCCGAGTTCATCAATGGGCTCTCCTACTAGATTGAAGACCCTTCCAAGACATTCCCTGCCTACTGGGACGGTTATCGGCTGACCCGTGTCCAGCACTTTCATACCTCTCACGACCCCATCTGTGGATGACATCGAGACAGCCTTCACCTGGTTTCTCCCAATCTGCTGCTGTACCTCCGCGGTCAGGGTAATCCTTTTGCCGTCTACCTCTTCATCGAGCTTGAGAGCCGTGTATATCTCCGGAAGCCTTTCCGGGTCGAACTCAACATCAATCGTGGGTCCGATCACCTGAACCACCTTTCCATAGTTCAGCTCTTTTTCCGCCGCGCCTGTGCCTATCGTTTCAACTCCTTCGGCGGTTTCCGCGGATTTTCGTTTCTCTGGCATTCTCGTATCCTCCATTGTTTCTAATCGATGAGGGCGTTCACGCCTCCTACGATCTCAGCAATCTCCTGTGTGATCTGTGCCTGTCTGGCTTTATTAAATGAACGTATAAGATATGTGATCATTTCCTCAGCGTTGTCGGTTGCGCTCTTCATGGCGGTCCTCCGTGCGCCCTGTTCGCTCGTCGTGGACTCCACGAGAGCCATCCGGAGTGCTGAATGAACATAGAGGGGGAGCAGACGGTCGAGGATTTCCTCTCCAACCGGTTCAATGATGTAGTCTGCCTGCTGCTTCTCAGGCATTTCAAATGGTATGGGCAGCACCGTCTCGATTACTGGCCGCTGTTCGACGGGTGAGCGGAAGTGGTTATAAATAAGAACTAGCTTATCGATACGGCCCGAAGCGTAGAGGGAGATGAAGCGGTCTGCGATTTCGGCGACATCGGATGGAGATGGGAGTTCGGGAAGCGCCGTGTATTCACTCTCTATGCTAAAGCCGCGGAATTTGAAGAAGGCCAAACCCTTTTTGCCTGAAATGTAGAGGGTGATTTCCTTCCCCGCCCCTTTGAGCTCTTCGTACAGGCTTTGGGCCATCTTGATTAGGTTCGTGTTGAAGGCACCACAGAGGCCTCTGTTGCTCGTGAGAAGGAAAAGCGCGATGCTGTGCTCCTCCCCCCTCCTTTTGAGAAGAGGATGAGGGATGCCTGGCAACGACGTCGCAAGATCCTGGATGAATGATTTCACCTCGCCACCGTATGGTCTCGAAGATGTGAGTCTGTTCTGGGCTCGCTTGAGCTTAGAGGTTGCCACCATCTCCATTGTCCTGGTGATCTGCTGCGTGCTTTGAACGCTCTTTATGCGCCTTTTGATGTCGCGGGTTTTCGCCATCGCCTGCCCTTACTGTTAATATGCTTAGAAGTTTTTCTTGAATTCCCCGATGGCCGCTTTAAGCTCCTCCTCGGTCTCGGTGGTAATCTCACCGTGTTCCATGATGGATTTACCGACCTGGGGATAGTGCGTATCCATGAACTCGAGGAACTTTTTCTCGAACTCGCCTATTCTGGAAACCGGGTACTCGTCCAGATATCCGTTCACTCCGGTGTAGATAGACATCACCTGTGCATCGAGTGACATCGGCTTATACTGTGGCTGCTTGAGCAGTTCGACCATCCTCTCGCCCCGGGCGAGCTGCTGCTGAGTTTGTTTGTCCAGCTCGGAGCCGAACTGGGCGAAGGCCTCCATTTCACGGTACTGGGCGAGGTCGAGCCTCAACCGGCCGGCCACCTGCTTCATGCATTTCTTCTGGGCGTTTCCACCGACACGTGAGACCGAAATCCCGACGTGTATCGCCGGCCGCACGCCGGCGTAAAAGAGATCGGAAACCAGGTATATCTGGCCATCTGTGATGGATATCACGTTGGTTGGTATGTATGCGCTGACGTCTCCCGCCTGGGTCTCGATGATGGGAAGGGCTGTAAGAGAGCCGCCGCCCCTTTTGTCTGAGAGCTTAGCCGCCCTTTCGAGGAGCCTCGAATGGTTGTAGAATATATCGCCGGGAAAAGCCTCCCTTCCGGGCGGTCTCCTCAGAAGCAGGGAGAGTTGACGGTAGGCATGAGCCTGTTTCGAGAGGTCATCGTAGACGCAGAGAGTAGCGGCGTCTTTCTCGTACATGAAGTATTCTGCCATCGCGCAACCTGCGTAAGGGGCTATATATTGAAGAGGTGCGGGGTCGTTAGCCGTCGCACTGATAACGACGGTGTAATCCATGGCGCCTTTCTCCCTTAGCTTCTCGACGACCTGGGCAACCGTCGAAGCCTTCTGTCCGACTGCCACATAAAAGCATAATACGCCCTGGCCCTTCTGATTGATTATCGTGTCAACTGCGATGGCTGTCTTTCCGGTTCCCCTGTCGCCTATAATCAGCTCTCGCTGACCCCTCCCGATGGGGATCATGGAATCGATCGCCTTTAGCCCTGTCTGGAGCGGCTCTTTCACGGGCTGCCGTTGCACCACATTGGGGGCGGTGGACTCGATCGGTCTCCAGTTCTCCTGTGGGATGGGTCCCTTCCCATCGAGCGGCCTGCCCAGCGGGTCGATGACCCTACCAAGGAGCCCCTCTCCGGATGGAACCGCGAGGACTCTTCCCGTCCTGTGGACAGGGTCACCCTCCTTTATCTCAACGTACTCTCCGAGGATCACAGCTCCTATGTTATCCTCTTCGAGGTTCAGCGCAAGTCCGTATATATCGTTCGGGAAACGCAGCATCTCGGAAGCCATTGCCTTCCTGAGTCCATGCACCCGAGCTATCCCATCCCCGACCTCGAGAACTGTTCCGACCTCCTCGACATCCAGGGTAGCTGCATAACTTTCTATCTCCTTCTTTATGACAGAGGTCATCTCTTCAGGCTTAATCCTCATACAATGCACCCTCCATTAATCGCTTCGCTTTTATCCTGTCCCTGAGAATCTCCAGCTTTTTCCTTACGCTTCCATCCAGCACCTGATCCCGGTATCGAATTATAATGCCTCCCAGAAGACGGGGGTTGACTTCTATCCTGAGCCTTATCCGGGTCCCCAGTGCTTTCTCCAGGACACTCACAAATTCCCGCTCGAGCTCAGCGCTCACAGGCTTCGCACTCGTGATTGTGGCCTCACAAATCCCCTCCTTCTCATCATCCAGGGCTCTGTATTCCCTGGCTATCTTTCTCAGAAGGTTTTGCCTGTTCTTCTCGAAGAGAACGCCTAGGAAATTGAGAGTCAACTCGTGAAACCTTTTTTTAAACAGCTTGTCGATCACCTTCTTCTTATCGCTCTTGTCGATCTGCGGCGATTCGATAAAGATCCGAAAGTCCTCGTGCTCATCAAGCAGCGAGGCAAGCGACTCGAGCTCCTCCAGGACCTTCTTCCTCTCCCCCTTCTCCTCGGATGCCTGCATGAGGGCATCGGCGTATATTCGCGCTATCGTCTCTTCTCTCATAGTAAAGGCGGTGCTAAAAAGTTCTCACTGCCAGTTTCCTCGTGGAGGTCCGGCGATCTACTTCAACTTCGCTGCTTTCTCCAGCGCTTCGCGGGCCAGCCTTTCGTGATCCTCGTCTGTGAGGCTTCTCTCGGTAACCCTTGAAGCCATGTCAAGCGTCAGGTCCACCGCATATCCCTGGAACTCATCCATGGCTTTCTGCTTCGCCAGCTCGATCTCCTTCTTCGCTCTTTGCAGCTGTTCTTCATACTCCCGCCTTGCCTGCTCGAGGAGTTCCTCCCTGGCCATCTCCCCCATGGCCTTTCCCTCATCGACCAGCTTCCTCGCCTCCTCCTTTATGGAATCGAGCTTCTTGTTGTATTCACTGAGGAGGTTCTCGGCTTCCTCCCTCGTCTTCTGAGCCTGGATGAGGTTATCCTTTATGGTCTTCTCCCTTTTTTCCAGAGCATCTAGAATCGGAACCCAGGCGAATTTCTTCAGGATGAAGAAGAGAATCACGAAGGTTATAATCGTCCAGATCACGAGACCCGGATTTATGGTTATGAGCATGTTGCCTCCCGCTCGGTCGACTCTCTACTTGGGAAGAAGTAATACCGTGAGCAGGCAGATGATCAGAGCAAAGAAGGCGATTCCCTCGATGAGAGCCGCTGCAATGATCATCGCACCCCTCAGATCCGCAGAAGCCTCCGGCTGTCGCGCCATGCCTTCAAGGGCACTGCGCGAGAGGTAGCTGATCCCGTAACCCGCCCCTATCACCGCTACTGCAGCGCCAATCGCTGCTCCGAAGAAAGCTAAGTCCATTGAGAACCTCCTGTTTTTTCGTGTGTGACCATCCGGAGTCAGTGCTCTGGATGGATCGCCGCCCCTATGAAAATGATCGATAGAAACGTGAAAATGTACGCCTGGATGAGTGCGACGAAGATCTCAAGCAGGTTGATGAAAATGACAAATCCCACCACACCAGGTGCGACTGCGTAACTCACTAAATCACTGAAGCTCTTGAATATGAAAATGAGCGCAAACAGGCTCAGTATGACCAGATGTCCGGCAGTCATGTTCGCGAACAGTCGTACAGTTAGGGCAAAAGGTTTCGTAAACTGCCCCAGAATTTCGACCGGTACCATGATTGGAAGGAGCCATAAAGGGATACCCGGGGGAACTATGTTCTTCAGATAGGTAAAAAAGCCCTGTTCTACCATGCCACCTACCTGGGTCATGAAGAGCGTTATGAGGGCCAGGGCACCGGTAACGGCTATGTTACCCGTTGCAGTAGAGCAGAAGGGAACAAGACCGAGAAGATTGCAGGTCAGGATGAAAAAGAATTGGGTGAGGAAGAAGGGCAGAAATCTCCTGCCTGTCTCCTCGCCCATGATCTTATACACCATCTCATCCCGCACGAAGACCACAAAGACCTCGAAGAAGTTACTGTAACTACCTTTCGGGGACAGGCTCCTCTTTTTGGCCAGTTTCGAGAAAAGTAGTGTGATAATGAGTCCGGCGAGCCACATCATAACAACGTGCTTGGTGATGGAAAGATCGAACCCGAAAAGTTCGATGTGAGGTAGCTCGAGCTTCCATCCAAAGAAATCCAGCTCGTGTGCATCCTGGACGTGGTGCATGATGTAGTTCACGATGTACTCAGGATCTTCAGGGTGCCCGTTATGAGCCGCTTCTGATGCTTCCGAAAGCACTTGTTCTTACCCAATCTACTGTTACAAGAGCTGTTCTGTTTTTAGAATCGCTTATTCCGTTTTCCCTTCCTTCAATGCTTTCAAGAGGGAGGTAAAGAAACGAATCTCGAGGAACGTCAGCAATCCGTAAAAGGCGAGCAGGGACACAGCAGTGGTAGCAAGATGCGCCCACTCGACCCGTGATATTGCTATAACGGTTGCGACGATGACCGCGAGCCTTCCTAAAAAACCCAGCACGAAGGCCTTCAAGAACACCCTGGTGGACTTGTCGAAGGCCCACGTGAGCGTGAAAAAGCTCGTGACCACTATGAAAAGCGCAACCCCACACCCTGTGAGAAGACCTATCGTGGCTTCTCTGCCAAGGCTCATCTCTACAGGGACGATCGCAAGGGCGGTTCCCAGGAGGACGAGGAAGAGTGACCTCCTCAGGAACGTCAACTTGCTTTTCCGTGGAATCAGCTCCCGGACTCCTTCTTCCCATTCCCCTTTGGATGGAAAAGGAAACGGTACATCCTGTAAAAAGCCGCTGCTCCTCCCAGGAACGTGAGGATGAGTGTAAAGACAGGCTTGTAGCTGACGAATATGTAATGATCCAACCGCCAGCCGGCGTAAAAGAAAACGAGCGTTATGAGAACGAGCTGTATCCCCAGGCCGGAATAGGCTCCAAGGGCTCGAAGCTCTTCATAGCCCCGTCCTCGGCTTTTCCCTGTCTTCTTTCTCAAGGTGCAAAAGCCTCTTTATAGCCTTACACCCTACAGCGAAATGCTAAAATATAAGAAAACTGCGGGATTAATCAAGATTTTTGTATAAGAATGGCTAGTACTTGCAGGTCTCCGAAAAAGTCTTCCAAAGCGGTGTAACGATCCATTCACCTCAAAATCGTCATCTTCCGGATCGATGTGAAGCTCCCTGCTTCGATACGGTATATGTTGATTCAAACTCCTCCTGAAATGTACCGTTCGATGTCAGGGGGTTGAGCTGGAAGCCATCGGGGGGATCGACAACCTCCCCGAAACAATCCTGCTCGATGTCGGGCAAAAGATGAGTGGAGAGGTCGACATTCCCGGTCACTGTCCAGTCCTCCACTCCGCTTACGACAAACCCGTAACCCATGTGATCACCTATCAGCGTGTTGCCTGTAACCACAGCACCCCTGCTCCTCAGTGTAGCCTCCTCTATCGGGATGCAACCTACATGAGGCCCCATACTGATCCCTCGCCTGATCATGGCGCCGGAGGCATCAATGACGTTCCCCGTCACCACTGTCTGTGTAAAATCGCCGTCATAGGGCCCATAATCCTCCATAGAGATGCCGTAGAACATGATCCGGTTCTCAGCTCTGATCGTGTTGTTGGCTACAAGAGAGCCTGGTGCCTGGAAGATGACTATACCTCCATCCGTGACATCGACAATCGTGTTGTCCTCCACAATGCTGTTTCGACACGCCAGTGAAATGCCATCACCCATAGCGTATTCTGCATGCCCAGCCGGGCCAAATTCGTTGTTCCTAACAATGGCCCCCGAACACTGAAGATCGTCGCCCTCTCCGATGTATATCACTGACCAGCCCCGCGGTTCGTAGGCCTTGACCCATTCCACGAGATTGCCCGTGCCGGCAGCGCCCCACTCTATCAGGGCTCCTAATGCGGTCCCGAGCACGGGCCGGTTCCCGTCGATAATCACGTGACTCAGCCTCAGGCCCGAGTAGTTTTCCGGCTGGACTGCGGTCGCAACACTTTTGTCGGCGACCCTTAGCAAGGCCCTCGTAGCATCCGTGGGAAAGCCTTCGGTATAGATCGCCTGGCTGTCTGCTGTAAGGTAGATTGTCTCGCCGAGCTCAAAGACCGCATCGGGACACAGAATGGCCTTTGAACCGAAACCGGCGAGCGCATTCTGAATGCTCGTGTGATCTCCGGACGGGATACATGATCCCTGCGGCAAGCTGATTTTTTTCTCGGAATTGACAAGGTGTCCTATCGGTTGTGTGTAAACGTAAGCAAAGAGGGGTGGAAACACGGTTTTCGGGCAGGTGTGAATCACAAGAAAGACTAAGACTGAAACCGACGAAAGAGGCCGTAATACGATGCGCATGGGTCAATAATCCACGTTCAGGCCCGGGGGTTAAATCAAGAGCTCCTTCTGGTCCTGTATAAAATCATATGGGATTAACTGCAATTTCCGTGCGAGGTTGGGTGGGATTAATTTAAAAGCCGATATCTCAGGGGTGGCCGGGAAGTGAACAAAAAACAACCGGGCCAGAAAAGCCTGCCCGTTGCTGGTAAGTTTTTAGATCATGCAGTCCTAATGTATTACTAAATATCAAAGCGCTGCAGTTTCTGTGTCATGCTTGAATTTATTTAAAGTTGCATCTGGAGCGTTAAGACGATAAAGCTCCTTGCAAGGATAGCCTTTTAGGCGTGTAAGGGAGAGGCTGCCTGGATGTGCAAAAATTACATTAATAATGGGATAATGCAGCTGCGTAGGCGCTTACTCATTCTTTTTTGAGCTTTTCTGCTAGTGCTTCGGCAATCACCCGATTTCCTTCTGCGTTCGGGTGCACCCAATCCTGGATAAGAGTTGATCCGGCGAACTCCGGATCATGCTCGGCGAAGAGATGCGGTAGATCTATCCATTCGACCTCCAAGTCCTGTACGACCCTATCGAAGCGACGCTGGTAATCAGGGCTCATGCCAAATGGCCAGACCTCACGAGAGTTCAGAAACTTCTCAAAGGCTTCCTTTCTCCGGCCCTGGAAAAGATATGCTACTCCAAGAGCGTGGTAGGTCATAGAAATGGCTCGCGCCGGGGGACACTGGCTACAATTACGACTTTTGCTGATCATCTTTTCGAGTACATGCACAGCAGCATTCGCATCTCCCTGTATTAAATACCAGACACCCAGATTGTGAGTCGCCCAGAGTCGTTGCAATTCAGGGTTTGTCTCATCATCCATGACCTGCTTCAGCCAGGTTCCTACCTGATCACTATTAACATTCCAGGCAGATTTTGCCCCGCTTTTCTCCCAGATGACTGAAAACTGCTCTGGAGTGACGAATGACAGATAAGGATGCCCCATGAGATCTCCTCCCAGCGGAGCAAGACCCTGTTGAGCTCGTTTAAGGTATCCCGTTGCAATGTACACCCCCGTCCAGTACTTTTGTGGTGCTAGCATCAGCTCGAGGACAGGGAGCACAGATGGGGGCCAGAGAAGGTTCATTGGGACCTTCAGAAGAATCACTCGAACACCTGTCCCACGAAGGAGTTGAATCATCTGTCGCAGGTTCATTTCATACTCGTCAGGGGACACACGGGCATGGAACCGGTAGTAATCCTCCTTGCTCTGATAGATGTGTACACTCTCTTTGAGTTCTTCTCTGCCTCGTTCAAGTTGCTCAACATGGAGGTTCACGAAGATTTTCTTAAGTAACAGATAAAAGAGGTTGTGGCTCAGGACTTTTCGCAGAGATAGTAGGGTAGTCCCGACGCGCTCAACATCCTTGATGGGTGCAGGGGCGGGGTCGTTATTACCAATGTAGATTGTTACTACATCAGGTTGAAGCTCATCCATCCAGTAGCGGAGAAACTGGAGCCCCTGAAAGCTGCTGTAACCAATAGTTCCGCCATTTATCACATCGAATCGACGTCCTGCTGAACCCCCGTCCCCCATCACACCGGTAGTGGAATTCAACAGCTTTTCGAGTTGATCCGAGTAAGTCTCAGATCGATCTCTTAGATTAAGGCCCCAGGTGGCAGAGTCACCAAGATTTAGAATTCTAATAGTGCCAGGAGCTTTCTTCGCTTCGAGTTCGTCATCACGAAGGCCATAGGCGTTATGCTCAATGAAATTCGTGATTCCCGCTGGCCCATGCCGAGAGCTCCCCTTATATTGAGGGCGTCCTCTCCAAATGAGGAAGGGATTTGCGATGAATTTGGTTTCTGCATTTGACTCCGTATAGAAGGGATCTCCCGGACCCCACAAGGGGCTTCGGTTAAGCCAGCCATTGTTTTCAGGGGAACCGAGGAAGCCCAGTAGGAAAATACCGATTACCAGAAGGGAGGGGGTGGCGCGAAAGCCAATATGACGTAGCTTGTTTAGGGGCATGGCAGATAGAACTGGAATAAGGAACTAATGTGAGTCATAGATTGTAAGTTTAAAATCTTGTTCGATTCACAAATTTAACGATATTATGGGTAGGAAGATTTGTCAACGGAATTCATGTCGATTATTATTTGGATGAGAAACTGATTAGGTGCTGTGAGTGGATGGGGAGCTTGATACAGACTTGTAATCTCCAATGTATAGAGGTCCCTCCAAGTATAGATTTATGACTTTGCTGCAGGGTGAAAACTAATCATCTTTGTTAAGACTCAAGATGAAGTCTGCAATAAGCTCGCCAGCTAGATCGTTACCCTCGAAGTTCCAATGCCCATCATATTTCCAGTGAAGTTGGCGACCTCCCTGAAGGGTTTCTTGTCTGAAAGCTGGCTCCAACGAGAGGAAAGGGATCTGGTGATTCTGGCAAAAACTATTCAGCCGCTTGTTGGGCATGTCCAGGTCCCACTCGCGTTCTCGCATGGCCGGATATACTGCGATGAGTTGTTTCAAGCCTTTTTCCGTTCCCAAAACACCGTGTGGGGTGGATGCAGAAACAAGAGCATACCGTGCGCCAAGCTTGTGTGCTAAGGTGCGGGTCTGTAAAAGGAGCTCTTCTGTCTGTTTCCAGGCTTGTTGCCATGTTTCATCCATATCTATCGCGTATACATAGTAGTCGATAGGGATTTGATCTGATTCATGTGTGGCCAGAACTCTGGCAAGCCTGAATGAGATGATTTGATTAAGAACGGAAGACCGCACAAGGAAAAAGGGTACTTCATCGGATTTGAGGCGTGTCCAGCCCGGACGGAAATGACTCATCTCAGTCAACTCACGCCAGGCCCGGGCTCGCAGTTCAGTCGAGTTATCTCTCACATCGTTGAATGGTAAAAACAGTGTTACTACAAAGTCAGGTTCCAGTCGAGGGCCTATCCTTGATAACGCCTCAAGCTCTTCACGCTGCCCCCAGCGATCTTCTCCACACGATATAACTTCGTAAGTTCGATTTGATTTTGATTTCAAATAATGCTCTAGACGTTGAACCACGGTTGCTCGGATGGGGACTGTTCTCGCAGCCACGTAGGAATCGCCAAGCAGAATAACTCGAGTGACATCTCGCATCTTTGGGCCGTGATCGAAGTCGTGAAACCCCATTCTGTTCCCGGCGGTCTGGTATTTGAACTCGAGCGGGCGTCTGAACTCACCTTCCACATACTCGAATCCAAGTTGAAGGGGTGAGAAAAAGCGAAGCACACCTTCAGTTAGTGCTAAGACTAAAATAATAGAAAGAATAGGAAGGGCAATCTTCATCCCATAGTTATAGTAGCATGATTGTTCAGTGCAAGATTTTATTGCATGTTTCAAAGGCCGGGACCGGATTCCATGAGCACATTTTCTTTGCCATACAATAAGCCGTACGCTTAATGTCTTGGATTGCGATCAGGCAAGAATCTTCTATTGCTTAAATTGATTATACTCTAGTCAGAGGTGGATGTCAACTCAGCTGTGTTTCGATAGAATCAACTTCATAAGGGCCGTATTTCTAAATAGGGATGCCATAGAACATGAGCCGGTTCTCGGCTCTGATCTTTTTGCTGGCTACAGGAGAGGAAGGTGCCTGTGGGATGACGATCCCTCCATAAAACTGAGACGAAAACCGACGAAAACAGCCGGGCTTGAAAAGGCGGCCCGTTGCGGGTAAATTTTTAAATCATGCAGTCCTACTGTCTTACTAAATCTCAAGGCGCTGCAGTTTCTGTGGCATACGTGAATTTATTTAAAGTGGCGGCGGGAACAATCTGTCTCATATCGTGGCTCACTCTTTTCTCCTGTGGCAGGGATGTCGCAGATGGCGGGCCAAACGTCTGTCTAATCACGCTTGATACGACTCGCCGGGATTACCTTTCCTGCTATGACAGAAGCCATGCACAAACCCCCAACATAGACATGGTCGCCCGGCAGGGCATCCTCTTCTCCCATGCCATGACGACCGTCCCTGTCACACTTCCGGCTCACGCCTCTATAATGACCGGATTGTATCCGCCAGGCCATGGGGTGAGAAACAACGGCAGGTACAGGCTGGGTGATGATGTTCCAACGATGGCGGGGCTATTGAGTGAGGCGGGATACAGGACGCATGCTGTGATAGGGGCCTTCCCTCTCGACTCCCAGTTCGGTCTGGATGCGGGCTTTGAGGTATATGATGACAACATGGGGGGTGAATTTAAAGAGAAGCCCTCCTTCGCCTTTGTCCGTAGAAGCGGTGATGCTGTTACAGATGCCGCCATCTCCTTCATTGAGAGTGAAGGATCTTCTCCGTTCTTTCTCTGGGTTCACTATTTCGATCCACACTCACCTTATGATCCGCCGTCACCATACGACAAGAGATACCGGGACGATCCTTATGCAGGGGAGATTGCCTTCATGGATGCCTGCCTCGGAAGGCTACTGGATAAGATAGATTTAAGCTCGACTCTCACTATAATCGTTGGTGATCATGGAGAAGACCTGGGAGATCATGGGGAGATGTCACATGGTTCATTCCTGTACGAATCCACCGTGCATGTTCCCCTTATCATATCATTCCCTGAGAGGCTTCCCGAGGGCCTCATAATTGATGAGGTCGTATCAGTCGTGGATATCTTCCCCACAGTTTTCGATATTCTCGGGATGGAAACAGCCGGCATTAAAATCCACGGCGAGAGTCTTCTGCCTGCAATAGAGGGAGGAAGCTCTTCTGACAGGGTAATTTATATTGAAACCAGATTGCCTCTGGAGGAGATGGGGTGGAGCCCCCTTGAGGGCGTCATCCGTGGGGAATGGAAATATATAAAGGCCCCGCGCGAGGAGCTTTATAATGTCATCGAGGATCCGGCTGAGGGATCGAACCTGCTGGAGAACGAATCCGGGGTGGCAATTCAGATGAGGACAATTCTCGATTCCCTGAAGCAGGAGTATGAAACAGCAGGGGAAGCGGCCAGATTCCAGGCGGATAAAGAGACTATCGAGAAGCTCGCGCTTCTCGGCTACATCACGCATCCCGTAGGTGCGGGGGAGGAACTCCGTGACCCGAAGGACATGCTCCCGGTCTTATCAAGACAGGAGAGAGGGCTAAGGTTCTTCGATAGAGGCAGGTACGAAGAGGCACAGAGAGCATTCGGTGAAGCTCTGAAGATTGACCCAACGAATATAACGCTAATAAACTTCAGGGCATTCTCCTTATATTACCTTGGCAGGCTTGGTGAAGCGATGGAATTATGGAAGCTTGCCCGGGAGCTTAGCCCTGATAACCTCGAGACAAACCTGAACCTGGGGATGACATACCTCGATATGGGAGAGGCCGATTCTGCCCTCGCAGCCTACGAAGAGGTTCTGGCGAGGAATCCTTACTACGTGAGAGCCATCGTCGGAAAAGGGAAGGCGTACAGGATTGCAGGGGATCTTGATCGGGCCGTTGAGGTTCTGGAGGAAGCGATCGAGGTCGATCCTGAGAATCCTACGGCCAGATACTGGATGGGAGTATGCCGGAAGGAGAGAGGGGATCTGGATGGGGCACTCAGGGAGTTCGAGCAGGCCGCACTTCTTGATGATGGCTTACAGCAAGCTTTGAGGGAGAAGGCGATGGTTCTCATTCGACTTGGCAGGACAGGCGATGCGGTGGAGATTCTCCGTGGTCTCACCTCAAAAGCACCCTCTTCATCTGATCTTCTACTCGATCTCGGGTATGCGCTCGAAAACGACGGGAGAACGGACGAGGCTCTTGAGACGTATGTGAAGGCGACTGCGATTGACACCACCTCGCATATAGCCTACAACAACCTCGGGGCCCTTCTTGATAAGATGGGTAAAGTCGAAGAAGCCGAGAGGGCGTTGAAGAAAGCGCTTGAGTTGAAAGCCGATTTCCCGGAGGCATACTATAACATGGGACTTCTCATGAAAAAACTTGGCAGAGGAGAGGAAGCCGCAGCAGCATTTTCAAAGTTTCTTTCTCTGTGGAATCGAAATGACGATGCCCGGGAGAGGGCCAGGGAGTTCTTAAAAGAACTTGAGGATACGTATTGATGACAACCTCGACCTGGTCATAGATCAGGACCACTTCCAGCTTCTTACCTCCAGTGTCCTTTCACCCAGACCCACCCTCTCGGAGTTCTCTTCCAGTGTCCACTCACCCATACCTTTCCGGGTCTGGGCTTCGCCCAGTGGCCCGGCACCCATTCATAGGAATCTCTGGCGGAGTTCCACGTCCAGTGCCCTGCTATCCAGACCGAGTGCGGGGAAGGTGGTGCGGGCCTGAGCTCTTCAACCGGAGGGGGAGGGGGACCGTGATCGACATACGTCGCGCCACAACCAGGTGTAAAGGTTGGCATGAGGCACGAGATCACGAGAATTGTTATGATATTTTTCGCACGTTTCATGATTCACCTCTCAATCAGTTTGTTTAATTAATTCGACACCACAGCTGACAGAAAGTTAAAAATCCACGGATTAACCACACCTTAACATACAGACATTTCTCATCACTATACTTAAGCAAGGTCTGTGCCGATTCTACCACTCATTGAAAGGGGTTCGGAAAGAATATTGCGGGGGTCTGACTACCAGCTAGGTTTTTTACTATATTTAATTATAACGGAAGCGCAAAGCCGCAGAATCACCGTTTTGTTGGCATCGTGACTCGATGAATGTCCTGGAGGGAATGACGTGTCGATCGACCCAGGGAAATTACTTGATGAGTGCAAGGTGAGCTACTTCCTCTCCTCAGGTCCGGGTGGTCAGAGAAGGGACAGGAAAAGGACCGCGGTGAGGCTGGTCCACCTGCCGACGGGCATCGTGGTGGTATCAGGAAGGAGAAGGTCC
This sequence comes from Candidatus Glassiibacteriota bacterium, assembly GCA_046760905.1. GTDB lineage: Bacteria > Gemmatimonadota > CAZMKB01 > CAZMKB01 > CAZMKB01 > JBHIFB01. The sequence continues at coordinate 4,723 of JBHIFB010000045.1, read as the reverse complement.
AGGATAGAGAACCTGCAGGATGCTCTTGAGAGGCTCGGCAGCAGGATAGAGGAAAAAAGCAAGGTAAGGAAACCTCGCATCAAGACAAAAGTGCCCTCTCATGTGAAGGAAAAAATACTGAGGGAGAAGAAGCGTCGATCCATGAAGAAGAAGCTGAGAAGGAGGATCTCACCCGATGAAGAGTAGCAGACACACGGTCATGGTCCTGATCTTAATCGGGACAGCGCCAGCAGTGGGATTACTACACGGCTTTCATCCCTCCGCATGGGATGTGGATCATAACAGCAGGAGCAGGGAAAAGGCCGGAAAACGCCCGGACACGTCCGAAATCGTGATAAGGAGAGAACCTGGAGCCACTGGCATGCTGCCGTTTTCCCTCATCTTTCGAGATACCAGACAGATCGGGGGCAGGGAAGCCATGGCGAATGTCACTTCCGGGTATCCATCTGCTGAGCACGGAGAGGGCATTGCCTCGGTTCTTGATCTGATCTCAGGCGCTTGGGGTGATTGGCTGAGGCTGAGCGATGAGTGTGAGTATCCGCCTGACCTTATAGTTGGCGACGATCCGCCCGATGAGGTAGTGGTTATTGAGAATGACACTACAATCTACGGAAAGATATGCGTTGTGGAGCGGGGGCTGTTGCAAGTAGATGGGGCTACACTCTCGGTTGTCGGTGATATCACATTAATGGATGATGGAAGGATGGTAATTAATGGGGGTCACCTCAGCGTGATCGAAGAGTGGCTTTATCAGTACAAGTGCCTACTGACGGGAAGTGCCAGGCTCGAGATACTCGACAGCCAGCTCTCTTTCAACGGCCAGAACCTGGGTCTCACCGCCGCCGACAGCTCATCGGTGATCTTGCAGAACACAAGCTTTCCCGGTGGTTTTCTAACCACTCTTCTCCTCGGACAGGCTTCAATGGAGGTTAAAGGCTGCACCAGGCCGGGTGAATACATTCCGCTGGAAAGCACAATGGTAGAATTTTCAGACTGCGACAGTGTCATAATCTGGTTCGCCTTCCCGGACTCCTCCGTGGGAGTGATTCAACTTCCGGATGAAGAGAGCTTGATCGAGCATTGGGTGTTTCCCACCGATTCAGTGAGCGGGATCGACTATCAGATCACCGTTGACACCACATCACACGTTATATCGGCCGTGGTCACCTATGGTGGATCGGAGCTCACCGTGGAAAACTCGGATGTTGCAGCCCTTGGGCTCATCTTTGAAAATGGTCCGGAGGATTCAGTGGAAATATCCGGGCTTGTGAACGACACCGACTATGAAGACTACACGGTTTCACTCGATGATCGCATGCTGCGACTTGTAGACACCCATTTGAATGCCTGGAACATCTACCCGTTCGACACCTCCTACGTGAAGATCGAGAATTCAATATTCGGCGAGGTCCTCACAAGCGACACTTCACACGTGGAGATCTTTGAATCCATCTGTGACGGAAAGGGAGGCTATGTGGGAATCGGTGGCGAGTCTCAGGTCTTCATGGTCTTCTCCTCAGTGCTGACGCAGACCATAGTTACCGACAGTGCGAAAGCCCTCTTTTACGAAACGAGTCTCCCCACCCACAAGGTCTCTGTCTCGGGCAGATCCGTCCTGGCTCTTTTGAACAGCTTCGCAGCGATCAGGCCGGTTGTGGAGGACAGGGCCACCCTGGTCGAAGCTTTGATCAGCCTTCCGTCAGTGACCCCGGTCGAAGCGCTCATCCCGATAACCGGGATCGCCCTTGTAACCACCGGGCCGTTCAATCCTACCGAACTGGAGTTCTACGAACTGCACTACTGCCCGGGGTATGATTCCCAGGTGTGTGATAAGGAGAGCCTGTGGGTGCTGATTGATACTGTGCACAATTCGGTGCTCATGGACACCCTGGGTGTCTGGAACACAGGCGGACTCATGCCAGGGCCTTATCTCATCAGGCATTCGGTCACCTTCAGCTACCCGGAAGAGGTAATGAGCAGCCTGGCTGCCTTTAAAAGCGTATATCTGAGCGAGGGCACCGGTATCGAAAAGGCCAAAGAGATGCCTGGAACACACAGGACAGAGCTTCTCCAGAACTCACCGAATCCCTTCAACCCGAGCACCGAGATTCGGTTTTCCGTAGAAAAGGAAACCCGGGTCACTCTCAGAATCTATGACATAAGAGGAAGGAGAGTTAAAACCCTCCTCGATCGTCGGTTGCCTGAAGGTCCAAAGATCCTCACCTGGGACGGAACCGATGCAAGAGGGATATCGCTGCCATCAGGCGTTTACTTTTACCGTCTAGATGTGGCTGGTGAGTCGATGACAAGGAAGATGCTTCTGGTGCGGTGAGGTCTGCACATCCTACTTCAGAAGGACCATTTTCCTCGTCTCGGCGGTATCGTTGACTCTCAGGCGCAGGAAATAGACTCCGCTTCCGACCTCGTTCCCCTGATCGTTTTTCCCGTCCCACTGGATCTTATGGTCACCTGAAGAGAGATATTCGGTGACGAGGGTCTTCACCTTCCGTCCCTGGAGGTCGTATATTGAGATCTCGACCTGTGATTCCCGGGCGAGAGAGAACTCTATCACAGTGCTGGGATTGAAGGGATTGGGATAGTTCTGATGAAGCGATGTTGCAAGTGGCAGCGGCGCCATGCCTTTCTCCTCTTCTATGCCGGTAGGGGAGAACTTGAACACATCGCCATAAGGAGTGGTTCCGGCATAGATGGTACCGTCGCTAGCCTTCAGGAGGCACAGGGCTTCTCTCGCAAGGGGGAGCGTGCCGGTGCTCGTCCACGTATTCCCTCCGTCGGTAGTTTGATACACCACGCTGTCCGGCCCGGTTTGAAATGCGGTGAAGATTACTCCCGGCTGAGCTTCCAGAATGGCGAAGTGCCTGGAGGCGTTGTGCTCGCCTATCATGACGACTGAAGTCGTATCCCAGCTGGCGCCATCATCGGTGCTCACATATACGCGTCCTTTCTTCGCGTGAGCCCAGCCGGCGGCCCAGAGTACACCGTCTGTGTCTTCGAGTAAGGAGCGTATGTCACCGGAGTATCGTATCGGACTGGACTCCCAGGACAGACCCATGTCGGTTGAGTATGCGATGCTCTGTGGATGGAGGCCACCGGCGAAGAGCTTCCCGTCGCCGGTCTCCATGAGTGCGAGAACCGCCTCGCCATAATCCGGTATGGGTGTCAGCGGTTGCCAGCTATTGCCACCATTGGTCGTTTTAAAAATCCTGCCCCCTCCCGAAGGGCCTTCTATCCCCGGGGCGCAGCCGGCGTAAATGGCTCCATCGGAAGCCTGAAGCATGCAATGCACAGAGGTCGCACCCCCCAGATCGGCCGTCGGTATCCAGTTGTCACCGTCGTCGGTGGTTTTGAAGACATCACCGTTGGGGTAGGTACCGGCATAGACAGTCTCATCCATGGCCTGCAGAAGGCTGTAAACCCGTACCGCACCGTCGAGATCGGAAGTGTTCGTCCAGTTTGACCCTCGATCGGTGGACTTGAAGACATCCCCATTGGGATATGTTCCAGCGTACAGAGTACCATCGAATGTCTCGAGCAGGCAGTAGACGAATTCGGCGTCCTCGAGATCATCGGTGAGCTCCCATCCACCGGCTTCCGCAATCGGAGGCTCGGGTTTTGTATACCCCGAGCCGGGGCCAGCGTACCAGATGTCTTCCTCGCCCTTGCCCCCTTCATTCGCCTCGGAACCGCAGTAGAACCGCTGCATGTCCCAGGTGACGAAGGGGGAGCAGGCTGTTTTCTCGGTGTTTATGGGAGAGCCCAGGTTAACCGGTTCACCCCAGGCTGTGCCTGTCCAGCTGGAAACCCACAGATCTCCCCAGCCATACTCGTCCCTGTCCCATGAACCGAAATAGAGATACTGGCCATCCGCCGTCTCACGGGGCCATCCTTCATAGTAATGCGTATTAAGCGGCGCACCCAGGTTTGTGAGGGAATCCCAGAATGAGCCGTTCCATCTCACCACCCAGATGTCATTGTCCCCCTGCCCGCCCGGCCTGTTGGACGAGAAGTAGAGCCTCCTTCCGTCCAGGGATAGTCCGGGCTCTGTGTCATCAAAGGCGCTGTTGACGGGAGGCGGTAGCGTATCTCCCGGGCTCCACTCGGAGCCGGTCCAGGTGGACACGCATATTTCCCCGTTCGCCTGGTAGTATATCTTCGTCCCATCGGGAGATATGAAAGGCCTCGTGCCCATAAGGCCTGTCGTCACAGCCGGGTTCCAGTTACCGGTCGTATCGTTCCACGTCGCGATCGCTATCCCTCTGGGTATCTGCGCCGGACCGTTTACGTCCGTATATGTGAAGACGATTGTTTTATTGTCTTCCGTCAAAGTCGGCGTGCACTGGTTATTGTAGTCGGTGAGCTCTTCAACCGTGTAAAGTAATCCCCATACGGGACCGAAAAGGGAATTTCCACCAGGAGAGGAATGAAGCCGCCCTCCTGCTTCGGTAGAGCCCTTACGGAGCCTCTTCCCTTTCTCACAGGCTGAGAGTTGACTAACGGTTGTAAGCGGTGAAAGAAGAAGGGCCGCGATTATGATGGAAGGAGCCATCTGCCACACAGAGTAAAATCTTTTCGCCATGATTTCCTCCGTCGTTCAGAAGATCGCTGCGTGGAAATTTTAGCTTACCATTCCCGAAAATTGCACCCATCACTTGGTGCTGCGTTTCCTAAATATGGTAACGTATCTGGCAAGGGAAACGCAGCA
>JBHIFB010000044.1:0-24030 GCA_046760905.1 Candidatus Glassiibacteriota bacterium | reverse complement strand
CCACTGTTGAGTCTCTCTAGAATTTCCGGTTTCATCAACTTTATTTCGCTCATCCATACCGAGCCCTTTACCTCCACGAATAAAAGACCATCTTTTACACTTTTAACTCTTGATATTTTAGATATTTTATCTCCAACAACTTTGTCCCATGAAAAGTACGCTTCATACTCTTCTATTCTCTTGTCAATTCCAAGATTATGCAGAAGCTCCTTCAGTATTTTTCCTATCTTTTCCGGTCGCTCTTGAGTAGGCATTTAGTTGCTTTACCTGATTCTAAGTTGTGCCGGGGACGAAGGACGTAATGAGATATTTTTTTACCCCTGGGTAAGCCCGTTATAAAATATTATATCTTTACTAATAAATATAAGAATTTCCCTCGATTCCTGCAATATCTGTAAGTGCTGCTTTTTTTATAAATTACATTATTATAAATATGCCAACTTACCCCCATCTACAAAGAGTTTTCCCATTTTTAGGGTTACGTAACTATCACCTACACTTCTGGGTGTCGTGATTATCGTCTGGTAATTCTCACCTACCAGCTTCATGAGGCGCCTTCCCCTTTCAATATCCAGCTGGCTGAACACGTCGTCCATCAGAAGTATTGGTCTCTCCCCTGTTTTTTCCTCTATATATCGAGCCTCTGCGATTCTCAATGCGAAAACACTCGTTCTCTGCTGTCCCTGAGATCCGAACTGCTTCATGTCACGTCCTTCAAGTTTAATCAGCATATCATCTCTGTGCGGTCCTGTTGTAGTAGTTCCAAGCGCCCTGTCTTTTTCAATCGTCTTCCTTAATGTTTTTTCATATAGATCCATTAGCTCCTCTTCTTTTCCCTCTTCAATGAGCTTCAATGCTTGTTTAGGGCTTGTACTATAGAATACATGGCTCTCCCTTGCACCTGCGAGTTTACTGTTCAGCTCTTCATAGTAACGTGAATACTCAGTCATGAATTCACTCCTCATTCCAGCTATATGTGCGGATAGCTCGCTGAGTTGATTATCCCAAGCTGATATTGAATCTTCTTGTGAAACGCCATCCTTAAGAAGTGAATTGCGATGTCTGAGGACGGTTTGATACCTTGTAAGTGCCATCAGATATTTTTGAGATGTCATCGATATGACTATATCAAGAAATCTCCTCCTCTTTTGTGGGTACGATCTTATCATCTCTACATCATCAGGTGTCATAACGACCACTTTCATCACACCGAATGCATCTCTTATCTTCCTGGCTTTTGATCCATCGATTTTAACCACTTTCCTCCTCCCATCGTATGCCGCTTCTATGGTGCCTTCTTTTTTGCCCTTGTAGCTACCCTTTATTCTGAAGAAGTCCCGCTCGAAATTTATCAGATCCGTATCTCTGTTTGTCCTGAACGATTTCATCGTACCAAGATAATATATCGCTTCCAGGAAATTAGTCTTCCCCTGACCGTTTCCTCCTATTACGAAAGAACCCTCGGTTTTGATCTCCAATGACACTTCCCGAAGGTTCCTGAATCCTTTTATCTCAATTTCCTTTATGTGCAACTTGATTGCCTTCCCCTACATTTCTCCTTCCACTGTCATCAATGGCATTATTATACTGAAATATTCTTCATCATCTTCGATTTCCTCTGGTTTTACAATGCATGCCTTGTCCGATTCCTTCATCATCAGTATCATTCTTTCACATTCTATTGATTTTAAAGCCTCTTCAACATATCCGGCGTTGAAAGATATCTCGATTTCCTCATCTTCGTATTCGATATCAATCTCATCGTGCGCTTCACCTACATCCCTTGTACTCACATTCATGTTCAGCCTTCCAGATAAGAATTCGTAATTCACCCTTCTTGTCATTGGATTCGAGATAACCAGCATCCTTCTCGTTGCTTTTATCATCTCTTTCGTATTTATGCAGGCCACCTTATCATTGTCCCTCGGTATCACCAGCTCGTAATTCGGATAAGGTCCTTCGATTAGCCTCGTATATATTTCCTTCCCATCAGCTCTTAATCCGATCTGTTTTTCAGATACAGCTATCTCTATATCTTCCGTCTCTTCGAAAAGCCTTTTTATCTGATTAAGCGCTTTCATTGGTATGATCAAATCCCTTTCACTACCGGCTTCCTGAAATTCTCCCATCTTCCTGAATCTCGCCAGCCTGTGTCCATCAGTTGCGACTATTCCTATGAAATCCTCCCTTAATTCCATCAATACTCCTGTAAGTATTGGTCGTGATTGATCCCTTGACATCGCATACATTGTTCGTTCTATGCCCTTAAGCAGCGTCTTTCCATCTATCCGTAACGCTTCTTCATATTTTAGCTTCGGTATGGATGGGAAGTCCTCACCAGGAAATGTTTGAAGCTCAAAATGGCCGCGTCCGCAGTCTATTATTAGCTTATCTTCTTCTCTCCTCATGTTAATCATTTGCTGAGGAAGTTCTCTCACTACGTCGAATATCTTTTTCGCAGGAAGTATTGCGTTTCCCTTCTCCTCTACCAGCGCTTCCTTCTTTACCCTCATTGAAATGTCCAGGTCAGTGGCAGACAGTGATATATAACCCTTCGTATCCGCTTCTATCAGCATGTTAGTCAGAACGAAAAGCGATGGTTGGCTGGGGACAATAGGAGCAACGAGTCCTATACTCTTTGCGAATTCATCTCTGTGGATCTTCACTTCCATCGATGCCTCCCCTTTTTGTTTTCCACATCATCTAAGTTATAATATAATTCCCATGGTAAATTATCAACATGTAAAAATACTTAAACTTCATTCATATAAAAAAGTAAGTAGAAGTAATGGTGTGGAAAAGTAGAAAACATTATTAATTATCTGGCATAAATGAAGTTTGGATATTTTAAGATCTTGATTCACTAATTATTTAATGTGGAAAAGATGCTTCCTAAGGTGGCTATGAAATAGAAATTAAAATTAGTGATGATAATTTCACAAAAACACACAGACTGTTCACTTTCTTGAAAGGTCGATAAGTCTTTTGACATCCCTTCGTATGTTTTCATCTTTATCTATTAGAGATTTCACTTTATCACATGAGTGCAACACCGTTGAATGATCCCTGTGACCGAAAGTTTCACCGATCTCAACAAGAGGCATCGTGGTCAGCTGTCTGGCAATGTACATGGCTATCTGTCTTGGAAGTATGATACCTTTAGTACGTGACTTGGACTTAAGTGATTCTACTGAAACTCCGTAATTTTTGGATACGACTTTTTGAATTTTATCAATGCTTATCCTTTTAGCCTCTTTCGATAGGATATCTTTAAGAACGCTTCTCGCAAGATCAATGGTTATCTCGCACCTTGTAAGTGATGAGCGTGCAAGCAATCTGATGAGTGAGCTTTCGAGATCACGAACATTGGTCTTTATATTCTCTGCTATGAAATCAAGCACATCATCAGGAATGAAAAGCTTATCTTCCTCAGCCTTCTTACGAAGAATGGCGGTGCGAGTTTCGAAATCAGGCGGCTGAATATCAACAACAAGGCCCCAACCGAAACGAGATACAAGCCTTTCCTCGAGCGTTGGTATCTCATTTGGAGGTCTGTCAGAAGTGAGAACTATCTGTTTCTGGCTGTCGTACAATGAGTTGAATGTGTGGAAGAATTCCTCCTGGGTACCTTCCTTGTATGCGAGAAAATGAACGTCATCTATCAGAAGCATGTCAGTCTTTCTGTACTTGTTCCTGAAATTGCTTGTGTTGCCCTGCTGGATGGATTGGATGAGCTCGTTCATGAAAAACTCTGCCGATGCGTAGAAGACGCTAATCGAATCACAGTTGGATACGACGGAATTACCTATTGCCTGCATGAGATGTGTCTTTCCAAGACCTGTGCCACCGTAAATGAAAAGAGGGTTATATCGCTTAGCCGGAGATTCGGAGACGGCCAGTGAAGCCGCATGAGCTAGTTGATTGTTGGACCCTACGACGAATGAATCGAAGGTATACCTGCTGTTTAGATTTATATCTCGACGTTTTTTCCTGAATGGCGCTTCAACAAAACGATGGATGGAATCTTTTCGGTTGTTTTTACTAGAGGTGGTGAACATGATCATTATGTTTTTATCAAGGACATAACTGGCACAGCTTTCGAGTATAGGGCGGTATCGCTCCTGTATGTAATCGGCGGCGAACTTGCTGTCTGTTTCAACCATCAGTACATCTTCACTCATTGATATGCCACGTGTTGGCATGATCCATGTTTCAAAAGATCTGGAGTTGATGCTTTCCTTGCTCCGATCCTTTATGAGAGTCCAAATTTCCTGCGGAGAGAGTTCCATTTTAATAGATTCCCTGTTTGGAAGAGAGCATATGGAAGGATGACACTCGTGCCCTCCACGTGCAGGTTTTTGATTTTACTAATAAAAGTGAAATTTGTCAAGTAAAAATTAAAAGTGTTGGAACCCGCAATGGGCTTGGCTTCCATGAGACTTTATAATTCTCATGAGAGTGTGATTTATTCATAATAACGTATCACGTGCTAAGACTTTTAAAATATAGAGGTAACAATCACGCTAGTGATTAATCGGTGAAGCGTATTGAAAGAGTAACGTTTAATAATTATATTACCAAACTTGAGCTTGAGGAAACAACACATATGCTGTAAGGAGGACTGTCTTGAAGAGAACCTATCAGCCTCACAGGAGGAGGCGGAAGAACACACATGGCTTCAGGCGCAGAATGAGATCGAAAGCCGGCCGTACTGTGTTGAACAGGAGAAGAGCTAAAGGGAGAAAGAGGGTTTCTGTTTCATAAGGCGGGGTGAGGTCCATTTGTGATTAGGAGAAGATCAGAGGCGTTGCCGCGTGATGTGAGAATTACGAAGAAGGCGGATTTCGAAAGGGCCAAGGGAGAAGGTGTGTGGATAAGGGGAAGCAGTTTTGACCTTATATTTAAAAAAGGCCCACTTGATGTTACGAGGCTTGGCATAATCGTGCCACTATATTCGCACAAGGTCGTTGAGCGTAACAGGCTGAAGCGTATAGTGCGTGAGGTAATGAGAAGATTTGTGATGCCGGAGATGATTGAGCCATACGATATCGTTGTGAAAGCCAAGAGAAACGCATATGAAGCGGATTATAAGTCAATCCAGCTCGAGCTCAGAGGACTAGCGAGTAAGTTTCGGGAGGGAAGGAATGGTAATTAAAAGCTCCATGTCCACTCTGAAGAGATTTACAGTACAATTTCTCTGTATGGGCATCAAAATATACCGTTTGACAATATCAGGGTTACTTCCCCCGTCATGCCGCTTCTATCCGTCCTGCTCTCGATATGCGGAGATGGCTTTAAGAAAACACGGATTGATAAGGGGGGGAGGGAAATCTCTTCTACGGATACTGCGTTGCGCCCCCTGGAGCAGAGGCGGGGTCGACATCCCCTGACGAGATGAGGTCATGTCAGCAAAATGGAGAAGAGAACACTTCTAGCTCTCGTATTGATACTGCTTGTGCTTTACTTGAGCAACAAATACATCTACAAGCCGCTACCGCCTGCGGAGAGAGAAACCCCCAGGCCGCAGCCAGAGAAGGTGGTGGGGGAAGAACCGGGGGAATCGAAAGAGCCCATCGAGATGGAGCTTCCGACCATCGAAGAGAGGGAGGGAATATTAAGGGAAGAGCGGCCCGATACTACCCGAGTAGAGACGGATAAATACAGCCTTCTTTTCTCGAACAGAGGAGGCGCCCTCATAGATGCAGTATTGAAAGAGTATGAATACCTGCCTGACGGAAGCAGTGTGAGGCTTGTTTCATCAAAAACTTCGAACTTCCTTACAATCATGCTTTCGGCACAGAAGGACACACTTGATCTGAGAAATCTGACATTCAATTCTGACAGAAAAGAGCTGAGTTTGAGCAGTTATGAGCCGGAAGGAAGGATCTCATTTACGGCAGTAATAGGTAGCGCGGATACGGTACAGATAACCTATACATTCGATAATGACAGTTACATAATAGGTGCTTCGCTGACCCTGCCGCAACTGCGAAGAAGCGGCGAAGGGTGGAGGATACATGAATCACTCGGCCCCTCATTCAGGCCCACCGAGAAGGATTCTGTAAAGAACGACTTCCCTAACATCGGCGCAGTTTACATAAAGGGTGGTGAAGTGGGGGAAGTGAAGATGAAAGACTTCAAAGAAAGGAGATCTGAGTATATAAAAGGACCGCTGCCATGGATCAGCATGAAGAACAAGTACTTTCTCGTGGGCCTGATTGGGAGGTCAGTTCCCTTCGAGGGGGCCGTCATCTGGGGAGACAGGGGGAGGAAGCAATTTGAGATACACCCGAGGATCGCACTCGATCCGGGAGACAGAAATGTAAACCTTGAAATCTATATTGGACCGCAGGATTATCGCCATCTTGAGAAGGTGGGACTCGGTTTCGAGAAGATCGTTGAATATGGCTGGTGGATCATCAAGCCGTTTACCAGGCTCGTTCTTGTCATAATGCTATGGATGCACAGGTTCATCTCAAACTATGGCATAGTGATAATCCTTTTCTCGGTTTGCACAAAGATCGCGTTCTATCCCCTTACAAAGAAGAGCCTGCAGGCTTCGAAGGACATGCAGAAGCTGCAACCGCTCATAAAAGAGATCCGTGAGAAATACAAGGACGACCCCAAAAAGCTTCAGGAAGAGACAATGCGTCTTTACAAGGAAAGGAAGGTTAACCCGCTCGGCGGATGCCTGCCGCTTCTGGTGCAAATGCCGGTGCTCTGGGCGCTTTTCTATGTGTTCCAGAGGACAATCGAGTTCAGGGGGGAAGAGTTTGTGCTGTGGATTAAGGATCTCTCGGCTCCCGATTCACCACCCGTATTACCCATCGTAATGGGGATCAGCATGTATATCCAACAGAAAATGACTCCCACCACCGACCCGAGGATGGCCCCCATGCAATTTGTTATGCCGGTTGTCCTCACCATCATCTTCATCAATTTTCCCGCAGGCCTGGTCCTTTACTGGACCGTGAACAACATCATGTCGATCATGCAGCAGTATTACATGAAGAGTAGCGATAAGGGAATTTCAAAGGGAGGAGGGAAGACGGGAAAGGGGGGAAAACGGATTGCAAGAGTCAGGCAAAAGCAGTGATACGATAGCTGCAGTGTCGACACCTCCCGGAAAAGGCGCAATCGCAATCGTCAGGATGAGCGGAGACGAGGCGCTCAGGATCGCGCGAAGGCTCTTTGTGCCTGCATCCGGGAATCGTAAAGGGAGGTTAACCAGGGGCATGTTCGTCGGGAGCCTGCGCGACCCGGCAAGGGGGCGCGTGATAGATCGAGTGGTGATGCTGATCATGCCGGGTCCAAATTCATACACGGGGCAGGACGTGGTGGAGTTTCATTGCCATGGCGGCACCGTTACACCGAATCTTGTACTCAGAACCCTTATAGAGTCAGGATGCAGGCAGGCGCGTCGCGGAGAGTTCAGCCTGAGGGCCTTTTTAGGCGGCAGGCTAGATCTTCTACAGGCAGAGTCTGTCCTTGATGTCATAGAGAGCAGGAGCGAATTGGCCCAGAGGGAAGCGTTACTAAGAATGGAAGGCTCTCTCAGCGGCGTCATAAACAATTTAAGGGATGAGATACTCGAGCTTTCGGCCAGACTCGAATATTACATAGACTTTCCGGAAGAGGACGACAGGATAGAATGGCCTCTTGGTGAGAGGGAGAGAGCTGCGAGGCTAATCAGCACAATTGAGCACCTTCTTGAGACCGCTGTGGATAGCAAAGTTCTTACAGAAGGGCTGCTCACCGTGATCGCCGGGGCGCCGAACGTCGGGAAATCCAGCCTTTTTAATTTGCTGCTTACAACAGAGAGGGCAATCGTAACCCCCACGCCCGGGACGACACGTGATGCGATTGAAGCGACAGTGGAGATAGGAGAGATACCGCTAAGACTCGTAGACACTGCGGGCCTCAGGCCTACAGATGACCCGGTTGAGAGAAAGGGAGTGGAATTCTCGCGCAGATACCTCGAAGCGGCAGACGTGATATTGCTGGTGCTTGAGGCTAACAGAAACGCTTTTGATGAAGAATGCAAATTTATAGAGGAATTTGGGGACAGGTGCATTGTGGTGGTTAACAAGTCGGACCTTGGGATGAGAATTGACACAAGACCGCTTGATCGTTGCCTTCAGGCGGTAGTGATCTCATGTCTTGAAAGGACCGGAATCGGAGAGCTTAAGAAGGCGCTCTGCAAACAGGCGGAGAGTAAAATAAAGGTGAATAGCGAAAAGCCGGTAGTTGTGAGATCGCGTCATAGAGAAGGGCTTATGAGAGCGAATGAGGCACTCAAAAGATTCCGGGATGAGCTCGAAAAATCGCCCCCGGAGATTCTCTCGATAGAGCTGAGGGAGGCCCGGGAAGCGCTCGAAGAGCTCACGGGAAAATTGGCAACGGAAGAGCTACTGGAAAGAATATTCTCGGAATTCTGCGTCGGGAAATAGCGGGGTTTGTTTCACATGAAACATTTCGGCGTAATTGTAGTGGGCGGGGGACATGCAGGAGCTGAAGCTGCGGCTGCGTGCTCGAGATTGGGAGTACGAACGCTCCTTGTAAGCGGGAGACTCTCGAACATCGGGGTCCTCTCCTGCAACCCCGCGGTTGGTGGGGTGGGAAAGGGGCACCTGGTAAGGGAGATCGATGCACTGGGGGGGATAATGGGGCGAGTCACAGACAGGGCGACCATTCAGTTCAGGGTCCTGAATCGGGGGAAGGGACCTGCCGTCTGGAGTCCGAGGGCTCAGGTCGACAGACAGCTCTATCCACGCCAGATGCAGAAAGAGCTAAAACGACGCGAGAATCTCGAATTCCTGGAGGGCAATGTAGTGAAAATCATGGAGAGGGGGGGTAGGATACGAGGTGTGGTTCTTGACGACGGTAGAATTGTCCAATCAGGGGCCGTAATACTTTGCTGCGGCACTTTTCTAGAAGGAATAATCCATACAGGAAGGACTATCACCGAAGGCGGGAGGATTGGTGAGAAGCCCGTTAAGGGTTTAACGGCCAGCATCACAGATTGCGGGTTAAAAGCCAGGAGGTTTAAAACAGGGACCCCACCGCGTGTGGGAGGAGCCGGGGTGGACTTCGAGGCAATGGTGAGGCAGGATGGGGAGAAACCGAGGGGTGGATTTTCCTTCTTTGAGAAGAGAGGACCGCTCGATCAACTTCCATGCTGGATCACTGCCACTTCGCAACTCACCCACGGAATCATACTTGATCATCTAGACGAGGCGCCGCTTTTTACTGGCCAGATAAAGGCTCGGGGGCCCAGATACTGCCCATCGATCGAAGACAAGGTGGTTCGGTTTCCCGACAGGGAATCCCATATCGTGTTCGTTGAGCCGGAAGGGAGGGGCAGCGGTGATTTCTACCTGAACGGCCTCTCGACCAGCCTCCCGGTAGAGCTACAGCCAGAGATCGTCCACTCGGTGAGGGGACTGGAGAAGGCCGAGATCGTTCAATACGGTTACGCCATAGAGTACGATTACTTCTCGCCGGAGTCATTGACTCAGACTCTGGAGACGAAAACTGTCGAGGGGCTCTTCTGTGCAGGGCAGATCAACGGGACCACCGGCTACGAGGAGGCTGCCGCACAGGGTCTCATTGCGGGGATAAATGCAGCTCACAGCGTTCTCGGTCGTGAGGCGTTCATACTGAACAGAACCGATGCGGTAATCGGCGTCCTGGTCGACGATCTCGTTACGAAAGGTGTCAGTGAGCCATACAGGATGTTCACATCCAGAGTAGAATACAGGCTCACGTTGAGGGCTGACAACGCGGATCTCAGGCTCTCTGAGAGAGGGAGAAAGCTGGGGCTGCTCTCCGAGGAGGACTACCGGGTGGTTTTGCGGAGGCGGGAATCGCTAGAAAAACTCGAGCGCCTTCTTGAGGAGGAGAATATCGATCCGGTCGAGGTGAATGACTACCTCGAGGCTGTGGGAAGTTCCAGAATAGAGGAGCCCGTGCGGCTTTCACGCCTTCTAAAAAGGCCTGAGGTACGACTAAGTGGGCTGCTCGAGAGGTGCAGTGCGTGCAGTGATCCACCGGATGAGGATGTCGCAAGACAGGTTGAGCTCGAAGTGAAATACGAGGGATATTTCAGGCGGGAATGGAAGGACATAGAGAATCTCAGGAGACAGGAAACCGTGCTGATACCAGACGATTTTCCATACGAGCGCGTGAGAAACCTCTCAACTGAAGCTCGGGAGAAACTTGCCGCTGTCAGACCGCGGTCACTCGGGCAGGCTTCGAGAATATCCGGTGTTTCAGTGAGCGATCTGGCGGCTCTCCTGCTTGAGATCGCAAAGAGGGGAGTTTCACGTGAAACATCCAGACAGGTCGGGGCAGAAGATGAACGAAGTGTCTAAACCAGGGGAAAAGGGGAAGCCTTTGTGTCGAAGTAGCGCATCCGTGTGACCCGCACCCAGCGAAACTCAGGCGGCTTGAGCCCGAAAATCCCCTCCAGTACATCCCTCGGTCCTGCATTCGTCCCCTGTGGATTGTTATAAAAGATATTGAAAAGAAACCTTCGCTTTGAAATGGCAGCCCGTTCGAAATCTGCAACTGCTTGTTTCAGGTCGATTTCCTTCCTCTTTCCAGCCTTCCCTTTCGTCCAGGGTGATCTTTTCGAAGCACAAAAGCGAGCAAATGAGATTTGAACATCCTCCCATACCAAATCAGGAGCCATCGAGAAGTCAAATTCGTAAGATATAGAGCAGATTTCAGATAGGGGGAGGAAGCACTCCGGAAAATCGATTGCAAATCCCTCTAATGTCATTCCCTCCGGGAAGCCGATGGAAATCTGCTCAGAGATGTCCCTCTCCCGGCAGGTTGAACCGACCAGGAAATCTGCCAGCTCTACCGTGCTTCCAATCCCCACGGGAAGTGGCGGTCCGACCACTATTTTAGGTCTGGGGGCGAAACCTTCCGTGTGGACCGGTTCGAGATCGGATCGTATCAATGACCTTTTCAGAATGTTCCCTCTCTCGAGGTGGCTGATAAACCTGGCCAGGCCAGCCACTCTATAGCGTATTCTGAGGTTACGCCTCAGGCGGACTGCCCCATACGCTGCAATTTTTCTATCAGGGACAGTTAATTTAACCGAAGGCGGCGCAAGCCGATTGTCATAGGGCCCACCGGGGATGCCGCACCCCTGGCATGCGCCTGCCCGGCAATCCTCTGTGATCTCACCTCTTTTCGCCTTTTCCAGCTCCCCAAGGAAAAACTTCCCTGAGACCCCGGTGTCTATCACATTCCAGGGGAGGGCAGCTTCGATGTCCCATATGCCGGAGAAAAGCATGGGATCGAGAGCTTCTTCGGCGAAAGCGCTCTTCCATCTTCCGAGATCGAATTTCTCTGTCCAGGAGTCGAACCTCGCCCCGCTCCTCCAAGCCCGTTCCAGAACATCAGCACAGCGGCTGTCTCCACGTGCAAGTACGGCCTCGAGGAAGGATGCTTCAAGATTCTGCCATTTCACATTTATCCGCTCTCCCCAAAGCTCCATTTTCAACCTGTCGAGCTTTCTCTCCAGCGAAGAGATTTCCTCGAAGGGTTCCCACTGGAATGGAGTATGTGGCTTGGGTACGAAGGCGCCCACACTCACATGGAGCCTTTTGGCTTTGCCTGAACTGGCCAGCTTTTCTATTCTTCGTACGAGATTCACGATTCCTGTTATGTCTTTATCGGTCTCAGTCGGAAGACCGATCATAAAATAGAGCTTTACAAGGTTCCATCCGCGCTCGAATGCGCTTCTGATCGCCTCCAGGATGCTATCGTCTGTGAAGTGCTTGTTGATGACGTTTCTGAGTCGCTGAGTGCCTGCTTCCGGTGCGAATGTGAAGCCGGTTTTTTTCACCCGCATTATCCTGTCGGCGATTTCACCATGCATGGAATTCACCCTGAGTGATGGGACAGACAGCGCTATCTTCCTCGGATTGAGGAATGCGACCAATCCGTCCAAGAGGGGGATCAGGCCGCTGTAGTCGGCAGTCGAGAGTGAGAGGAGGTTCAGCTCATCGAAACCGGAATGATTAATCCCAGACACGGCGGCTTCAAGAAGCATCCGGGGATCCCTCTCCCTCAGCGGCCTCTGGAAGTAACCGGCGTGGCAGAATCGGCACCCCCAAGTGCAGCCACGGGAAATCTCCAAATTGAGCCTCTCCTGAACCGGGATTGCGGCCGGTACGAGAGGTGGGAAGGGAATCCACTCTTCCCTGAGATCGGACACAAACCTCCTTCTAACACGGAGGGGGATACCTTCTCTGGCCGGCGCATGAACAGACAACCTGCCGTAGCTGTCATAAGATGCGGTATAGAAAGAGGGTATATATACACCTTCTATCTTCGAGAGTTGAGCGAGGAGTTCATCCCTCCCAGCGCCATCTTTTTTCATCGTAAGGACAGTCTCGGCGATTTCTTCAACCATCTCCTCTCCATCGCCAATGCACACTGCATCCACAAAGGGCGCGTAAGGTTCCGGGTTACTCGAACAGGGCCCCCCGGCAATAATAAGCGGATCACTCTCAGCCCGGGCATCAGCCCGTAGGGGGATGCCCGCCAAGTCCAGCATAGTCAGAAGGTTTGTGTAAAGCAGTTCGTTCTGAAGCGAGAAACCGACGATGTCAAATGACGACAGCGGCTGCTTAGACTCCAGACCCCAGAGCGGGATCCCGCTTTGCCGCATCGCTTCCTCCATGTCCGGCCAAGGGCAATAGGCCCTGTCGGCGAGAACCCCATCCATTCGATTCAATATCCGGTATAAAACCATCAGGCCGAGATGGCTCATCCCTATCTCGTAAGTTTCGGGAAAAGCGAGGCAGAAACGCAAGGAAGCGCTTTCCCAGGATCTTTTGACCGTATTGAGCTCCAGCCCGACGTATCGGGAAGGCTTCGAAACCTCATGGAGTATCCCCTCCAGTGCGGTCGTTGAAAGAGTGGACGAGGTCATTTTCATGATACTGTGTGGCTTGAAAGGATTCGATTAATTTTAGTCTGTCTCATACGGGAAATCAAGGGGGACCGATGTAATACTTTCCAGAATTGCCCGGTTGTGTTATATTACTCGTGGAAGATATAACCGGTCTGGGCTCCAGGCCGGGGAAATGTGGACCGTCGGTTACAACCAGACTTGGAAGGCTGCGCGAAGCCTTGGCTTTCGATACACTATCTCTACTCGCAGGGTGAACAGCTTTATGAGGGGGAAAGCGATCGCGATCGCAAACCAGAAGGGCGGCGTAGGGAAAACGACTACAGCCGTCAATCTTGCCGCCTGCCTGGCCGTAGCCGAGCACAAAACTCTCCTGATAGACATCGATCCTCAGGCAAATTCATGCAGCGGACTCGGCAGGGAGCGTACAAATAGCAAGCCGAGCATGTATGAGGTGCTGGTGGAAGAGCTCAGCCTCGAAGAGGTAATCGTGGAAACAGGCATCCCTTACCTGAGCCTGGCGCCCTCAAACGTCGACCTGAGCGGAGCTGAGGTGGAGCTCGTGAGCATCATGGCAAGGGAAATGCGCCTCAGGAATGCTATGGTTGGGATTAGGGAAAAGTTTTCCTTCATCATCGTTGATTGCCCGCCCTCTCTAGGGCTGCTGACAATAAACACCCTCGCAGCTTGTGATTCTGTAATCATCCCAATCCAGTGTGAATATTACGCCCTCGAGGGTCTCGGCCAGCTTCTTGGTACCGTACGGCTCGTCCAGAAGAACCTGAACCCGTCTCTCAAAATCGAAGGCGTGCTCCTCACGATGTACGATGCGAGGCTTAATCTCTCCAAGCAGGTTGCAGAGGAGGCGAAGGAGTACTTTGGAGACAAAGTCTATGAGAACGTCATCCCCAGAAACGTGAGGTTATCGGAGGCCCCCAGCTTTGGAAAGCCGATAATCCTCTATGATATAATGAGCACTGGAGCTAAAAGTTACATGAAATTTGCGGAGGAGTTGATAAGAAAATGCCGAAGAGAAGGCTTGGAAAAGGACTCGAGGCCATTATAAGGAACACCAACTTCCTTGAAATCGAGGGGGAGAAAGATGAGCTCATCAGGCTGCCCGTGAATTCGATTCAGCCGAACAGGTTTCAGCCCAGGAAAGAGTTCGGGGAGGAGGACATACGTGAACTGGCAGAATCGATAAAGGAGAAGGGAATCGTGCAGCCGCTTGTGGTGAGACGCAGTGAGGGCGGATATGAGCTCGTAATCGGGGAAAGACGGCTTAGAGCCGCAAAGGTGTTAGGGCTTGAGAAAGTACCGTGTGTCCTGGTGGAAATTGAGGACAGGGAGCTTCTTGAGATTGCGCTGGTCGAGAATTTGCAGCGTGAAGACCTGAATCCAATAGAGGAGGGGATGGCATACCGGACCCTTATGGATAGATTCGGAATGAGCCAGTCTGATGTCGCAGAGAAGGTGGGGAAAAAAAGATCCACAGTCGCAAATACCGTGCGATTGCTCAAGTTGCCAGAGAAGATTAAGGAATATATCGTGCAGGGGAAACTAACAGGAGGCCATGCCCGGGCACTCCTGGCAGTCGATGGGGACGATGAGAGGATCTCAATGGCAGAGAAGATCCTCCGTGACAACCTGTCTGTGAGGGTGGTGGAGGTCGAGGCGAGGGAGAAGACAGCGGGCCGGGAAAAGGGTGTGGCGGCGAAGCCGAAGTTTGCTGAGGATAGGCGGCTTGCCGCGCTTGAGGAGGCTTTTCAGTCCAATCTCGGGACAATGGTCAGAATACGGATGAGACCGGATGGAAGGGGGAGGCTGGAGATCCATTTCTATTCAGAAGAGGATCTCAGCAGACTCTGCGAGGCTCTGGGAGTTCAGATTTGAGGAATAAAAGGAAGAAACATTACTCTATCATGGTGATCCCCCATGAGGACGGCGACGTGAGAACCTTCCGGGTCTCCTACACGACTGTTCGTCTGTTTTTCTTCGCTATTTTATGCATCGCCGTTGGAATAGCAATTCTCATCGTTCATCAGAAGAGACTTGTTTCGCTGGCTGTAAGAGCAGCGTATCTTGAAGAGGAAAACGAGGAGCTCTTGCGGAAAAACGCCATCATTACGGAACTTGCGGGAAGGATGGACAGATTCGAGGAGCTCTACCAGCAAATAGGCGATATGCTAGGAACAGGAATGCGGCTTTCAGGCGAGTTGGAGGAAGGAGCCGCGCAAGGAGAGACCCAGGCGCTTCTGGAAGGGGATTCAAGGCTCTTGAATGAAGCAGGCAAGATAATCCCGGGCAAGTTCAGCAGTGAGGGAACCTTTGATGAGGAATGGTCGAGACCTTCATCGTGGCCGGTACCTTTAAATGGATACATCACCCGGCGTTTCTCGATGGCTTCAGAGAAGCACAAGGGCATTGATATTGCAGTACCCCGGAACACCCCTGTCATGGTGACTGCAGATGGAGTGGTGGCGGAGGCCCGGTATGACCCCGTATATGGCAATTACGTGCTGGTGGAGCATGGCAACGGTTTCAGCACGCTATATGCGCACAATTCAAGGCTTTGTGTGACTAAAAATCAAAAAGTGAAAAAGAATGAGGTCATCGCATTCACAGGGAACACGGGGGCGAGCACTGCCCCTCACCTGCACTACGAGTTGAGGAAAAGAAACGTCCCCATTGACCCACAACCGTTCCTTCGATGAGATATGGAAAGAGAGAGTGATGATATGAAACTGAGAAAGGATGAGAGTGATTTGAAAGAAACCGGCAAAATGAACTCTGTCATTGGACCTGGGGCACTCTTCTCCGGCGAATGCACGGTGGATGGCACGCTTCGCATAGATGGAGAAATGTCGGGTACTGTGAAAGCTTCGAAGATGGTAATCATTGGAAAGACGGGGGTTGTGAAGGGGGATATCCATGTTGAGGTATCAATCGTCGGGGGTAGTGTCCAGGGAAACATCAATGCGACGGGAAGGGTTGAGCTGCAGTCGGGATCCAGTGTCGAGGGAGATATCACGACAGCGAAGCTCATTGTTGAAGAAGGTACGATATTCAATGGGAAATGCTGCATGGGGGAGGGGAAAGATGGCCCGATAAGGCTCTTTGACGATGAAGAAACGGTGGAAAAGCAAAAGGGCGGAGCCCGTTAATTTGTTTGTGCATATGGTATAGGCACACGAATCAATAGAGGTTGTGGAATAGTGAATTTGAGAATTTATCTCTGTGATAGTGTAATACATAGGATTTAATGAAGTTAATAAAAAAGCCAGACCTCCAGGGATGTTTTCCACAGGTTTCCACATCGCTCTGATCCCCCTCTAGCTCACGAAGCGCTGCCTGCGGCCAACCTGCTTTCTCTGTGATAAACACGTGGAATGAATGTGGATATGTGTGGATTAATCTCCGGTAGAGTTGAAAGTATTGAGGTAATATGCTATAATTATAGTATATTCTGGAAGAAATGGGTACAAGAATGTAACAATTCATATGCAGTTGAAATATGTAAAAATGAAGCTGGTGCTTACCCTTACCGTGGCTTATCTAATAATTCCGACCGTCATATATACTGATATAATACGCGTTCCGGGAGATTACACGACAGTCCAGGGGGGGATCAATGCTGCAAGTTACGGTGATACGGTGCTTGTTTCCCCGGGAGTCTATGTTGAAAACATAAATTTGATGGGAAAAGCTATACACCTCCTTGCAGAAGACCAGGATGAGGATGCGACTGTGCTGGATGGGAACAACGCCCCGCACCCGGATACGACTAGCACCGTGCTGGTTATATCTGGTGAGGGGAGAGATACGGTAATAGAAGGTTTCACTATTGTTGGGGGCCACGGTACTATATCACCCATAATGTATGAGGGGAATAGGTTCGGCGGGGGTATTTTCTGCCAGTTTTCGTCGCCGACTATCAGGAATAATGTCGTAAAACAGAACATAGCATACCTTGCAGCGGGCATACTTGCGAATATATCTTCGGCAAAGATAGAGAATAACATCGTGAAGAATAATTACGCCATACGGGCCGCAGGCGGGCTCGGCCTGGCCTCACAGGGTGGTTACTATGATAGCGTTGCAATCGTGACCGGCAATCTTATTTACGGGAATATCGCAGGCGATCACGCAGGGGGGGTAGAAATTGGTCATGGAGCCGAGGCGCTGTTCTCTCATAATATTGTCGCTTTCAATAATGCGAGGAGTGTAGGCGGGGTCTTTCTTCTGGGCGTGGATGACAGAATGGTATGCAGCAACAACATAATCATCTACAACACGAGCAGCAGGTTGACAGGGAGCGGCCTGAGAATAGGTGTGTATGGAAGTGCACCGCTTATAACGAGTAATATTGTGGCGTATAATGATAGTGCAGGTGGAATATTTGTGATGGATTACCCCATTGAGCCTGATATAAATCACAATGTCGTGTGGGGTAACACCACATCCAATTTTATCGGTACAGACCCCGCAATTGGAGATACCACATGGGGGGTGAATGAGAACGGCGTACCATGTGACAGTTTCCATAACATAATCCGCGATCCTCTACTCTCTGGAGAATTCCCCTGGAAGTGGAACCTCTCCTACGGATCACCATGCATCGATGCCGGAAGCGAAGATCTTCCATTAGATCCGGATGGGACAGTTGCAGACGCCGGGGCAGTGTACTTTTCTCAACTAGATAGTATAGATGTCACTCTCCTGCCCCTGGAAACCGAGGTCGAGCCGGGTGATACCCTGCCGGTCCAGCTCGAGGTAGAAAATCCCGGAACGGGAACTTTTTCAGGAGAGATATGGACGGAGGTTGAGCTTCCCTGGGGGGACATCCTATCTCCGCATTTGGGACCTTACGGTGTTGAGTACGGGCCCGGAGAGTGGAGGTCGTTTCTGGTACCGATAAGGATTCCCTGGGCTACACCTCCCGGGAGCACATATGTTCTTACGGTGAAGCTCGGCTTTTATCCGGATGTGACGGTGTCGAGCGATTCTTTCGGATTAACTGTGCTGGAGGGCGGCAGCTTCATGGGTTTGTTTCAGCATGACGGTGATTGATCCGCTGATTTGTCTCCTGCTTTTTCGATCTAATTGATTTACCCTATTCGATAATGAGCGTCTTCATGTCGAAGGACACCGTCACCTCGTTCACCGTATCCCTCAGGTCGAGGTAGACGGCATAGACTCCCGCAGGAAGATCGGGGACCGTAAGAGTGTCAAAGAAAGGCTCAGTATAATTCATCCCCTCATGGACAGTCAGGTTCACCGAAAAGAACTCGAACTCATCCTGCCACGGCACCTCGAGGACTGCTCTCAGCTCACCTTCGAAATCACTGCCGCTGTTGTAGAGCCCGACACCGCATATGACAGTTTGCCCCGGGCTCACCCTCTCCCTGTCGAGCATAAGTCTCACTGTAGGGAACAATTCCATCTTAGCGCTGCTGTACCCTATATTTGAGTCGTGGTATTTTATTTTGAAGAAGCCGTCCTCTCCCCAGAATATCCCCCAGGAGTTTTTGCAGATCCAGCACTCTTGCTCATCGTCCCATCCGATGAGGGTGATGCAATGTCCGTACACATAGTCCCCCCAGACATGCTCATAGACCCCACCTGTGTAATGGAAGAAGTCCTCGTATACGGTCATGCACGTCGTTATGGGACCTTCGAGAAGGAAGTACTTCATCGCCATCACGTTATTAGCCACAAACTGCCAATCCTTTATCCTTATGACATGTTCATCGGCATTGAAGCAGGTCAGATCGCAGTTACGCTGGTTCCCGTCTTCGGATAGATAGGGGAAGCATTCCTCAGCAGGCACCCCGTATTCATGGAGGTAGCTCATCGAACTGGACACGTTCCAGCCCCAGTTGCACCTTCCTCCGCCGCAGGAGAAAAGATGCTGTTCGGACAGGTCTCTTTCCCAGTATGGATCTCCGGAGGCGATGCCAAGGAGAGCTTCGAGGGGACCGATCGATCCGAAGGAGACGCATGCACCGCAGATCCCCTGGTATTTTATGGGTGTGATCCAATCAGAACCGCCTACATCTCTCCAGTCGAGCCGATCTGGAAACTCCGGGAGGGGCGTCGGAGGACCTATCGCCTCAGTTGGCTCCTCCATCACCAGACCGGTGAGTCTCAACTTTTCCACACGTGGAAGCTCAGAAACCGAAGTTTTTCCCGCACTCCAGGATGCTCCCTGAGCCGCGATCGCCTCCCGTATCTCCCTGATCTGATCGTCCACCGTAGATACGGTCGAAGTGGGTGTGTCGCTTGCTATCTTTTGGGAAGAGAGCGTGAGGAGTGCGACGATCGTGAGAAGGACAGCTGGCATTTTCATGGTTGACTCCTTATATGATGTGAGTTTCGCTGAATCAGATGCGTGAGGGTTTATCAAATCGAAGGCATCCTTATCGCACCTCATTAGTATTATATGCGAAGCAGGGCGATCTTGTCAACTTGACGGATCGAGGTCTCTGAAAAAGTCTTTCGGAGTGCCCGAGCGAAGAGAGACTTTTTCAGATATCATTGATCAGGTGAGTCCCTTTCGGCAACGACTCGCGCAAGGATTGCAAGCCTTTAAAGAACTCTCGTTACGAAACATATCGAGATTATCGGGCGTGGGATTAACCGAATGGAACGGGGGAAGAGCACGAGCAATTATTAACATGGGTGGAAATAGAGGCCCCTGTAGCTTATATTACCCTTACTCCGAGCAGTATGAACGGAAACAGGCGAAAGTGTCACCTCCTCGGAAGAGCTCAGGTTTATTATCGCTTGAATCAGAATTTAAAGGTACTCATGGAATGAAAAGAAAAGCAATAGCGCTGATGTCAGGCGGGCTGGATAGCAACCTGGCCGTTCGTCTGATTCACGACATGGGAATAGAGATCGTGGGAGTTCATTTCACCGGCCCTTTCTGTCAATGCAATCGGGGAAAGGGCGGGTGCATCAGTTATGCGGGTGAACTTGCGAGCGAGCTTGGAATAACTCTCAAGACCATACCTCTCGGGCGGGAGTATCTCGATATCGTGGAGAATCCAAAGCACGGGTATGGGAGCGGGGCGAATCCATGCATCGATTGCAGGATCCTCATGTTCAGGAGAGCACGGGAGATGATGCATTGTGAGGGCGCTTCCTTTGTCGTAACGGGGGAGGTGCTGGGACAGAGGCCCATGTCGCAGCTTTGGAACAAGCTCATGAAAATAGAGAGGGAAAGCGGCCTCGAGGGCTTGATAGTGAGGCCACTCAGTGGACAGCATCTGCCGGAGACGATTCCGGAACGGGAGGGTCTGATCGATAGAAGCAAGCTACTGTCCATAAGGGGCAGAAGCCGTCGTGAGCAGATGAGCCTTGCAGAGTTCCTCAAAATCGGAGACTATCCCTGTCCCGCAGGCGGATGCCTTCTCACCGACAAACACTTCGCAAGGCTGGTGAAGGATGCAATCGCCCATGAAGGTCTAGAACTCCATGACATAGCCCTCCTTAAAATCGGGAGGCATTTCCGGCTCTCGAATACCACGAGGCTTGTCGTCGGTCGTAACAAAGGTGAGAATGACCGGATAGAGAGACTGGCGCGTGATGGGGATCACGTGTTGACTCCTGAGAATGTGATGGGCCCCTCAGCGCTCATGAGATCTCAGGAGGTCACAGAAGGGGAAATCAGACTCGCAGCCACTGTAACGGCCTCCTACTGCCGTGGGGAGGGATCTGTCATTATGATCTGCAGGAGTGGGGATGAATCGAAGAGCCTCAGGTGTGAGCGTACTGATCGCAGACGATTTGAGAGCTTCCGTATTTGATATAACATGTCTTACAATTGCCCTAAGGGCACTGTATTTAAAAAGGAAAATTATAAGGGAATCATAATCAATTGGTTGTTTGAAGATGGCGCGAATAAACGAGATGCTTGAAAAGGCCGCCGAAGCTTCCGCCGCATTCAGGAGGCTTGATCAGGATCAGACAGACCATATAGTTCGGGCTGTGTATCTGGCCGCTTTCAACGAGCGTGTACGATTGGCCAAAATGGCCCGCGAAGAGACCGCCGTCGGAATCTGGCAGCATAAAGTGATAAAAAATGTCATTGCCACTCATCTCGTTTACAACGATATCAGGAGTAAAAAGACCGTTGGCGTCATAGCCGAGGATCAAAGAAACGGTATAGTCGAAATTGTCCAGCCGGTAGGCCCCATACTCGGATTGATTCCCGTGACCAATCCGACAGCGACCGTGTTTTTCAAGGCGCTGATTTCGCTAAAGACGCGTAACCCTTTAATTGTCAGCCCCCACAACGCTGCGAAGCGCTGTACTGCTGAGGCTGCAAGGGTGTGTTACGAAGCGGCGCTCGAGGCCGGAGCACCAAAAAACTGCATCCAGTGGCTGGAGAAGTCGACGCCCAAAAGCACCGCTTTGCTCATGAGCCATCCGCGTCTGGCCCTTATAATCGCAACCGGAACGAGTGGCCTTGTCAGAGAAGCTTACAGCTCTGGAACACCGGTCATTGGGGTTGGGCCGGGCAACGTGCCTGTCTATGTAAGTGCCACAGCAGACGTGGCTTATGCCGTTCAGAATATAATCGAGTCTAAAACCTTCGACAACGGGACCGTTTGCGCCAGCGAGCAGGCTGTCGTGGTAGAGAGGACAGTCTCTGATAAGGTGATCCGGGAGTTTGAAAAGCAGAGGGCTTATTTCCTTTCTTCGGAGGAAATCGACAAGGTAGGTAAAATAGCCTTCGATCGAAAGCGGGGCACGATGGCTGCAGGCGTCGTAGGCCAGCCAGTGGATCAAATCGCACAAAGCGCCGGCATAGAAGTGCCGAAAGATACAACTCTGCTAATCGCCCAACTCGAGGGGGTCGGCCCGGAGTTTCCGCTGTCTGCGGAAATACTGGCGCCGATACTTGCTTTCTATATCGAGGATGATTTTGATGAATCCATCCGGCGCTGCACAGAGATCACAGACTTCGGAGGCCGGGGCCACACCGCTGTAATATATTCCAACGAGGAAGAAAGTATCAAAGGCTTCTCACGTGCGATCGATGCCGGCCGCATACTTGTCAACACTCCTTCGACCTTCGGTGCTCTCGGAGGCATGTTCAACTCTCTCTCGCCCTCATTCACCCTGTCTTGCGGCTCGGGTGGTAACAACACGACGACTGATAACATCACGGTCAAGCACCTGTTGAACATCAATCGCCTCACGCGCAGGCGGCCGAACCCTCGATGGATGGCATTCGATAAGAAAAGGTTCCTGGATGAATCATTAAAGGCCGAGGATATCGAGAAGGAACAAATTGGCTAGCATCGTCTTGACAAAGTATCATGCCCTGCGTATCATCAATGAGGCAGAGTGAACGGAAGCTAATAGAGCAGGGGAGCTTGCGAGGAGTGTGATTCGAAGAAAATCGAAGTTACCTTGAAAGGAAAGGCACGATGATAAGCAAGAAGATGACGGAGGCGCTGAACAAGAGAATAAACGAAGAGATCTATTCTGCGTATCTCTATCTCTCAATGGCAAGCCATGCAACGGTAATCGGACTGAAGGGGTTTGCAAGCTGGTTTCAAATCCAGGTCCGGGAAGAGCTGTTCCATGCACAGAAGATATACAATTATGTCCTGGATCAGGATACGAAGGTTACACTTGGCGCCATAGCGAAGCCACCGGCGAACTTCAAGTCGCCGACTGAGCTTTTCGAGAAAACGCTGGCACATGAGAAAGGTGTTACTGCCGCGATCAACAAGGTTGTTGACCTTGCAAGGCAGGAGAAGGATCATGCCACCGAAGCCATGCTCCAGTGGTTTGTGACAGAGCAGGTCGAGGAAGAGGCCATGGCAAATGATGTGCTGCAGCAGTTGAAGCTCGTCGGAACGGACGGAAGCGGTCTTTTCATGATCGATCGCCAGCTGGCGACCCGAACGTTTACCCCCCCACCAGCGGAGTAAGGGCTCAGGCCTTCACTCAAGCAAGAGTCGGGCAAAATCTGACCACTAGTGTCCTGTCAACCTTACATTGTCGTATCTAACATGGTATATTTTCTTCATATTCAAACCGGGAGGCTTGGCTATGAAGAAATATGTTGTGACACTTACCGAAGAGGAGCGCAGTGTCCTTGAGGCACTCGGATCGAAGTGTAAGCACAGATCACAAAACATCCTCAATGCGCTCATTTTGCTTGGGTGCGATGTGGGTGAGCACCAGAGTAGTCCTTCAACGAATGAGGAAATATCCCGGGTGCTGAAGATCAGCATGAGGAAGATCGATCGTGTGAAGAGGCGATTTATCGAGGAGGGTCTTGACGTTGCTCTCAACGGGAGGAAGGGAAGGCGCATCTACAAGAAGAAGGCGGACGGAGATTTGATATATTTCCATTCCCCCGGATGACACCCTCAAGAGGGCTCCATCCCATTTTCTCCAGAGGCAATCTCGTAAGAGTAAAAGACAAGGACAGCCCTTTCAAGGAAAGAAATGCTCGCAGTTTTTCACTAATAAAGCAACTATTTTCCGATTGATGCATTCACCGGTACCTCCCTGGTAGATCTTCTGCTCCCTTGTCTACCAAGCAGCTTCGTGGAGTGATCTTTCACTCTCTTCCAAACGGCACGATCTTTTCCTAAGCACCCTCCACAGTACTCTCTCGATGCGGCCACTATTTCCTGAACCGTGCGTGCCAGGAGAGCGGGGAGTGGCTCAGGCTAATTGTAATCGGAAACCACCCACATCGATCTACCGACCCCGTCGTCCTCGAAGCTCACCTCTGTTTTGACTTCTCGAGGAGCACTTCGAGCGGTTTTGTGTGATCTATGAGGAGGAGTTTGGGAGAGAGTACGGTCCGCTTCGTCCGGTTGTCGTGAAGGCGGTCCAGAAGTATCTCGAATGTGGCATCCTGGAAAACGGATTTGCGCGGGTCGTATGTGGAAAATGCAAGGCCGAATTTCTCGTGGGATTCTCGTGCCGCGTCCGTATGCTGTGCCCGAGCTGTCATGCAAAACGGCTGGTGATCTGGAGTGAGTGGCTTGGAGCGGACCTTCTCGAGCGTGTCCCCCACCGGATGATCACCTTGACGGTGCCGAAACGGATCCGTCCGTTCTTTT
>JBHIFB010000043.1:0-24087 GCA_046760905.1 Candidatus Glassiibacteriota bacterium | reverse complement strand
CCGGTCAATCCGCATGTCGATACAAAAGGAACACTGCCCTGATCCCCCGCCTGCGAGCCTTATATCTGTCAATGCGAAGCGTCGAATGTAAGGGCTCCAAGTTCCAGAAACATTGAACTCAAATCTTCTGGTATTTACACAGTTACAGAAAGTAAGTTTAAATTTTTGGGGAAAGTGATCTATAATGAACTGATAAGTTGTGTATTCATCACGATCGGACTGAACGTTCTAAGGATTGGAGTTCTTTCATTTTGCATATCATTTCGAACTGGAGGGAGGCTTAATGGATCAGCCAAGCATTGATCACATCGGCATTGCGGTCGGCGACCTGGATGAGGCGTCTGCCGTCTTCCGGAACGTACTCGGTGTGGAAGAATCACACAGGGAGGAGATAGTCGAGGAAGGTGTAGCGATCTCGATTTTCGAGCTGGCAACAACGAGGATTGAGCTCATCTCCCCACTCGATGGACAGAGCCCCATCTCGAAATTCCTAAGTACCAGAGGACCCGGGATCCATCACATAGCGATACAGAAGCAAGACATCCGGGCGCACCACCAGATTCTGCTTGAGAAAGGCTTTTCGGTTATCGGGCAGATCAGGAGCGGGGGTGAAGGGAGAGAAGTCTTCTTCCTTCACCCTAATCAGACATTCGGAGTTTTAATAGAGTACACCTCTCCCCCTTCCCGTGGGTCAGGCAGGTAGAGGAGCCTCCTCGCGATGGATGGCTGAGTCTTTTAATGAGAAACTGAAAGAATCACCACCCGAGGATTCACTGCCTCCTGTGACATCAACGAGCACGGCATCTCCCTCCTTGAATTCCCCTATCAGGATCCTCTTTGCGAGCGGATCGAGGATGTCTTTCTGGATCCTCCGCTTCAAGGGCCTGGCCCCGTATACCGGATCATATGCTCTCTCGACAAGGAGCTCCTTCGCCCGCTCTGTGAGTTCTAACCTGAGTCCCTTTTCCACAATCCTCTTCCCAACCGTAGCCAGCTGAATGTCCACGATTTTCTTCATGTGTTGGGGGCTAAGGGCGTTGAAGATCACGATCTCATCTATTCTGTTGAGAAACTCGGGCTTGAATTTCTCCCTAAGCGCATCGTACACTTCCTTCTTTATCTGCTGGTACTCATTGATGATCTCCATTCGATCGTCTTCACTCGTAGGGGCATGCCTGAACCCGATACGCTTATGATATTCCTGTATCAGATGGCTCCCTATGTTGGAAGTCATGATGATAATCGTATTCTTGAAATCAACTGTCCTTCCTTTTCCATCGGTGAGTCTTCCGTCCTCGAGTATCTGAAGAAGGGTATTGAATACATCCGGATGAGCTTTCTCAGTTTCATCGAACAGGACTATAGAGAAAGGCCTTCTCCTGACAGCTTCTGTCAGGTAGCCACCTTCATCATGACCCACATATCCGGGGGGTGCCCCGATGAGCCTGGAAACCGAGTGCTTCTCCATGAACTCAGACATGTCGATCCTCACCATGGCTTTCTCGTCATCGAAGAGGAACTCCGCCAGTGCTCTCGCAAGCTCCGTCTTTCCGACACCGGTGGGCCCCATGAAGATGAAACTTCCGATCGGCCGTGAAGGATCTCCAAGGCCGGCCCTGGCCCTTCTCACCGAATCTGCCACCACCTCGATAGCCTCGTCCTGGCCGACGAGCCGCGTCTTCAGCCTCTCCTCCATCTTTATGAGCTTCTCAGCCTCTTCCTCCAGAAGCCTTGAAACCGGTATGCCCGTCCAGCGGGAGACCACTTCAGCGATGTCCTCCGATTCCACCTCCTCTTTGAGCATTTTCACATTCTTCTGAAGCTCTGCCAGACGCTCTTTTAGTTCCTCCAGCTCCTTCTCATGCTGAGGAAGCAAACCGTAGCGTATCTGGGATGCTTTCGTCAGATCCCCTACCCGTTCCGCATTCTGCGCTTCGACTCTCGCCTCCTCTATCTTCCGCTTCACCTCCCTCAGCGAAGAGATTGCATCCCGCTCATTCTTCCATTGCGCTTTGAGCCTATCGCTCTTCTCCCTCAACTCGGCGAGCTCCTTCTCAAGGGCAACAAGCCTATCCCTGGATGATGCATCCCTCTCTTTAAGCAGGGCCTGCTTCTCGATCTCAAGTCCCATTATCTTCCTCTCGACCTGGTCGACCTCCGTCGGCATGCTGTCTATTTCGATTCTGAGCCTTGATGCCGCCTCATCAATCAGGTCAATTGCCTTGTCGGGCAAAAACCTATCTGTGATGTACCTCTGTGAAAGCCTAACAGCGGCGATGATGGCCGGATCGGTTATCCTTACACCGTGGTGAACCTCATACCTCTCCTTCAATCCCCTAAGGATGGCCACAGCATCATCGGTGGAGGGTTCGCCTATAAAGACCGGCTGAAATCTCCTCTCAAGCGCTGCATCTTTCTCTACATGCTTCCTGTATTCATCAAGCGTTGTGGCACCTATGCAGTGCAGCTCACCCCGCGCAAGCGCTGGTTTCAGCATGTTAGATGCATCAATAGCACCCTCTGCTGCCCCCGCACCCACGAGAGTGTGCATTTCATCGATGAACAGTATTATCTCCCCGGCTGAGTCTGCGACTGTTCGAAGCACCGCCTTGAGCCTGTCCTCGAATTCTCCCCTGAACTTCGTTCCGGCGACGAGGGAACCCATATCGAGCTGGACCAGGCGCTTGTTTTTCAGAGATTCAGGCACATCACCGTTCACGATCCTCTGGGCGAGTCCCTCGGCAATAGCCGTTTTCCCCACACCAGGTTCACCGATCAGGACCGGATTGTTTTTCGTTCTCCTTGAAAGTACCTGGATCACCCTCCTCACCTCCTCATCACGCCCGATGACAGGATCCAGCTTGTTCTTCCTGGCAAGCTCCACGAGGTCCCTACCGAACCTTTCGAGAGCCTGGTACCGGTCCTCCGCATTCTGATCGGTTACCCGCTGTGTACCTCTTATATCAACAAGGGCTTTCAGTATGCTATCCCTGGTTAGGCCATTCCGTCTCATGATCTCTCCGCACTCCCCGCCATTCCGTGACATGGCGAGTAGCAGGTGTTCCGTGGAAACATAATCGTCCTTGAGGGCATCCATCTCTTTAAAGGCCTGCTTGAGGTCTTCCCTGAGAGCTGGCGATACGCCGATCTGTCCCACTCCACCACCTGAAACTTTAACGAGCCTATCGGTGGCCTCTTCACACTCTTTCCACAGGGCTTCCCTGTTTCCTCCCAGCTTGTCCACAACCGGACCCGTTGTCCCGTCACTCTGTCCCAGAAGCGACATGAGGAGGTGAAGGGAATCCACCTCCGGGTTACCTCTTTCGAGAGCCAGGTCCTGCGCATCGGAGATGGCCTCCTGAGCTCTCACAGTGAATCTATCGAATCTCATATTTCTCGCCTCCTAATACTTCATAATCGTGACACCGATGTATCAAGCATGCTTACATGGCCATCCTCTCCAGCCTGGCTATTCGCTCCTCGAGCGGCGGGTGCGTGCTGAAAAGTTTCGCGACTCCTCCACCTGCCAGTGGATTCACTATGAACATGTGGGCCGTCGACGGACTGGCCCGCATTGGAAGCTTCTTTGTGGCCACTGCGAGTTTTTTTAGCGCAGAGGCGAGCCTCCGCGGGTTGCCCGAGATTTTCGCTCCCGTGTAATCAGCCTGAAACTCCCTCGATCTGGAGATGGCGAGCTGAATCAGCATCGCCGCTATCGGAGCTACAAAAGCTGTGATCAAAAGACCTATCGCCCCTCCATCCCGGTCATTGCTCCTTCCGAAGCCCCCGAAAAGTGCCGCCCATCTCGCCATACTGGCTATAATCATGATCGCACCGGCGAGCGTGGCAGCGACGGAACTAATGAGTATATCCCGGTTCTTCACGTGTGCGAGCTCGTGAGCGAGTACTCCCTCGATTTCCGCTTCTCCCATGACTTCCAGGAGCCCCCGCGTGACAGCGACTGCGGCATGAGATGGATCCCTTCCCGTCGCGAAGGCATTCGGTGAAGGACTGTCGGTGATATGTATCCTTGGCATGGGAATACCGGCTCTCTGAGATAGCCTCCTGACTATCGAATGCAATCCAGGCTCCTCAGATTCTGACACTTCCCTTGCTCGATACATCGCCAGGACGATACGGTCGGAAAACCAGTAGCTTCCCAGGTTCATGAGAGCTGCGAGAAGAAAGGCGAACACCATGCCAGACTGTCCTCCCAGAAACCTGCCGATCAGGATTATGAGGGCAGTGAGAGAAGCCAGCAAGATAGTTGTTTTCAAATGATTACCCATGATACACACCTCCTGGGGATCCAATGCATAGAATTCCTTTCCAACCTGGCTGAGAAGCAAAAGGTATGCCATAGGCTGGTCCCACCAACGCAAATTGTAACTTTCTATTTTTCAATAGATTACGACCTCCGATCCAAACTGCACAGAGGGTGAAGAAAACAATTCTTGAAAGTATGGTGCCAATATGGCAGGTGTATGCCATTATGACCTCTTTTCAACTGCCCTCGGGGCAGAGGAAATGAAGCTCTGGCAGACTCATGCAGGGACAGATTCCCCACCGCGGATCATTCACTTCCGCACTCCAAGCTTCTTGAGGAAAAGCTCCCGTACATTCTCGGGATCGGCTCGCCGCCGGGTCCTTTTCATCACCTCGCCTACAAATCTATCGAGTAATGCAGTCTTGCCCTTCCTGTAACGTCTTACAAGAGGCGCCAGGTCACTTAACACTTGATCTATGACCTTCTCAAGCTCATCGGACCGGTCCATCCTTGCAAGTCCTTCTCTCGCAATGATTTCCATTGGTTCCCCGGCCCCCTCGAGCATCATTGAAAACACCTTCTTTGCGGCCGGCATACTGATTCTGCCCCTCTCTTTGAGCTCCAAAAGGGAGGCGAGCGATGAAGGCCCGATGGGCAAATCCGTTATGCACAGGCCCCTTTTCTTGATTTCGGCCATAACCTGGACCCTGATCCAGTCGCTCGCCATTTTTGCAGGGACATTGTAGCCTACTACCTCCTCGAAATAATCCGCGAGGCTCTTGCTCTGTGTGAGTACCTCCGAGTCCTTTTCACTAAGGGCGTACTGCTCGGTGAAGCGCTTCTTGCGCACAAGCGGGAGCTCAGGAAGCTTTTCGTCCGCTTCCCGGATGAAGGCGGAATCGATTTCGAGAGGGATGAGATCCGGCTCGGGAAAATAACGATAATCCTGCTCTTCTTCCTTTACTCTCATCACCCTCACCTCTTCCTTCTCTTCATCCCAGAGGAGGGTTTCAGGAAGTATCCGTGCACCTCTCTCAAGGAGATTCCTCTGGCGCTCTATCTCTTTCGACAGGGCTTTCTCGAGGAATCTGAATGAATTGAGGTTCTTCAGTTCAGTCCTCGTGCCAAGCTTCCCCTGTGCCCCGAATCTTACCGAAACGTTCGCATCACATCTGAGACTGCCTTCTTCCATGTTCACATCACTCACGCCAAGATAAAGCAAAATCTGCCTCAGTCTCTTCATGTATTGAGATGCTTCTCTCGGGCAAAAAAGTTGAGGCTCAGATACGATTTCCAACAGAGGAATCCCGCACCTGTTGAGATCGATGAGTGTTAAGCCACCGGCCGAATGGATCGATTTCCCGGCATCCTCTTCAAGATGAACTCTTCGAATATTTACGCTGCGCACACCATGTTCGAAGTCAACATCGATGGAACCACAGGTTGCGATGGGCATTTCATACTGTGTTATTTGATATCCCTTCGGCAGATCCGGGTAAAAATAGTTCTTCCTCGCAAACACTGATCGCTCGTGGACTGAACATCTCAACGCCTTGGCCGTCATGACGGCGTATTGTACCGCTTTTTCGTTAAGAACCGGCAGCGCTCCGGGTAGCCCCGCGCATGTGGGACAGATCATCGTGTTCGGCTCACCGCCGTATGTCGCTTTACAGGAGCAGAACAGCTTTGTTTCCGTCGAGAGCTGTGCGTGAACCTCGAGCCCTATAACAGGTTCATACTGCATCAATTCAGACGACCCTCCAGCATCTTTGCTACAGTGAGAATGGTTTTCTCGCCGCAGTGGCTGCCCAGAAGCTGGATTCCGACAGGCAGTCCACGATCTGACCCGGCAGGAATCGACACCGCTGGTATACCGGCGAGGTTTGCCGGTGTGACGAAGACATCTGACATATACATGCTTACAGGACTCTCGAGACGCTCACCGAGCTTGAAGGCCGGATCCGGCGTCGTGGGTGCGAGTATCACATCTATTTTATCGAAAGCATCTTTAAATTCCCTCTTTATCAGGTTCCTCGCCCTCATTCCCTTCAGGTAATATTCGCCGTAGTATCCCTCAGACAGGACGAATGTACCCAGCATTACTCTCCTTTTCACCTCTCTGCCGAATCCCTCGCTTCTGGTCCTTGCATACATTTCCCAGAGATCCAAAGCGGTGGCGCCCCTGAAACCGAACCTGACACCATCATAGCGGGCAAGGTTGGATGACGCCTCGGCATTCGCAACGATGTGGTATGCTGCGAGCGCAAACTCGGTGAGGGGAAGGGATATCTTCACTATCTCGGCCCCCTCATGCTCAAGCAATTTCAACGCGGTTTCGCAGGCATTCCTTACCGATCCCTCGAGCTCGGGAGGGAAATACTCTGTGGGAACCCCTATTCTCATTCCTTCCACATCTTGACCGATCTCCTCATGGATATCGGAGACGTCCCTGCAAAGGCTCGTCGAGTCCAGCGGATCGTGGCCTCCTATTACAGAGAGAAGTAGAGAGGCATCCTCGACATCCATTGCAATTGGCCCTATCTGATCCAGGGAACTGGCAAAGGCGATCAGGCCATACCTGGAAACCATCCCGTAGGTGGGCTTGAGCCCGACGACACCGCAGAGTGCTGCAGGCTGCCTGATCGAACCACCGGTATCCGATCCGAGAGCAAGGGGAGCAAAGCCAGCAGCCACGGCTGCGCAGGAACCACCACTTGAACCACCAGGGACACGGTCCAAAGCACCCGGATTTTTCACGGGACCAAAGAACGATGTCTCATTCGATGAACCCATGGCGAATTCATCCATGTTAGTCTTTCCTATGATTATCGCATCAGCCGCAAGCAGTCTCTCAATTACAGTTGCGTTGTAAGGTGGAATGTAACCTGAAAGCATCTTCGAACAGCAGGTCGTAGGCATTCCGCAGGTTACGATGTTGTCTTTCACCGCGACCGGTACACCGCAAAGCACTCCTGCTTCGCCACCAACCTTTAACTTCGCTCGCAACCTCCCTGCTCTCTCGAGCGCACCATCCTTATTAAGGTGGACGAAGCTGTTGATCTCATCGTCCAGGCTTTGAATCCTTTCCAAGAAGTGCTCTACCACCTCTTCAGGATCGATTTCCCCGTTTCTCACGAGCTGAGCGATCTGTCGGGCAGGAGTTCTATGAATTTCCAGGAGGTTCATTCTTTTCCATAACACCCGGCACGCTGAAGTATGTGTCTAAAGGAGAGCAGGCGGCAGATCTGATGCCTTCCGCCCGGGAGGAATCCAGAGGTCTGTCGGGTCTCAGGTCGATTTGGCTGCCGGTGATCTCGAGCTCAGAGCCGGTCTGAGAGGACTCGAGCTTCGAGAGCTTCTCGAGGAATATGAGGATCTGGTTGAGGTCGTGCGCCAGTGACCTGAGCTCCTCTTCCACCATGTGCAGACGGGCAAGATGGGCTATCTTTTTCACTTCCTCTAGCGAAATATCCATGTCCTATTGTTACTCTTCCTCGTCAACGGGTTTGTTGTTAGAATGCGACCGGTTCATACCGCCCAGGCAATATTTGACTATCGATCGGGCATTATGGATCATATCGGAACATTGTTCTTCGTCTGGATAATCACTCCATCCAAGCCTGCTCGCTGTCTGCTTCCTTATCAGTAAATACATTCTGTCGAGCTTCCTGGATCTCGCCAGAAGATCTTCTGGGACTTTTCTTCCCCCCGAGCTTTCGATCTTCCCCAGAAGCCTGGCAAGCCCGCCATTTTCCGGGTCACCACCCAGGCTCACAAGCAATGCGGCACAATGCGTTCTCGCTGCCTTAAAGGATTCTTTGATGGACTCTTCCCACTTCCCATCGTACATCAGGTTGACAGCGGTTTCAATCATCGTCATCCCTCTTTTCAGAAAGAATTCACTTTTTAGCTTCATCCTGGTTTTCATTTGCTTCTAGGAACTTCAGTTCGGCTTTGGATGAGTCCGACCGATTGATCCGAGCTTTATGAGAGGAAAGGACGCGTTCCCGGTGA
This sequence comes from Candidatus Glassiibacteriota bacterium, assembly GCA_046760905.1. Classification (GTDB taxonomy): domain Bacteria; phylum Gemmatimonadota; class CAZMKB01; order CAZMKB01; family CAZMKB01; genus JBHIFB01. The sequence continues at coordinate 15,806 of JBHIFB010000043.1, read as the reverse complement.
TACTCCAATTGATACGATCAGCGATCGATCATCAGACAGGGAGTGTCACGAGGAAAACCGTGCCTTTGTTCTCGAATGTGGAGATCAGTCTTATATTCCCCCTGTGATAGTCGGAGATTATTCTCTTGGCCAGCGAGAGGCCCACTCCCCAACCTCTCTCCTTGGTCGTAATGCCCGCTTTGAACATATCCTTTCTCAGCCTCTTTGAGATCCCAACACCTGTATCAGAGACTGTTATGTGAATGTCTCTGCCTTCGTGAAGCCATGCTGTCACGTCAATGACGCCGCCCCTGCCCTCGAGAGCATCGATGCTGTTTTTAATGATGTTCTCGAAAGCCCACTCGAGAAGCTCGGGGTTTCCAGAGATGGGCGGCAGATCAGGCACATCGAAATTGAGTGTTATGCTCTCAGTGCGCTGAGGGATCCTGGCTCGAAAGTATAACTCCATGTTCCTCAATATTTCCTCAACATGAGTCTCCTGGAACCGCGGAGTCCTCCCGATGAGCTCGAAACGGTTGGCTATCTTCGTGAGCCTTGTCAGGTCTTCATTCATCTGGGTGGTGATCTCTTTGATGGAAGTTGCCAGGATACTCTCTCCCGATCTCGAATCTACCGCAGCCTCTTCCCTCAATCTAAGGAGCTCGACCCAACCCCTGAGAGACGAGAGAGGCGTACCCAGCTGGTGAGCACTCTCCCTCGCCATGCCGACCCATATAAGCTTCCTCTCACTCCGGAGGTTGTACCGTATTATCCATATAGCCAGGATTGCGAACACTATTATGACAGCTGCCTGAAGATAGGGCATGTACCGGAGTTCCCTGATTATCCTGGATTCCCCGTAATGAACGGTCGCGAAATTCTTCTCTCCGCCCGGTCCGGTCATTGTGAACGGTGGATTGTATGTATCGAGTTCACTGGCGATCTGCTTCACCATCTCGAGAGACTGGGAATCACGGGCATCAACGGGGACACCGATGTTTTCCCAGTGCAGCGGCTTTCCCCTTGCATTTATCACAACGACTGGGAAATCGATGTGACTGAATATGGACTGGATTATTTCCAGCTCTCTCCCCTCCTGGAAGGCGGTTGCCCAGAACTTTCCATAGGCCTCTGAAACGATGGCTTCATCCTCTTTGAGCTCGTTCACGAGGTTCTGACTGTATATGACATAGAGCACAAACAGCACGAGGAAGGATACAAGAAGCAGGGAAGGGCTCATTCTTGAAATCTTCTGGACGGGATTACTCATTTCCCATTTCTCTCCTCACGTCAGGTTCTCAACTAATGGTCTCAAGCCCACCCATGTACTCTCTAATCGCTCCGGGTACTGTAACGGTTCCATCCTCATTCTGATAGTTCTCAAGAATGGCGATTACTGTCCTGGGCAATGCCACACCGGAACCGTTCAAAGTGTGAACGAACCTGGGTTTTTCACCTGCTACCGGCTTATATCGTATATTACCCCGCCGGGCCTGAAAATCTTCGAAGTTGGAGCATGACGATACCTCGAGGTACTTTTGCACTCCTGGCGCCCATACCTCTATATCATAACACTTGGATGCGGAGAAGCTCAGGTCCCCTGTCGAAAGAAGCATGACCCTGTATGGGAGCCCGAGGGTCTGGAGAACTTCCTCCGCGTCTCGTAGCAGCTCCTCGAGCTCATCATATGAATGTTCGGGCTCGACGAACTTAACCAGTTCCACTTTGTCGAACTGGTGTACCCGGATCAACCCCCTCGTATCCTTCCCGTGGGCACCGGCTTCACGCCTGAAACATGGAGTGTAAGCGACATAGTACTTGGGAAGCTCGGTGGGCTTTAATGTCTCTCCCCTGTGAATATTGGTGACCGGTACCTCCGCTGTGGGAATAAGAAATAGGTCGTCCTGAGTCACGACATACATGTCTTCTTCGAGCTTCGGTAACTGACCGGTCGTGGTCATGCTCGCTCTGTTCACAACAAATGGAGGAAACACCTCGGTGTATCCGTGCTTCTCAACGTGGAGATCTATCATGTAGTTTATGAGTGCTCTCTCGAGTCTGGCCCCCTGGCCCTGGTAATGAATGAAACCACTCCCCGTTAGTTTACCGCCTCTCTCTATATCCAGCATCCCGAGCCTTTTCCCGATTTCCCAGTGAGGTCGGGGTTCGAAATCGAACTCTGGTAGCTCTCCCCAGCTTCTTACGAACTGGTTTGTGCTCTCATCCTCACCCACCGGAACGCTTTCATGGGGAATGTTGGGAACGCACATAAGGAGATCACCAAGATCTGCTTCAACACCCTGAAGATCGCGATCATACTCTTTGATTTTCGCAGATAGATCCCGCATTTTTGCCAGGAGATTGACTGGTTCCTGCCTCTGCTTCTTGAGCTCGGCAATTTCTTTCGACCGCTTGTTCCGTTCCTCTTTTAGCTTTTCAACCTCACTGATAATATCCCTTCTCTTCTTATCAAGTGCGATTATTTTATCTACATCCACCTCCTCGCCCTTGTCAATCACAGCCTTCTTTACGATACCAGGGTTTTCCCTTATGTATTTAAGATCCAGCACCTCCTCCTCCTGACATGAATAACGATTACATTGATCATCGATTATCCGAAGTATGAGCTTATCCCATCTATCACCATCTCAACCTCCTCGTCTTGCATCTCCGGATAAATCGGCAGGCATAGGACCTCCCTTGCGGCACGCTCACTCTCAGGGAATGAGCCTTCGTTCATTCCAAGGAACGAAAATACCGGCTGGAAATGGAGTGGATATGGGTAATGGACAGCAGTCTGGATTCCCCTTGATTTCAGGTGCTTACTCAGATCGTCTCTTCCGATAAACCTGATGCTGTACTGGTGATATATATGTCGGCCGTATCCGAGGTCTTTCGGAAGCTCGACGGGAAGATTCCTCAACCCCTCATTATAGCACGAAGCGATATAAGCTCTTCTCTCATTCCAGGTGTCGAGATACTTGAGCTTGACCAGTATCACGGCAGCCTGGATTTCATCCAGCCGGCTGTTCGTACCCAATATGGGATGACGGTATTTTTTAGCAGCGCCGTGCAGTCTCATAACCGAAACGCTTTCAGCCAGATCCACATCTCTGACCGCGATAAGCCCGCCATCACCCATGCATCCAAGGTTTTTCGTGGGGAAGAAGCTGAAACAGCCGATTCCTCCCAGGGTTCCGAGCTTCACGCCTTTGTATTCGGCACCCAGTGCTTGAGCGGCATCCTCTATAACCGCCAGGTCATATCTCTGTGCTATATCGAGTATAGGATCCATGTCGGCGCTCTGCCCATACAGGTGAACGGGTATGATGGCCTTCGTCTTTTCGGTAACCGCCTCTTCGATCAGGTCGGGATTCATGTTGAAGCTGTCCGCATCGATATCAACAAACACCGGTTTAGCCCCACGAAGACAGATGACCTCGGCGGTAGATATGAACGTAAAGGGAGTGCTGATAACCTCATCACCGTTACCTATGGAGTAAGCCAGGAGCGCGAGCTCCAGAGCGGCTGTACCGGATGCACACCCGAAAGCCCATTCAACTTTCAGGTACTTTCTGAGATCCTCCTCGAGCTTTTCGACTTCGCTTCCCATTATGAACTGATTGCTCTCGATTACACGGTTGATCGCTTCATCGATCTCATCTCTTATTTCCCTGTGCTGTGCGCCAAGATTCACGATGGGAACCTTTATGCCCAATACAGTATCCTCTCTCATCATTCCAGGTCTCCGATTCCCTCCTGATTTTCCAGCAATTGCTCATCCGGAGTTTCTCTCACGTATACCGCGGGAACCCCGTAGTAAACTTTCCTCTCCGGTACATCCTTCGTGACTAAGGACCCCGCCCCAATCACTGCATCTTCTCCTATCTCAATACCTGGCATGAGCACCGCACCACCGCCGATCCTCGCCCCTCTGTGCAGATGTGGTCCCTTTCGATACTTGAATCTCTCCTTAGTCCTACCCAGGAAATTGTCGTTCGTTGTCGTAACCATTGGAGCTATGAAGCAGTAATCCTCGATGATCGAGTGAGCCGTGATGTAACAGTTCGTTTCCAGTTTACAGTACCTACCGATACTGGTTTTGTTCTCTATGGCGACTCCCCTGCCTACTATTGTGTATTCTCCTATGCTCACGTCCTCCCTCACCGTTGCAAGGTCGGCCACCATTACATAACTTCCGAGCACACAGCCTGCATAGATCACAACATTCGCGCCGATGATGACCTCGTTGCCCACGACCGCACCCTTGATCTCCTCGGATTCCTTCAACGTGCTGTATCGGGCCTTCATGGGCGATTTGCCGATTATTGAACCATCGTCTACTCTCACCATGTTACCCAACTTCGCGCCTGGGTGGACGACGATGTTATTTCCAAGAACGCAGCCCTCGCCAATTTCAACATTATCCATGATGATCGCACCTGTGCCCACAGTTGAGCCTTCCCCGATGCGCGCAGTATCAGCGATGAATCTTTCCATACCCGTTCGGGCTCCCATTGTTATTTCCCCTGCATCCTGAACCCTGTGAATAAGGTAACGTTAAATGCGAGCTTACAATGCCAGATAAAATAATCATCCAGCCTTCTAATACAAGACTCCTTGATGATAGACCGCTACAGAAAATTCACCGGCATGCATCAAAACTCTGATCTGTCACATGTCGCTTCCCACTTAATGTCGGCATCGGGACGATTCTCAGCGAACCACTCCTGCACCTGCTGCAGGGAAAGGAGTCCCGATAGGTCGGACCTTTTTGCGGGGTGAGCATTCTGAGGCGGGCATCGACTTAGAGCTTTTCAACGGGAACTTCCTCAACATCTTCTACCTCTTCCTCCTCCCGAATCACCTCTTCAGATCGCTTTCCCATTAAAAAATCCTTCTGTGGTGACGCGGTGAATTCTATGTAACCAAGCCTTCTCACTCCTATATAAACGATGATCCCCACTATCAGAAGCAGCACGGCCGTGAACTCATCGTTTGCAGCGGTAAGGAGAAAAGCAATAATCCCGAACAGCATGCTCACCCCATAAATCAGCATGACTGCCTGTTTATGAGTAAGTCCGAGATTGAGCAACCTGTGATGGATATGTTCCTTGTCACCCTTCAGAGGGTTTACCCCTTTCCTGGCGCGTCTGAATATGGCATAGAGTGTATCGACGATCGGTACGCCGAGGGCAATTATTGGAATGAGGATCGCAACCGCAGTCGAGGTCTGGTAGGAACCCTGGATAGAAATGAGGGCCAGGAGGAAACCGAGGAACAGGCTCCCGGTATCACCCATAAATATCATCGCCGGATTGAAATTATATTTCAGGAAGCCGAGTATGGACCCCACGAGTATGGCGGTCAGGAACATGGTTGGGAATTTGCCCATGTATGTGGCGATAAGGAAGAGGGTAAGACCTGTAACGCTTGCCACTCCGGCAGCCAGACCATCGAGACCATCTATCAGATTTATGGCGTTGGATATCCCAACGATCCATAGCAGGGTTACCGGGATCGAGAAAAAACCGAGTGTTATAGGCTCTCCGAAGGGATTATTTATCATGGATATGTTGAAACCGAAATAGATGGCAATCAGCGCGGCAAGTGTCTGCCCCATGAACTTTTGCAGACAGTTCGTTCCCCTGATGTCATCGTATACACCCACAAGAAGTACCGTCGTACCGCCAAGGACCATCCCGAGAATTTTTCCTTCGAGTTCCTGGAAACTCTCTGGAGACAGGAGTACAGCGATCAAAAGCCCAACCATGAAGCTCAGGAATATCGCAATCCCCCCGAGTTCCGGAACGAACCTCTCCCTGGTCTTGGGTTCCTGCAGCCTCAGTGCCAGCTTCCAGATTAGCGGTGTGACAATCAGCGAGAATAGTAATGCGATTACAAAGACCAGGAAAACGTTAAAGATGATTTTCTCCGTTCCCATAAGCCTTTCTATGTTGAGGCTCAAGATTTCAAGGAATAATAACATCATGATCTGAAAATGCAAAGATTTTTATCAAAGGACTTGCCCTCAAGTGGCATCCCTTCACCTCTGAAGCGCCGCTATCGCTATGATTATGGTCGAAACCGCCGAGAGAGGCACAAGAACATTTCCTATCCTTCTTATCATCCTCTCAGGCACGATTATCGTCTCACCCGGCAGCAACCGATCTTCCCTGCTGAGGCCTCGCTTCTTACCCGACACACTCACCACCCTCCATCTGGTGTTTGAACCTGTCGAGCTGGGACCTCCAGCAAGTCCCACATAATCCTTTGCGGTGAAGCTGGATTCATACGGGAACGAGCCGGGATTCTGCACCGCACCGGTGACGTAAATGAATTCCCTCAGAACCGGTACATCTATGATATCACCGCTTTCGACGAGGATATCACCCGCTCTGTCACCATTGAAATAGAAATCCCTCATGTCGACCGTTATGGTCGAATCGGGCCGGGAGTCTGAGTTTCTACGTATCATAATATGTGCCAGATCCGCCGCCTCAGCCATTCCTCCCGCCATCTCAATGGCTTCGCTGAGCCTGTCACCTCTCCTGTGCTCGATTATCAGTTCCTCATTGGGAAACGGCAGCCGATCTCCTGTGAGCGGCTGCTCCTTGAGCCCACCCTCCTTCAACCCGTTCACTTCGCCCCGCACTCGGATGTAATTCTGCCTTGGAGGTACATGTATCCTGTCGCCATCCCGTAGGACGGGGTTCTCATCCAGGCTCCCGTGCACGAGGAATTCCACAAGATCCAGAGTCTGAACCGAACCGTCCTTTCGTTCCAGAATTACTGACCTCCTCGAAGCAGCTTCCCTGAAACCTCCCGCCTTTTTGATAGCGTCATAAACTCTATCCACAGGTGTCACGATTAGAGAACCCTGTTCATCTACCTGGCCTGAGAGGAACACTTTTATGCTTCTTATACTGGTCAATGTAAGGGTTATGTTGCGGGTCTTGTAGAATTTCATCAAGGTGTCAATCGTTTTCCTTTCTGCATCCTGAATTGTCAATCCCGCCACCGGTATTATGCCCACACTCGGTACGATGATATTCCCCTCGGGAGTGACCGGGATTTTCATGATCCTCTCCTCCTCACCCCATATGCCTATCGTCAGTATATCGCCGGGACCGATTACGTAGATAGACCTTTCAACCGGCCCTTCGAGAGGGACATCTTTGATCCTGACAGTTTCCGGAGGACCTTCTTTCTCCAGCATGAGTTCGCGCAGTAGCTTCTCCTTATCCTCATCCTGGCCGGCGGCGAGTAGACGAGTGAAAACGAGTAGGAACAATAGGCTCCAGACTCTGATATCAAGCATTGCGAGGTTCCGTTCCATAACAAAAATGCCCGAGTCTATGCGCTCGGGCAATATCGATACTCACTGTTTGCTGTGCCTTTACCCGAGGACAGACACTCAACGTGGCTAACTACAGACACGCCCTCTTTCGGGAGAACCCTTATGTTCGTACTGAGAAAGAGCCTGTAGCAACCTACTCGATGAGCTATCCCTCCTTCCAGTAAATGGCGATTTTAAGTATATATAAAAGACTTTTTTTTGTCAACCCTTTTTCTTGGGCCCCTTGATACCGATTAAAGTATTCTGTACTTTCAGCTTAAGCTTTTATATTTCAACAGGTTGAGCATTATTCAATTCGCCACACGACCCCTCCAATAATCGATAAGGTCCCTGAGAGTGTCCTCAATCCCGATTTCCGGTTTCCAGCCGGTTTCCCGTGTAAGTTTCGCTGAATCCCCGACCTGGTATTCGATATCAACCTTTCTCATGCGTCTGTCGTCCTGGACGACCTCGATGCTCGCTTCGCTCAGTCCGATTAGATCATCGAGAAGCTTCCTGAGACTGTGGGACCGTCCCCCCGCGACGTTGTATACCTCGCCATCCCTACCGTCTTCTAGTACGGCGATGTAAGCTTTGACAACGTCTCTCACATCCAGATAATCCCTGACAATCTCCAGGTTCCCCACCCTCAGTTTACCCCCGCCACTGCTTTCCGCCAGGGCTATCTGCTTGGCAAAACTGGAGAGTGCGAAACGAGGACTCTGGCCGGGTCCCGTGTGCGGAAACGACCTGACACGAACCGTCCTCACTCCATGGTTATGGAAATACTGTTCGGCTACCATCTCTGCCATCGCCTTGCTTGCGGCATAGTGATTGATCGGTCTCAGTGGATCATTCTCTCCGAGCAACCTGGACGATCCGACGTTCCCATACACATCGGCCGAACTCACGATCAGTACCCTGCCATCCCACTCATGTAACCTTGCCGCTTCGAGTACGTTCATTGTGCCGATGACGTTGACTCTATAAGTGGTCACCGGATTTTTTAATGAGAACGAACCTGAGCTCTGGGCGGCACAATGGGCTATGCAATGCGGTCTCCAACAGGTGATCGACCGATCGAGGGAACCGCCGAACCTCAGGTCAGCCCTATCAAGAGGGACCTCGGGGAGATCTTGCCTCAATTGCTCGAGATCAACCTCCCTGAGCACCGTCCCGAACGCTTCATGCCCCGCCCTTAGCAATGCATATGCAAGATGCCTGCCAACGAAACCCTCGATTCCGGTGATCAGCACTCTCATGGCCTTTTCCCCGCGTTTATTTTATCACGGAGAAATCGCGCAGGATCCATTCGTCTGAGCCTGTTATCTTTCTGCGAACGAGCCCGACATCCGGAGCGTACCACTCTCGCAGCACGGTCACCTCGGTTGTCTCGCCCGATATAGGATCGTCTATCGTTGTCTCTATACGTATGTCAACCGCATAGGCATTTTCAAAGAAATCCGCCTGGGTGAGCACCGGATCGATTCCATCGACCTCGCCCTCAAGCTTAGATTCCATTCTATATGTGAGCCCCGTATGGGTCACCTCGTTTTCGTAGCTATCGACCCATCTGTTTCCGGTTGCAAGAGGCAATTCGAGCCTCTTTCTCCATCTCTCCTCAAGGGTTATCTCCTCGTCAGAGAATTTCCGTTTCGTGCTGACCCATTCATAGAGCCCATCAGGCTCACGCGCCATGTAGAGGATGTTCTCACCCTCTTCGATCTCCGAGGCCATCACCCCGCCGAGAGTGACACGGTTGGTGACGAGCCACTCGATCGTGAAGGTGTCCTCACCGGCCACCACGAATTCCCACCTATTCCCGATGTTCTGGTAAGGCGTGTAATCACTCGCAAGTCTTTTGAAAAAAGTCTGGGACTCGCATGCGAGTGCAAGCGGCAAAATCAGAAGCAACCTTTTCAACAGAGTTCCCAGGCTGGTTTTCATCTCGCTCTACATCGCAATCCTGAATGAAGGAATCAGTGTAAAACCCGTCGCACCATCAGGGGCAAAAAACCAGACGTGTGATGATTCTATCTGAAGGGAGGTCCTCCCGCTTATCTTCCAGGACAACCCCCCCACCACACTCAACACTATATCGAAATCGGATTCTCTCCCCAATCCCACTTTCAGTACTTCTCTCGAGACCCCCGCCTTGAAACCGACGTGTGGCAGCAGCCGCTGCCTCAGAGGGCTCAGCTCGTACCTGATGAGAACCCCCGGCAGAATGAAATCTAGCGCGGCCTGACCCTCATCTTGAGGCATGCTGACGGTCGCCAACCCTCCACCCACGGTCAAAGACCGCGTGAAAGGGAAGTAGACTCTCAGCTCAAGCATCTTCCCACTGGAGAATCCTCTGCTCCAATCACCACGGGGAAGAAACCAGCCGGGACCTGCCTCTATTTCCCAAGACCGCGACACCGACGCAGCACACAGAAAGCAGACGGAGGCCAGGATGAGCGCACCCGCTTTCACCGGACTATACTCCTCTCATTTCGGTCAACCACTTTAACCGAGCCGAAGCCGACATACGAAAGATGGTTTCGAATAACGCCCGCAGCCTCTGCGTCAGTGTTTTCCCTCTTCTTTTCATGATGACGGCGGCTGTTTCCAGGAAAGGCTCCAACCTGTACTCTTCATATCGACCGGCTCCGCCCCAGATGAAATCGGGTATGAACTTCGGTTGGATACCACCCCCGAATAGATTACAGCCGATTCCGAAAACGGCCCCTGTATTGATAAGTGTCCCGATACCCGTTTTTACATGATCCCCTATGAGGGCTCCCATTTTTATCATTCCCGTATCGTACACCTTATCAGCCACGGTAATCTTTACACTGCTGTAATTGTTCTTCAAATCAGAGTTGATCGTCCCCGCACCCAGGTTCACCCACTCCCCCACTATCGAATGACCCAGGAAACCACCGTGAGCTTTATTAGCATTACCCAAAAAGATTGTGCATTCCACCTCACCTCCTACTCTACACACGGGTCCGACGGTGGTTCCGCCTCGGATGATGGCTCCGTTCACTATGGTGTCATGACCCACATACGCCGGTCCTTCGATGTAGGAGAAGGGGAGCACGCTTACGCCCTCTGCAATCCATATTGGTCCACTGCTCCCATCCAGGGCCGCCTGTGGTGAAATCTCAGCTCGAGCTGAAACCCATATATTCTCGGCACCTTTCTGGACCACTCCCGGGGGAGACCTCTGTCTGTCACGACCTTCTCCGGCCAAAAGTGTGAAATCCGCAGCAAGCTGTGATTCATTCATCTCTATCATTTCCCACGCATTCCTCACAAGCTTCGAGTCGATTTTGACCTCTTCAATTGAACTTCCCGATAGATACTCGATATATTCTCTATCCGGATTCATGAGCCTTTCGATCTCGCATTCTTTTGTCGTGGGAGGGAGTGTGAAACCCGCAATCTCCTTGCCGGATTTGAACACCATTGCGGGAGCAGACTCCTTCACCATCCGGCCCAGGTCACCTGAGGGTATGAGTCTCGAACTGAGAAAGAGGGAGGGAACAGCCAGGGACAGGTGGGCTGAATTTACGTGAAAGGCCGGGCTCTTTTTGCAGGAAGGTACCAGGTCTTCTGAGATCGCCCGGAGGTGGAGAGCGTTAAGCAGTAGTTGCGCTTCGAGACCCACCGCTCTCTCGATCCGCTCCCTCATGGTGAGCATGCCGATTCGCATTTCGGAGAGTGGCCGTAAAAACGAAAAGGGATAAAACATATCCCTTCTATCATCGTACAGGCAGAGAATTCTCCGGTACGGATACTCTGGCTCTCTCGTAGCCCCTCTCAGTGCGCTTCTCCTTTTTCTTGAATGCCTGAGGTGCGAATTGTCGTTTCCACAATCCAGGCATCTTCGAAACCGCTTGATGCCACCCGGTGCCGCATTCCTTCGGCCTGATCTCTCAATAGATAATCACCCACCCTAACCTTGTAGAGCGGCTCCTGGTATTCTATATAGGTCTTCTCTCCGAAGAGTCTTCTGGCCGACTCTGCCACATTCCTGGCTTTCTCCACATCCCTGGTGGCATAAAGCTGAACCCTGTAGCCGTATTGGTAACCATTACTTTCAAGGCTCTTGTCTCTCAGTTTGCCCTCGACGACTCTCCCTTCACGATATGAGGAATCCCCCCCGACGGTAGTGGTGGACCGTTTTGCGCATCCCACACCACCTAGCAGCACCACGATTGCGAGTATGACGGCTTTTCTCAGCCTCAAAAGCCCCTCTCCTTCCACTAGCACCCTGGATAGCGCCTGCGATTATACACAACAATTGACCCCTCGATGGATTTACCCCATTCCTTCACCTGGGCAGCGACGGTGCTCAACTGAGCCGGATGGTCGAACTCCTTCTTCTCATTGGTGATGACAGCCATTGTGAGGCAGAGCTCGGTGGGAACCCTTGCGCGGACATTGTTTCTCGTCTGATGCTCGTAATAACCAATTTTGAGATCTTCCGGCGGGAAGAATCGGTAAGAGTCCTTCTTAATCTCATCAATTATATAGTCGGTTACGGGAGCTATTTTCTCTTCAGACGTGATTATCAGGAAATCATCTCCACCGACATGGCCGAGGAAATCGGTACCGCTGCCCTTCTCCTCGAGAGCCTCTACGAGCAGATTGGCGACGAACTTGATTACTTCGTCTCCCTGAATGAATCCGTAATGGTCGTTGTAATGTTTGAAGTTGTCTATATCGACATATATCCAGGCATGCTGCTTGTCCTCCTTAAGCCTCTTCGAAGTCTCCCTCTGGATCGAGACGTTACCGGGAAGGCCTGTGAGCGGGCTCAGGGTTCTCAAGGAAGAGCTTTTGATGAGTATGTTGTTGACCCGGGCAAGGAGCTCCTTGGTGACGAAAGGCTTGGTGATGTAATCATCGGCGCCAAGCATCAGTCCCGTGACCTTCTCATTGATCTCCCTCTTGGCGGTAAGGAAAATAATGGGGATATGGCTTGTTTTGAATCGCGTTCGGAGGTGGGAGAGGACATCATAGCCATTCATCCCCGGCATCATGATATCAAGGAGTATGAGGTCGGGAGAGAATTTCTCGACCTGGTTGAGAGCCTCTCTGCCGTTGGTGGCTATCTGTATAATGTAACCGGCGCTCTCGAGATTCAGTTTGATGATCTTCCCGATGTGGGGTTCATCATCCACAACGAGGATTCTTTTCGGTTCATCGATCATCCCTGTTCTTCCCCACGGGCATATCGTGTTTGATTCGGCACGCAACCCACTTCTGGATTGCCGCCTCTGGCCTTTGGTTTTCTTAATTTATCTAATGGGCTCTCGTTGTGTCAAGACCGCAACTTGTCACCGATTCACCCGATCTTAAGGAGTCTCAGCCCTCTCGCATGCCTCTTGATGAGTTCCCTCCGCAGAATCGCGTTCTTCTCCTTGCCGAGTTGGGGATCATCTTTCAATATCCCGAAAGCCAGTGTCCGGGCCCTCTCCAGGATGGGGTAGTCCTCTACCAGGTCAGCCACCTTGAATGATGGGATGCCGTGCTGCTTCGTTCCTATCAGCTCACCGGGACCCCGCAGCTTCAGATCGGCCTCAGCGATTCTGAATCCATCTGTTGTGTGACAGAACGCCTCGAGCCTCTCCCTGGAGTTCTCAGCAATGTCATCTTTTGTGAAAAGGATGCAGTAGCCCTTTCTTCTCCCTCTTCCGATCCTTCCCCTGAGCTGGTGGAGCTGGGAGAGACCGAAGCGCTCTGCATGTTCGATGATCATTATGGACGCCTGAGGAACATCGACACCGACCTCGACCACGGTTGTAGATACCAGAATGTCAAGCTCATGGCATGTGAAAAGACGCATCGCTTCTTCTTTCATCTGATGCGACATGCGACCGTGGATGAGGTGTACCCTGAATTCAGGGAATATTTCCTTTTTGAATCTTTCGTGCCACTGTGATGCATCTTTCAGGCCAAGCTTGTCCGAAGGCTCGATGAGGGGATATATGGCGAAGACCTGGTCACCCTCCCTGATCTTCTGCCTTATGAATTCGTAGACATCTTTCCGTTTCTCCTCGGAAACGATCTTCGTCACCACCTTCTGCCTTCCTGGAGGGAGCTCGTCGATTACGACGACATCCAGGTCCCCGTATAGCGTCATCGCTAAAGAGCGCGGGATCGGTGTGGCCGTCATCACCAGGCAATCTGGACTGGATCCCTTCTCCACCAGTTGTACTCTCTGGTGTACCCCGAACCTGTGTTGCTCATCCACGACGACGAGACCGAGATTTCTGAAAGACACCCCCTCCTGAATGAGGGCATGGGTTCCGATTATGATCACAGGTTCATGGCTGGATAGCATCGAAAGAATCGATTTTCTGTCCCTGCCCCTCACAGCCCCCGTAAGAAGGGCGAATTTAATATCGAGGCCCGAGATCATCTCGCTTATGGTCCTGGCGTGTTGTTCGGCGAGAACCTCGGTCGGTGCCATGAGCGCAGCCTGATAGCCGTTCTCGAGTGCCCTCATTATCGCAAAAAGAGCCACGACTGTTTTCCCCGAACCCACGTCTCCCTGGACGAGGACGTTCATGGGACTTTCTGATTCCATGAACCGATATATACTCTTTATCGCACTCTCCTGCGCTTTCGTGAGTCTAAACGGGAGTGACTTCCAGAATTCCCTGACGAGGGTGTTCAAGCGCTTGAAGGGGATCCCCTTTCTTGCATTGCGCCCCTTGTGTCTCAGGGCGAGAATCAGCTCGAGATAGAGGAACTCCTCGAAAGCAAGCCTCTTCTTAGATCTCTCCCACTCACCGGTATCGGCCGGAGAATGCATCTTATACACCGCCCATCTGAGAGTGGGGAGGGATTCGGACTCGAGCAGATATGAAGGAAGTGTCTCATCCAATTGAGACAGGGATGATCTGATCGCTCTCTCGATAATCCTTCGTATTGTCTTGTGGTGGAGACCCTGTGTCGCTCCGTAAACCGGTATCACTTTCCCTTCCCCGAGGACGAGTTCCGTTCCTTCGATATAGAGTTTCTCCTCCTCCTCCGGATAGAACTTGATACCCTGGTAGAACCTCGCCCTCCCTACAAGAAGCAGAATGTCGCCGGCGTTGAAGCGCCTCTCGAGATAAGTTCTACCGAACCACACACACTCAATTGTTCCTGTTTCATCTGAGACCAGTATAGTAAGAATCTGTGGGCCTCGCCTGGCTTTTCTCAAATTCTTACCTATAACTTTTCCCACGATGGTGGTCTTCTCCCCTATACTGATATCGGAAATCCTTGTGACAGACCGGGCATCTATGTATCGTCTCGGAAAGTAGAACAGCACATCGCGAACTGTTTTTATTCCCAGCCTTTCGAAGAGAGTGGCCCTGTGGGGACCCACTCCCGGAAGATATTGAACAGGTGAGTCGAGAATCCCTTTCGCTGATTTCGTTTTCATATGTGGCTGATCATGAAAGAAGTCCCTTAACGAAAAGGGACGGATCGAAGGGGACGAGGTCATCCAGAGCTTCCCCGAGGCCTACCATCTTCACTGCGAGGCCGGTCTCGTGAGTTATGGCCACGACGCTGCCTCCCTTGGCGGTCCCATCCAGCTTCGCAAGGATGACTCCGCTCACGTCCAGATATTTTTTGAACGTCCCGGCCTGAATTATCGCGTTCTGTCCCGTGGTAGCATCGAGGATGAGGAGTGTCTCGTGCGGAGCGCCGTCCACCTTCTTTGCGATCATCCTCTTCATCTTCCGGAGCTCGTCCATGAGATCGTTATGAGTATGAAGTCTGCCGGAAGTATCGCAGATCAGAAAATCCGCTCCTCTTGCCCTGGCAGCGTCTATCGCATCGAACACGACTGATGACGGATCGGCACCCTCATTCTGACTGATTACCTCGATCCCTATCCTCCCACCCCATATCTTTATCTGATCTATAGCGCCGGCTCTGAAGGTATCGGCTGCCGCAAGAATCACCTTGTGCCCCTCCGTTTTCAACCTGTGAGCGAGTTTCGCGATTGTCGTCGTCTTCCCCACACCGTTTGCCCCGACAACCATGTACACGGTGCAATCGCCCGGGTTGGAAGACACTCCGAGTCTGTTGCCTGAACAGGCGTTATTGAGAATCTCGACTACTCTTCCCTGTAGGGTGGATAGAATGTCTTCTCCCCTTACACCGTTTTTACGTATCCAGCCGGTGAGTTCCTGTGAGAATCTTACCCCGAAATCGGCCTCGATGAGCGTCTCCTCCAGATTCATCAACTCCTCTTCGCTTATGGAGGTCTTTCCCCTCAGACCGGTTAGATTAGTAATGCCTTTCACCCTACTCCAGATACCGCCCAGCATGAGAAGCCTTTCCTTCCTGTAGTGAACGATTAAATAATTTCTGCTGTAATCTATACAGAATCAAGCATGTTGTCAAAACAAGGGGGCTCAGGGCAGTGTTCCTTTTGTTTCGGCATGCGGATTGACCGGATTCAGGGCTCCGAGTCCTTTCACTCGGGCGTTTC